>NZ_RAWA01000004.1 GCF_003611675.1 Corallococcus sp. CA053C
ACCCTGCACTTCCCCCCCGAGCTCCCCATCTCGAGCCGGGTGGAGGACATCACCGCGGCCATCACCGCCCATCAGGTGGTCATTGTCGCGGGGGCCACCGGATCGGGGAAGACGACGCAGCTGCCGAAAGTCCTGCTCGCCATGGGACGCGGCCGCCCGCGCCAGATTGCCGTCACCCAGCCCCGGCGCATCGCCGCGACGAGCGTGGCGGCGCGCGTGGCTCGCGAGCTCGGCACGGAGCTGGGCACGGACGTCGGCTACCAGATTCGCTTCGAGGACCGCTCGTCCCGGCGGACGGCCGTGAAGTTCATGACCGACGGGGTCCTGCTCGCGCAGATTCACAGCGACCCGCTCCTGAGCCGCTACGACACGGTCGTGCTCGACGAAGCCCACGAGCGCAGCCTCACCATCGACTTCCTGCTCGGGTGGCTCAAGCGCATCCTCCCCAGGCGCCCCGACCTCAAGGTCGTGGTGAGCTCGGCCACCATCGAGACCGAGCGCTTCTCCCAGTTCTTCGGCGGGGCTCCGGTCATCCAGGTGGAGGGCCGTACCTTCCCGGTGGACGTGCTCTACGAGCCGCCCCCCGAGGACGCCGAGCTCGCCGACGCCGTCGCCGATTCGGTGGCGAACGTGCTCTCACTCGACCCGGACGGCGACGTCCTCGTGTTCCTCCCCGGGGAGCGGGAGATCCGCGAGACCGAGAACGCCCTGAACGCGCGCAAGCTGCGCGGCACGGTGGTGCAGCCCCTGTATTCGCGCCTGTCGGCCTCCGAGCAGTCGCGCGTCTTCGCCACCCTCCCCGAGCGCCGGGTCATCCTCGCCACCAACGTCGCGGAGACGTCCGTCACCATCCCCGGCATCGTGTACGTCGTGGACACGGGGGTGGCGCGCCTGTCGCGCTACGACCCGCGCTCGGGCACCACGCGCCTGCACATCGAGCCGGTCTCCCAGGCCAGCGCCGACCAGCGCAAGGGGCGCTGCGGCCGCGTGCGCGAGGGCATCTGCGTGCGCCTCTACGACGAGCCAGGCTTCACCACGCGGCCCGCCTTCACCGACCCGGAGATCAAACGCACCGGGCTCGCGGGGGTCATCCTGCGGATGAAGTCCCTCGGCCTCGGTGACGTCGAGGACTTCCCCTTCCTCGACCCGCCCCAGCCGAAGGCCATCGCCGAGGGCTGGCGGGTGCTCGAGGAGCTCGGGGCCGTCGAGGGCAAGGAGCGCACCTTGACGCCGCTCGGGCACCAGCTCGCGCGCTTCCCGGTGGACCCGCGCATCGCGCGGATGATTCTGGCCGGCGCCGAGTACGGGTGCCTGGACGAGGTGCTCATCGTCGCCGCGGCGCTCAACCTGCAGGACCCGCGCGAGCGGCCCCGGGAGCTCGCGCAGAAGGCGGACGAGTTGCACCGGCGCTTCCGTGACGAGCACTCGGACTTCACGGGGCTGCTCAAGCTGTGGGCGTTCGTGAGCGAGGCCGAGGGCCGGGGGACGTCCCATCTGCGGCGCGTGTGCCGGGACAACTTCCTGTCCTTCCTGCGGGTGCGCGAGTGGCGGGACGTCCAGCGCCAGCTCGAGGAGACCGTCCGCGAGCTGCGCCTGCCGCGCAAGGGCCGGGGCGCCCCGGCGCGCGGGGAAGTCCTGCACCAGGCGCTCCTCACCGGGCTGCTGTCCCGCATCGGCCAGTGGAATCCAGAGCAGCGCCACTTTACAGGCGCGAAGCAGACGCGCTTCATGGTCCACCCCTCGTCGGCACTCGGGAAGAAGCCCCCTGCCTGGGTGATGGCGTTCGAGCTCGTGGAGACGTCCCAGCTGTTCGCGCGCACCGTGGCGAAGCTCGACCCGGAGTGGCTCGCGGCGGCGGCCCCCCACCTGCTCAAGCGCAGCTACTCCGACCCGCACTGGTCGGAGAAGTCCGCGCGCGCCATCGTGAAGGAGAACGCGACCCTCTTCGGGCTCCAGGTCTTCAAGGAGCGCCCCGTACCCCTGGCCAACACGGACCCCGCCGAGGCACGGCTGATGTTCCTCGAGCATGCCCTGGTGCGCGGCGAGTACCGCACCCGGGGGGCGTTCCAGGAGGAGAACCGCGAGGTGCTCGAGCGCGTGGCGCGCCTGCGGGACAAGGCCCGGCGCAGCGAGCTGCTCGACAGCGAGGCGCTGCTGACGTTCTTCGACGAGCGCGTCCCGGCGGACGTGACGGACGGAGCGGGCTTCGAGGCCTGGCGCCGCAAGGCCGAGGCGGCCGACCCCGACGTGCTCATCCTCACGATGGAGGATGCCCTCTCGCACGACCCGGGCCTGTCCCCGGCGCACTACCCGGATGCCATCACCCTGCACGGCGCGTCCGTGCCGGTGACGTACACCTTCGACCCCTCGGCCGACGACGACGGCATCACCCTGAGCGTGCCGCTGCTGCTGCTCGCCCAGCTGGTCCCGGGTGAGCTCGACTGGACCATCCCCGGGTGGCAGCGGGAGAAACTCACCGCCCTGCTCGAGCAGGTCCCCCGCGCGCAACGCAAACAGCTGGGACCATTGCCGGACCTGGTCGACCGTCTCGAGAAGGAACTGGTGCCCTTCCGCGGGCCGATGCTCCCAGCGCTCGCGCGTGCGGTGTCCCGGCTGTGCGGCGTGGACGTGCCCGAGGAGTCCTTCCGGGCGGATGTCGTGGCGCCGTACCTGCGCATCACGCTCCGGGTACTCGACGAGCGGGGAAAGGAGCTCGCGCGCAGCCGCGACGCCGACGCGCTGCTGGAGCAGCACGGGGGACGTGCACGGGCGGCGCTGCGCAGCGTGGCACCGACTTCGGACTGGGAGCGCAAGGGGCTGACCGCCTGGACCTTCGGCGAGCTGCCCCCCGTGGTCACCCGGCGGGTCGGCGGGCTCGAGGTGCGCAGCTACCCCGCGCTCGTCGACCGGGGCGCTGCCGTGGACCTGGTGCTGCTCGAGACCTCCTCCGCTGCCGACGCGGCCACGCGCACGGGGGTCCGCCGGCTCCTGATGCTCGCCGCGCGCGGACACGTGGCCGTCAGCGCCGCGCGCATGCCGCTGCCCTTCCCGTCCCTGGACGGCGCGCCGCCCGCGCGGGGCCAGGCCGATGCCTTCCGGGCGCTCGTCCTCGCACGCAGCGTCGACGATGCGTTCAAGCTCGCACCGGGTGCGCCGCTGCCCCGCACGAAGGCGGCCTTCGAGGCCCTGGTCCAGGAGGGCTCACCGCGCATCGAGCAGGCGGCCCGGGACTGGGCGAACGCCGTCGTCGTCACCTCCGCGGAGCTCGCGGAGACGCTCGCTGCACTCAAGGCAGCATCCAAGGGACCGAGCGGCGCGGCGGCCGTGCGGGACATCCGCTCGCAGCTCGGGCAGCTGTTCCCCGCGAAGCTCATCGAGTGGATCCCCTTGATGCGCCTGCTGAACTACTCGCGCTACCTCCGCGCGGCCCAGGCACGGCTGTCGCGTGCGGTGGCGAACCCCGCCAAGGACGCAGGGAAGGCCGCGCCCTTCACCCCCCTGTGGGAGGCCTTCCTCGCCAGGTGCGCCACCGTGCGTGACCAGGAGGCGGCGCAGGAGCTGCGGTGGGCCTTCGAGGAGCTCCGCGTGGCCATCTTCGCTCCAGAGGTGACGACGCCCGTGTCGGTGACGGTGGCGAAGGTCGGCGCTGCCCTCGCGGCGCTGCGCTAGAAGCGGGTAACTGCGCGTCCTGATCAAGGGTTTCCCATCTCCCTGCCTGCGGGTTCGAGTCCCGCTCCCGGCACACCCTGCATCCGATGCCCTCCAGACGACGGCCCCACCCCTTGCCACCGGGTGGCCGGCAGGGGGATGACTGTCGGCAGGAGTGCCCCATGTCCCAGCAAGCCCACCGCCCCGCGCCACCCACCGCCGACGAGACGACCGACGCGCCCGAGCCCGTGGCCGCGGAGACGGCGGAGGCGTTTCCCCCACTCGCGGCCCTGCTGGCCCAGGTGAAATCACCTGGGATGGTGCGCGCGGACATCGACGCGCTCATCGCGGCGATGGGCCGTGCTCCCACCGCGGACGAGTCGCTCCGGGAGCGGGCGGACCTGCTGCTGGGATTGATGTCGCGCGACAATCCCGTGGGCAAGTACCGGGGGGAGAACTGGACGACGGTGCGTCAGGCGGCCAAGGCCGCCCTGCTGGCCCTGGGGTATCCGTACGCGCTGGAGCTGCCGCCCGAAATGGTGGAGTCGTACCCATCCGCGCCCCCCGTCGACGACAGCACACGTCCGGGACCGGGCCCCGGTGCAGGAAGCGTCGTCGTCACGTTGCTGTCCTCGCTGTACCAGACGGGCCTCTTCAGCCTGCTCGTGACGTTCACCGGCGCCAGGCGGATCGACTGGGACTCCCCACTGGAGCAATCCCTCATCCTCGGGATGGTGGGGGTGTGGCTTCCCGCGCTGTGCTCCTTCCTTGGCCACAGCCTGGGGAAGCGATGGCTGCAAGTCATTGGCGCGGTGGGGCTGTGGTTGCTGTTCGCCGGATGGGGACTGGCGAGCCTCGCGGGCACGGCCTCCTTGGGCCCCGGCAGCCTCCTGCTGCTGCCCTGGCACCTGGCACTGTGGGCCGCCATCGTGATGCGCCCGGTCCCGGAGAAGACGGAGACCGGGGAAGCAGTTCCCACGGATCCTCCAGCGCCCACGCCTGAATCCTGACCGCGGCCCCAGGTGCGTCACGCGGCCCGGGCCGCGCTGTGCTCACTGTTCGGCCGCTCGAGTGCGGTAGAAGGCGGACATGCCGCCTCCGTGGACGCCTGACCGGCGTATTCCACATCCCGCCCTGGAGCACCTGGAGCGAAGACGCCGTGGAACCTCGTGAGGTTTGCCCGAGGCACCAGGCACCAGGGACGCCAGGCGACGCAGCAACTCCAACCCGGTGAAGAGCAGGTGCGTGGTGCCGTCCGGCAGCGGGCGCTTCATCGAACTACACCGCCGCCAACAATGTCTTCGATGCCTGGAGCGCCGCGGTGTACCCGGGAGGCAACAACGTGGGGCTTCTCTTCACCGATCCGACCCTGCCGGGCATCAACCTGCCCTACTCCCCTTACGTCCTGCCGAACAACGCGCAGTATGGAGGCAGCACGTGTGTCAACGTCGGCGCGGGCACCACGGGCCAGTTGTTCAAAGGCCCGGTCTCGAACTTCAACGGGACGCCGCCCGCCGGGTACGTCGACACGTACGCCGTCTCACCGGTGCTGTTCGAGGTGGGCGATGAAGGCGGTCCGGCATTCCTGAGCCCAACCACGGGAATGACGCACTACCTCATCGGCGTCAATGCGCGCGGTCCCAATGGCGAGAGCCTCATTTCAAGGACCGACGCTGGCGTGGCCACCTGGATTGCCAGCCAGGTCGCCGCCCACCCGTAAGCGTGCATGGAGGAAGGGAGCCGAGAGCCACAATGGGTCGCTCACCTCCGCGCCGGCTTGACTTCGCAGCAGGCGTGCGTTTCGGTCCGCGCCATGCTCCCTTCATCCCCAACGCCCAGCTGGCCCGCCTGGGCCGAGAGCCTCCCAACCGAGGAAGGCGAGCAGGTGCTTGCGACCGGTGGCCCGTGGTTCATGGCGTATTTCGCCACGGTCATGTTGTCCTTGATGCTGCTGCCGACCGTGGTGGTTCCACTGTTGGCGGTCTGGTTCATCTGGGGACGGTCCGGAAAGTTCCTGCTCACGAGCCACCGCCTCATCTGGAAGCCGAATCTGGGCAAGACGGTCATCGTTCCCCGTGAGGCGCTGCGGACGTTGGAGATCAGCATCGGGACGCGATTCAAGAGCGTGCGTCTGCGGGGCGCGCAGAAGATTTCGATGCCACTGCTGTGGAAGTACAAGCAGCTCTGGGGTGGGCTGGTCCTGCTCCAGCACTGGACACCGCCTGCCGCGACGACTTCAACCGCGGCCTTCCAGGTAGGCTCGGCGTGGCTCGTGTCCGGACTCCACGTGCAGCCCGGTGCAGTGGTGATTCAGCCGAACGCCGTTCGTTTCTTCCCGGCGGAGTCCTCCGCGAACGTTGCGTCGGAGACGGGCGCCGCGCTGGCCGGGCTGGCGTTGGGCGCCATGCTCCGGACCCACCGGGCCCACTTTCCGGTGGAAGCCGCGTTGATGCTCGTTGCCAGGGCGAAGGCTGTCGAGCCCGAGCTCGACACGTTGAGCCACATCCTGCGGGGCGAGACCTGGCAGGGGCCACCCACCACACAAAAGCCCGCGGGAGCCGGTCGCACGCGGATGACCTACCAGCAGGGCAGTCGGAAGTTGACGTTCATGATGCCTGCGACATGAAACACATGCCTCAGGGTTCAACCCGCCAGGGGAATCACCTGAAGCTCTCGCTGGCAGGTCACGTAGAGCGCTCCGTCGTGCACGAGCAGCCCCCCCGATGTTGGCGTGCCCCAGGTCGTAGACGGCGAGACACTCGGTCGAATGGAGCGACGTCGCCGCGCACCGTGCTCTCGGCGAGCGCGTAGAGCGGCGCGGTCTCGAGCGTGCGCAGGTGCTCGCCGGTCCACGCGTTCCACAGTTGCACGGTGCTGTCGCAGCTGATGGAGACAATGCGTTCATCCGCGACGAAGGCGGCGGTGCCTACCGGCTCGCCGTGCCCGACGAAGGTCTGGAGGCAGCGCCAGTCGCCGGAGTCCCAAAGGGCGAAGTCGCGAATCTTGTGGCCTTCCAGAACGCGCCCGAGCCCGAGCCCGTGGCCGCGGAGACGGCGGAGGCATTTCCCCCGCTCACGGCCCTGCTGGCCCAGGTGAAATCACCTGGGATGGTGCGTGCGGACATCGACGCGCTCATCGCGGCGATGGGCCGTGCTCCCACCGCGGACGAGTCGCTCCGGGAGCGGGCGGACCTGCTGCTGGGATTGATGTCGCGCGACAATCCCGTGGGCAAGTACCGGGGGGAGAACTGGACGACGGTGCGTCAGGCGGCCAAGGCCGCCCTGCTGGCCCTGGGGTATCCGTACGCGCTGGAGCTGCCGCCCGACATGGTGGAGTCGTACCCATCCGCGCCCCCCGTCGACGACAGCACACGTCCGGGACCGGGCCCCGGGGCAGGAAGCGTCGTCGTCACGTTGCTGTCCTCGCTGTACCAGACGGGCCTCTTCAGCCTGGTCGCGACGTTCACCGGCGCCAGGCGGATCGACTGGGACTCCCCACTGGAGCAATCCCTCATCCTCGGGATGGTGGGGGTGTGGCTTCCCGCGCTGTGCTCCTTCCTTGGCCACACCCTGGGGAAGCGATGGCTGCAAGTCATTGGCGCGGTGGGGCTGTGGTTGCTGTTCGCCGGATGGGGACTGGCGAGCCTCGCGGGCACGGCCTCCTTGGGCCCCGGCAGCCTCCTGCTGCTGCCCTGGCACCTGGCACTGTGGGCCGCCATCGTGATGCGCCCGGTCCCGGAGAAGACGGAGACCGGGGAAGCAGCTCCCACGGATCCTCAAGCGCCCACGCCCGAATCCTGACTGCGGCCCCACGACCCACGGCGGAGGACGGGCGCGCGGGCACAGTGCGCAGGCTGCTCACACGAGTGTCGCAAGGGGTCTTCTGTCAACGGTCATCGCTTGCAGACCCTACAACCGAGGCCGCAGGACGTGGAGATGGTGCAGCAATAACCAGGGCTGGGCGTGCAGCAGTACTGCCACCTCCCGCACGTCACACAGCAGGTGATGCCCTGTTCGGAGGGCTCCGGGGCGGCCAGCGGATTGACGTCCAGGGCGCGCTCCTCGATGGTCGTCACCGCCACGTTGAAGGAGGCGCGGAAACCGCGGTGCAGCTGACCGTCGGCTTGCGCCTCGATGACCTCGATGGGGGCGGCCGAGTCCACGTCATAGGCGTTGTAGACCTTGTAGCGGACCGTCTCCGGCCCGATGACTTCCGGGACGATGCGGTAGGAGAGTTTCAGCGTCTCATGGGTGGCGCTGATCGCCTGGCCCTCCACGGCGCGAACGACGGCGCTTTCCCCCGTCTCGCTGTAGACCGTCATGTGGATGATCTTCTTGTGGATGGACGCCTCCGCATTGCCCATCACGAAGAACAGCGACACCAGCCCCACGAGCCTTGCAGTAGCCTTGAACATGGACGTCTCCTTATTGCCTGTTGCCGTGCTCAAGACGCTGGCCGCGTCCCTTTCTTTGGCGGGGGGCTTCCGGGGACGCGTCCGCTGGAATTTCCGCTGGCATGCAGATCCGCGTTGAAGGGACTCCGCCCCTGCTTGAGCGCGCTCAACCACTCCTCTCGAAGTGCAATGTCGTCGGGCGTCATCGCCCGTCGCGAGGCCTCCCGTCACGTACGCCAAGACCCTCAAGCCAGCGTGAACACCTCACTCAGGCGTACACGCCGAAGGTGTGTCAGCAGCCGACGGAAGTGTTGCAACAGGTGCCGCGCCTGTAATGGATTCAAGCGTGGAGCGCGCCAGCTTGAAGTCGTTCGTGCTGGCGCCAGCGACGACCGCTCGTCGAGCGAGCTGCGCTCAAGGCCCTGAGCACGAACGGCGTGATCCGCTGGTGCTCCAGCGTGACCTGGCACTACACTGTCAGCGCTGCTGGACGACATGAAACCATCCGTGAGAGCCAAGAAGCCCAATGCGCCTGCGGCACGCAGCGTGCGCGCCGACGCCCAGCGCAACCTCGACGCGCTGCTTGAGGCGGCCAAGGCCGTCTTCAGCGTCTCCGGTGTGGATGCGCCCGTGCGTGAGATCGCCGCGCGGGCAGGTGTCGGTGTCGCGACCGTCTACCGTCACTTCCCGCAGCGCTCCGACCTGGTCGCGGCCGTGTTCCGGCGTGAGGTCGACGCCTGCGCGGCCGCCGCTCCCGCACTGGCGCGCGAGCACGAGCCGGGCGAAGCGCTGGCACGGTGGCTGCGGCGATACACCGGTTTCATCGCGACCAAGCGCGGGCTCGCCGCGGCCCTGCACTCCGGCGACTCGGCTTTCGATGCGCTGCCTGGGTACTTCCAGCAGAACCTCGAGCCCGCCCTTCAATCGCTGCTCGACGCCGCGGTGACAGCCGGTCAGATCCGCGACGACGTCAAGCCGGGCGAACTGTTGCGCGCAGTCGCCAACCTCTCCATCGCCACCGACGAGGCCGAAGCGCTCCACAGCCGACGCATGGTGGACCTGCTGATCGACGGACTGCGCTACGGCGCACCCGGGGCGGGTCCCGCTCCGAAGGGGCAACGCCGCTCGCGCTGACCAGCGACGACGAACACGCGCGTCGCCGCACCAGCGTTCAACCTCAGCCCGGCTGCTTCTCCAGGTACGCCCGCACGCCAGCGAACGCGTTCGGCTGCGTATAGACGTCCCCGCGGCCGCTCAGGGCTGCGTCGCACAGCACATGCGCGACCTCCTCCGCCGTCTGCGTCGCGCCTCCGATGGCGGCGAGGACCTCAGCGGGAAGCTTGCCGCTATCCCCCATGCGCTGCCCCAGCGCGTTCTGACCGAAGTCGGTCGCGATCCGGCCGGGGTAGACGACCACCACGCGGAGCTGGGGGTGCGAGCCCGCCAGCTCGATGCGGAACGCCTCCGAGAGCGACATCATCGCTGCTTTTGACGCAGCGTAGGCAGCGCGCGGAGGGAGCGCGACGCGGCCGAGGAGCGACGACACGTTCACGATCGCGCCCGTGCCGCGAGCCTGGAGGTGCGGCGTCACGACCTGCATGCCGTAGAGCACCGACTTCAGGTTGTCGCGGATCATCGCGTCGACATCGTCGTCGGTGATCTCCAGCAGGGGTCGGCCGATGCCTCGACCCACGTTGTTGATCCAGATGTCGACGCGACCGAACTTCGCGATGGCCTCGTCGAAGATGCGCTGCACGTCGTCGCGCTTCGTCACGTCGGCGACGACGGCGTGGGCCTGGTTCCCACAGCGACGGGCCACTTCGCCGAGGGGGCCGGCGCGGCGCGCGGCCAGCACGACCGATGCCCCACGTCGCGCGAGTTCCTCGGCGGCGGCGGCTCCGACACCCCCGCTCGCTCCGGTGACAACAACGACCTTGTCTGAAAAGTCTCGGTTGCTCATGAGGTTCCCCTGGCGCATTCGGAACAACGTTCCGCTTCCAGTCCATGGAATACGGATCACTGTTCCGTTTGTCAAGGCAGAGACGCTCACGTGATTGACGGCGCTGGAGCGACCCAGGCCGACCGGGCGACGGGCTCAGTCCCGCCCGGCAAACCAGTCGTGAAAGCGCTGGGTGGAGGGCGGAACCTGGGCGGCCCGGCACCAGTCGACGAGGCACAGCTGATACCGGGCAGCGAGGGCCGCGAGCATGCGGGCAACCCTTTCGTGGTTGGCACTGGCGCCAGTTCGATGGAGGCCCAGCGCGGTGACGTGTCCCGCGTGCTCGGTGCCGTAGAGCCACAGGGCGGAGGACAGTTGGACCGCGAAGCCGCCCGCGACGAGCCCCGCGACACCTCGGAACGAAAGGCCGTCCTGCCACGCGGCCGCCTCATCCAGCGCACCCCGGAGGTCCGCGAGCGTGAGTCGCACCCCTTCCAAGGGGGACGGCACGCCCCCGCGAATGTGGAGCGCGTCGAATCCGGGACCCTTGCGATGCCCGGTATGGATCCGCTGGATGGCTTCCAGCTCCGCTTCGACGGGGGCCTGAAGCGTGAGCGCCACGAACTCCACCTGCCGCCAGTCATCCTCGTGGAGCTCCAGCACCTGCCGGCCCTGCTTCGTGGAACCCTCCGAGGTGGCCGGCAGGTCTCCGTGGATCGTGGGCAGCGAATAGAGAAGGGCTTTGGGGTCCACCATGGCCACCTTCACCTCCCGCAGCTCGAGCCGCAGGGTGCCCGTCGCCTGGAACTCCCGGGCCGTCATGGGCGCGGCGGAGACGACCTCGTAGGACCGGCCGCCCAGTTCGAGCTTCGTCGCGGCCTCGAAGCTCGCGGGGAGATTCTCGACGGGGAGCTTCACCTCGCCGAGAGGGCGGTTCGTCTCCGCATCGATGAACGAGACCTGGATGGTGGCGTGTCCTGACATCCGCGCAGTCTACGCTGGCGACGGGAGGCCTTGCGCCGCCAGCAAACGCTAGATTGCGCGCATGGATGGAATCCCACCGTTCAAAGAAGCCTTGGTGCCCTTGCGTGATTCGCTGGCCCGAGACGGGGATCCAACGCACCTCTCCTGGGTCTTCCGAGAGGACCTTCCTCCGCGGATTGCGATTCGAACGCCGCCTCTGCTGGTTCGGGTCGACGACGGATTGCTACGTCTGGGGGCCTGAGGATGAGGCCGCTCAACAGGCGATGATGCTGTGGAAGGACAAGGTGAAATACGCCCGTCGCCTCCCGTTCGAAGACGCGGTACAGGTCGAGAGCTCCGTTGTCTGGGCCTTGAGGAAGCTTCCCACGGTGCTCATGCGCCGGAGAGGCACCTGGCTCGATGGGATTCCGAGCCGACGTGACGCCGAGACGGGCCGCAAGTGACCCGGTCGTACGCGCCCCGGGATTGAGTCCGTCCGGCGAGGCTCAAAGCCAGCGTCAGTGTTGGCAGGGACAAGGCAGGGGTTGCCGGGACCCAAGCATCTGTCTTTTGCCGGCGGAAGAATCCTCACCTGGCGAAATGGCTCATCTCATGAAGCATCGCTGGAGAGGCGTCCACTAACGGACACCGCTGGCCTCAAAGCCTGTCATGGCCCCACTGAAACAATGTTTATTCAAGAGTGCCCTGGTTCGGCCGGGCAGGGTTCCTCTCCCCCGAAGGAGCTTCAATGAATGCGCTGAAGAAGTCCCTGATGTCCGTTGCCGCTGCCCTTGCCGTGGCCCCCGCCGCGGCCTTTGCCTATCCGCCGCAGTGCTACGATGTCTGTATCGATGACTGCAGTGGGCCCTGTTACGAGGGGACCCATCGCACCACGTGTGAGGACGCGGGCTACTGCTTCGCGCCGGCCCCCGGGCCGCAGGTCACGACCGCCTCCGTTTCGGAGGGGGAGGCCACCGCGCCTGTCTGCAGTGACGCGCACCCGGACGCGGAGCAGACCGCGTCTGTCGAGAGCTGAGTCGTCCTGGCTTCCAGCGGGGCCCGGCATCGCGGCCGGGTCTCGCTTCTCCTTTGCCGCCTACTCGCGGACCGTGCGCGGCTGGAGCTCAGCAGCCAGTGCGTCGAGCGCGAGCGCCTGCGTGGCGGAGAGGCGCACCGCGGGACGTACGCGTTGGATCCAATCCAGGGCCGTCCGCGCGTCCAGTGCCTCCCCTCGCGCGACGAGCAGCGCGGCAGCGATCATCCCGGTGCGCCCGTGCCCCTGGGCACAGTGGACGTACACGGTGCCGGTCAGCGTGACCAACTCGCGGAGGACCGGGGCCACGCGCTCCACTGGCAGCGTCGAGGCATCCAGGATGGGCAGGGAGACGTAACGGCAGGACTGCCGGATCCCCACGGGCTCGGCGAACTCGGAGGTCAGGTCGAGCACGGCTGTGACTCCGGCGGGGAGCTCGCCCGGCAGCAACCGGCGTCCCAGCCGCAGCCCCGGCACCACTTCATCGTGTGGCCGCTCGCGCGAGAACCGGCGTGCCAGGTGCCAGGTGGTCCACGTGAGCAGGAGGTAGGGCAGGAGCGCGAGCACCGCACCGGGCCGCATCCGTCCATCCGGCTGTTTCCCGAAGACGCGAGGACCGACGCCTGCGTAGGCGAGCGCCACGAGGGCGAAGCTCGCCGCGGGCCACAGCAGGAGCCACGCGGCGCCCTGGAGGCGTTGGGCCAGGAAGCCGAGGAGCACCGTCGCGGCGGTAAAGACAAACGTGTACTTCATCGGGCGGCAGGCCCGGTCACGGAAGCGGCCTCAGGTCGGGTTCGACGAACCGGGCCCGCGCAGCGGCTCCGAAGAGGACCTCGCGTGAGTAGTAATCCTCGAGGAGGTCCTTGCGATGGAACTGGGGGTTGTGTTCGAGGAACTCGGCGAAGTCCTGGCCCGGCCCGGTCTCCGCCCTCTCGCCGACGAGTCGGGCCCACGCGACCGTCACGGTCTCATGGTACTTCTCCGGCACTCCGAGCTGACGGGTCAGGCGCTGCAGTCCATCGCGGGCGAACTCGACGGCGGCATCCCTCCCGACCCTGCGGGTGTGGAGGTAGACGACGCGCACATGGTCGAGGTGGGGGAACTCGCTCAGCTCACCTCGTGAGAAGCGTTCCAGAAGGGTGCTGTCGTTCATGGCCATCCGAACGTCACGCACGGGCCATCCAGGAGCAAGTCCTTTCCAGCCAACTCCTCCCCGAACGGGTCCCCCTCAACCTCCCGTGCTCAGCACTTGTAGAGGGCGTTCAACGCGATGATATCCGTGCTGGTGAACTCGCCGGTCTCGGTCGCCCGGGGGCAGGAGTTCATGATCGAGCCGCCCACCGTGGCCGTGCTCGGCGTCCCGGGGATGAGGATGGCGCCAATGCCCGCGGTGCCTTCGTTCCCGGCGGAGGCGCAGCTGATGTGAGAGTAGAAGTCCGAGTGACGCAGGCCGAGCGCGTGGCCCAGCTCGTGGGTGATGACGTACTCGGCCATGTCGACGCCGGAGGCCTGCAACCCGGTGCCGATGTTGATGGTCCCATAGGGACGCCCACCCGAGGGGAACCCGGACGAGCCGCTGATGCCGGGAATGGTCGCCGCGGTGATGTTCGCGCTGCAGCCGGTGGTCGGTCCCCTCGCCATGGTGAAGCAGAGCCCCAGGGCATTGTAATTCGCGATGGCCAGGTTGAGCCCCTGGCTGAGCACGCTGTAGCTGTTGAACGTGGCCGTGGGGTTGATGCAGATCTTCGTCACCACGCTGGTGCTGACGAGATTGGTCGTCCGGTACTGCTCCTGGCTCCCCTCGCCGGACTGGAGCATCTCGCGGGACGCCGTGAGGGACACGTGCGCGTCGTTCCCCACGTACACGGCCTCCTCGACGACCCGGATGTCCTCGGCTCGAAAGCCGGCCTCGACCAGGTTGGAGACGATCTCCTCGTTCTCGAGTTGCGGGTCGGTCCCGCAGCCCGCCAGGAACGCGCCACAGCTCACCGCGAGGACTGCCGCTCTCTTGAACATGGGGATTCCCTCAGCGTTCGACGATGTCAGCGGGCTGCAGATACTCGGACGCTTCGACAATCGCATCCACGGTCCAGCCCCGGTTGGACCCTCGGCCGGTTTCGTCGCAGTCGCCGTCGGTGTGGATGCCCAGCAGGTGTCCCTGGCGGTTCAGCACGCCCGCGCCGGAGCTCCCCACCAGGGTGTCCAGGTCCGAGTAATAGACAAGCCGATTACAGGAATCCAGGTACCTGCCTTCGGCGACGACCTTGGGCTTTCCCCGGGGGTGCTGGATGATGGCCAGCTGCTCGCTCGCCACGGTTGACAGCAGCACCGGCGTCACCGCGGGCAGCTTGTCCAGCGTGATGAGCGCATAGTCCGGTTCGAGCGCCTGCTCGATGACCGTGCCCTCGGTGACCAGCGGGTCCCCGTCAGGCGCGTCCTCGAAGTTGAAGACCAGCAGCACCCGGTCTCCCACGCCGACACAGTGCCCCGCGGTCACCACCACCGGTCCCGCGCTCGCTTCAATCAGCGTTCCGGTGCAGCGTCCTTCGATGAGCACGACGGCGTCTTCGCTGACCTGGACGGCGTCCACCAGCGCGCCCTGGTAGCTGTTGACGGGTGTGAAATCAGGGGTGGGTCCGCACTGCGACTGGCTGCCCACCTCCGGCACCGTCGGAGTCCCACAGACGGGCGGATCCTCGGGCACCACCGCGGGCACCGTCTTGCCACAGGCCGCAAGGCCCAGGAGCACGGTGCCCGCGAGGATGCGGCCCCACAGCGTCAGGAATGGAGCTGGGGGCCGGGTTGCCATGACTTAGTAGATGGTGGTCAGCGCGGTGCGGTCAGAGCTGGTCCACTCGCCGGACTCGGTCGAACGGAAGCAGGAGTTCATGATCGACCCGCCCACGGTGGCCGTGCTCGGCGTGCCGGAGATGAGGATGGCGCCCACGGTGGACGGACCCTCGTTGGTGGCCGCGCCGCCGCAGCTGATGGACCGGTTGTAGTAGTCCGAGTGGCGGAAGCCGATCGTGTGACCGATCTCGTGGGTGATGACGTGCTCGTTCACGTCAACGCTGTAGCTCTGCAGGTCGGTGCCGATGTTGATGGTGCCGTAGGGGTTGCCGCCCGAGGGGAAGCCCGACGAGCCGCCGGCGCCCGACGTGATGGTCGCCGTGATGTTCGCGCTGCAGCCCGTGGTGGGGCCACGCGCCATGCTGAAGGTGAGCCCCAGGCCGTTGTAGTTCGCGATGGCCAGGTCGAGGCCCTGGCTCAGGCGGGTGTAGGTGTTGAACGTGGAGGTGGGGTTGATGCAGATCTTCGTCTTGGTGGAGCTGACGAGATTCGTCGTGCGGTACTGCTCCTGGGTCCCCTTGTCCGTCTGGAGCATCTCGCGGGACGCCTCGAGCGTCACGAGGGCGTCGCGGCCCACATAGACGTCACCGTCGACGACCATGATGTCGTTCTCGGGGAAGCCGGCCTCGATCAGGTTGGAGACGATCTCCTGGTTCTCGATCTGCGGGTCGCTACCGCAGCCGGACAGCAACGCGCCACAGCTCGCAACCAGGACTGCCGCTTTCTTGAACATGTCTTTTCTCCACTGAGTCGGGGGATACGCCGCCGCCTGACCTTGCCGTCAGCCGCGGTCCGCGTGCCCGGCCACTGAGCAACTGTCGGGCCATCCCGCCCTCCAGAGGGGAATAGCTGGCAATTGTTGAATTAACTGGAGCCACAACACACCATGCGAAAATGGGAGTCCTGTAAAGGAACGTGACACTCGGAAGTCTAACCTGCTGTCCCGCCAGTGATTTTACCCCCCATGGGCAGACACCCCGATTTCAGGACAGGGGTGTCCTTGAATCGGTCACCCGCTCCGGAGCCGCCATCCGCGATCAACGCGGTGGGCCAGCGGACCCCGTGGATGCACTCCCGGTGTATCCCTTCCTCCATGCCAATGCGCCACTCCCCCCTCCCCCTCGCCGCGCTGCTGGGCGCGGCCTTGTCGTTCCTCCCTGGCTGCGAGAGCGCGAAATCGCGGGGCCCCTCTCCTTCGGACACGCAGGTCCAGAAGCCCGCGCCCGTGCAGGACGCTGACGCGTGGAAGCGCGCCCGGGTGGGCGACCGCGTCACCTACACCTTCTCCGCGACGCAGGGCACCGAGCCCCGCGGCGGCGGCACCGCGCGCACCGTGGAGGGGCTGCTGACGCTGGAGGTGGTCGCCGTGCAGCAGCCGTGGGTCTGGGTGCGCGTGGCGTATACGGATGCGGCCGGCAAGCCCCTGGCCCAGACGCGGCTGGCGCAGGACCTGCTCGTCCCCGTGCGCGCGGACACGACGCGCCCCATCGACGTGCCCCACGGGGGCGAGGCCACGGCGGAGCTTCCCTCCAGCGCGGGTCGCACCTGGGAGGCCCTGCGCTACGTGAGCGATCAGCGCCCCGTGGACGGCCCCCTGCGCACGCGCGTGTATGCCAATACGCCGGGCCCGCTCTACCTCACGCACGGCCTGATTGACGCGAGCACGGAGACGGCCGGCTTCCACATCCCGGGCGGCTTCAGCCTGAAGCTGCGCGAGTTCCGCGAGGGCTCGGAGGGTGCCAGCGCCCCCGTGCCCGCGCTGGACCGGCCCCTGGGCGCGGGTGCGTACTACGAGCGGCGCGTGGACGTGGGCCCCGCCCCTGGCGTGCAGCGCGTGTGCTTCGCCGCCGAGCGCGGGTACCTCCTGCGCACCGAGGGCCCCGTCAACCCCGACACCGACGTCGCCCCCTGCTCCGACTTCTCCGAGGCCGAGCCGGAGGCCCTCGAGGAGGTGTTGATGGGCCTGCCGTGGGAGGCGCTCGCCTCGGCGCCCGGGCCCTCCGCCGCCGCGCCCGGCACCCGGGGCACCTTCACCGTGCAGGACCGCGCCGTGCCCGCCCTCACCCTCCAGAGCCGCGAGGACGTGGAGGGCACCCAGCGCGTCTTCGCCGAGACCTACGCGGCCGACCCGTGGACCCCGGCGCTCGTGGGCCTGCCCTACGAGGCGCGCTTCCAGCCGCTCTCCAGCAGCACCGAGCGTGTGGTGGCCGGAGGCAAGCTCGAGTCCGAGGGTGGCACACGGATTGTGCGATGGGGCGCGTGGATGGGCGCGAAGTAGCGCCCGCGCTGGCCCGGCAATCTCCAGGGGTTGCCGGGCTTCCTCCATTCCGCCCGGTCACCGGCTTGCCCCCTCCGGCGACCTTTTCTAGGATTCCGATTTTCGCGCTCCCCCCTCATCCCCCCGAGAGCCCCCATGCGATACACGCGCAAGAACATCTCCGAGCTGCTCGACACGGTTCAGGGCAGCCCCGACGTCACGGGCTTCGCCACGTCGAACATTGGTGGCTACACGTACAGCCTGGTCCCCTCCGCGGGCGCGATGATCTGGCAGGACATCTACTACGCCAACCACAGGCTCTGCGAGGACAGTGGCCAGATCCCCAGCGAGGACGCGGGGGGCAGCTGCTAGCGCCCTCGCCATCCCATCCCATACGTGCAGCACACGGAGTTCCCCATGCGATACACGCGCAAGAACGTCAGCGAGTTGTTGGACTCGGTCAAGGGCGGCCCGGATGTCACGGGCTTCTCCACGTCGAACTTTGGCGGCTCCTACTGGACGCTCGTTTCTTCGTTCGGCGGCGGAGTGGTGTGGCAGGACACCTACGGCACCCGCTGGGTCTGCGAGGACGGAGGCCACGTCACCGCCGAGGATGCCTCCACCTTCCACTGCTACTAGCGCCGCAATCCCTCACCCGTCGTACGGAGGTCATGAATGCGTTACACGCGCAAGGATGTCTCGGAGCTGCTGGAACAGGTGAACGGAGGGCCGGACGTCGCGGGCTTCGCCACGTCGAACTTCTCTTCCACCACGTACACGCTCGTCGCGTCGGGGCCGGGGACCGTGTGGCAGGACCTCTACAACTCGGCCCACCGGGTATGCTCGGAGGACGGCGCCACGTCCCCCTACGAGGACTGCAGCGGCGGCAGATCCTAGCCTTCCGCCCCTCTCGCACCCCCGCTTCCGCCGTCTCGCGGTCCCACCATGAATACCCGCCTCACGCTGATCCTCAACACCCACATGCCGCAGGTGTTGGGCGAGGGACCCCTCTTCGATGAGCCCGAGAACTGGCTCTTCGAAGCGCTGACGGAGACATACATCCCGCTGTTCCGGATGTTGGAGCGCTGGGACGCCCGGCGCTTCGCCGGCACGCTGGTGATGTCCTTCACCCCGTGCCTCGTGGACCAGCTCATCGCCTGCGAGGAGCGCTACACGGGCTACCTGCGCCTGCTCGGGCGCATCGCCACGCGCGAGCTGGAGCGCACGTCGCGGTTGGAGCTCTACAACCGCTACGAGAAGTTCCCGCAATCCCTCTCCGACGAGGCGCTCGCCCGGGTGCACCACACCGCGGGCATGTACCTGCGGCGCGTGGAGGACAGCCTGGCGTTCCTGCGGGAGCACAGCCTGCGCGACGTGTTCGCCTGGCTGGGGCGCTCGCGGCTGCCGGGCGTGCAGCTGTGGACGTCCTCGCCGCAGCACAACTTCCTGCCCTTCTTCGAGCCCGCCATCGCGGACCGGCTGGTGGCGCGGGGCGTGGAGTCGTTCCAGGACGTCTTCGGCCGCGAGCCGGACGGCTTCTGGCTGCCCGAGTGCGCCTTCCAACCAGGGCTCGAGCGCGTGCTCACGCGCCATGGCATCCGCCGCACCGCGCTCAGCCTGAATGGCATTGGCGCGTCCCAGCCCCAGGACCCGAGCGGGGTGTTCCGCCACGAGGGCCTGGAGGTGCTCGTCCACGACTACCGCATCGGCTTGCACCTGTGGAAGTCGCCCGACTCCACGTTCCCGGCCCATCCTGTCTACCGCGAGTTCTTCCGCGACGTGGGCTTCGACGTCCGGCCCGAGTACTTCGACGAGCTGGGCGTGCCCGTGCCCGCGAACAAGCGGGGGCACGTTTGGACGGGCCTCAAGTACCACGCGGTCAGCGGCCAGAAGGTGGGGCTGGGCGAGAAGGGGCTCTACGACGGCGAGGCCGCCCGCGCCCAGGTGCCCCACCACGTGCGCGCGTTCTGGGACCTGCTGGAGTCCCGCCGCTCGCTCGTGCAGGACGGGCAGACGTTCGTGCTGGCCTTCGACACGGAGCTGTTCGGCCACTGGTGGCACGAGGGCATCGAGTGGCTCGACGGCGTGATGCAGCCCGCCGTGCCCCGTGAGCCGGCCCTCACCGTGTCGTCGCCGACGCCCGTGCCGTCGCTGCCGCGGCTCTACTATTCGACGTGGGGGCGCGACTTCTACAGCGAGCACTGGCTGACGCCGGGCAACTGCTGGATGTACGCGCTGATCAAGCTCGCGGAGGCCCACGTCCCGGAGCCGGTGGACGCGGAGACGCGGGAGACGTGGCGCCGCTTCGAGGTCCTCAGCGGCAGCGACCTGCTCTTCATGATGCCGGACCCGTCACAGCGGGAGCGGGCGCGGGCGCTGTTCCTCGCTCGCTTCGCGGACGTCGTCTCGCGCCTGCCGGCCTTCACGCCCGAGTTGCTCACGGCCTTCCCGGTGGACCCCTTCAAGTGCGTGCTCGTGCACGTGGGGAAGCCCGGCGAGGAGGCGCCGCCGCCGTTCCTCCTGCGCCGGCTGTCCCGCGAGGGTTCGAACAGCGAAGCGCGCCGGGAGCTTACGCTCGACCCCGAGGTGGTGGACGTCGCGGGGCTGCGCGTCTGCTTCCAGTACTTCCTCTTGCACCCGCAGGGCCGCTACGCGCTGCGCGTGGAGGGCTCCGAGCGCGAGCACACCTTCCAGATGCCGGACTACGGCGTGCCCCTGCTCATCGCGCCGGATACGCGGGCGTATCCCAAGTACGACCCGGAGGTGCTCTACCGGAAGCTGGGCGAAATCTGGGAGGGCGACCAGCGGCTGCCCATCCAGCAGGCGCCCACGCTGCGCAGCCGCCACCTGTACACGCGCGCGATGGTGACGGAGGTGCTCGCGGGGAAGCGCACCGCCGTCTTCAAGTACAACAAGGAGGGCTACGCGCTGCTGCGCTTCCGCGACCAGAGCCTCGCGCCGGCCTCGGTCGTCTTCGACGACACCGTGTCGCTGAGCGACGCGGGCGCGTACATCCAGGCCGGGGAGCTGTCCGTGCCGGTGTGCAGCGACCCGGCGGAGATCGCGAAGCATGACTTCGACGCGGTCATCTTCACCTGCTCGCTCAACTTCGAGTCCGAGGTGCCGCACGTGCGGGCGCTGCTCGAAGTGGCCACGCGCAAGCGCCTGCCGGTGGTGTCGCTGTACGACGACATCCTCTATTACGACCTGTTCGACGGGCTGGAGCCGGATCCGTCCCTCTTCTTCCGCGTGGCCGTGCCTGAACAGGACGCGCTCGCCCAACCGGGTCCGGTGGACTACGGGCCGCGCAACCTGCTGGGCGTCTTCGGCACGGACACGGTGCAGGGCAAGTTCACCACGCAGGTCTACCTGCGCGAGGCGCTGGCGCGACACGTGCGCGTGCGCCACCACGCCACGGAGCCCACGGGCATCCTGCTGGGCGCGGACACCGGCTACTCGCGCGTGCTGCGCGTGGAGCCCCCGCAACGGCTGGCGTTCGAGCGGCGGCTGATGGCGGACCTGGCCCGGGGCTGCGACCTGGTCATCACCGGCGGGCAGAACGGGCTGCTCTACTCGCCGGCCGGCGCGGACCGCCGGACCAATGCCTCCACGCTCATCTACGAGACGTTCCTGCCCCGGCTGGTGGTGCTGAGCGTGGCGGTGGACACGCGGGCGGAGGACGTGCTCGCGACGCGCGAGTACCTGGAGACGCTGGCCCGGGAGCACGGCGTGCCCTGCACGGTGGTGGGTCTGGCGATGATGGGCGGGCGCAAGCTGCTCGGTAGCCGGTGGACCGAGACGTGGTTCCTGGGCGTCCGCGATGAGGTGCTGGAGGACGCGCGGCGGCGGCTGGAGCAGCAGACCGGGCTGCGCGTCTTCGCCATCCCCGAGGACGTGGACGCGCTGGCGCGGAGTGTGCTCACGCACCTGTGATGGGACCGGACGGCGCGATGCAGGAGGCCCCGCCGGGGCTGCGGCAGTCCGCGCGCTACCTGCTCGCGCTGCTGCGGCTCTTGCGGCCCGCGTGGGGCTCGCTCGCCCGGGGCGCGCTGCTGGGCCCCGTCATCACGCTGCTCTGCCTGATTCCTCCGTTCCTCACGCGGTTGCTGTTCGACCACGTCTCGTCGCTGCGGGACCTGGAGCTGCTCCACGTCCTGGTGATCAGCATCTTCGCGGCGTCGGTGGCGGCGGCGCTCGCGGACTCGCTCCTGGGCTACTACTCGTCCTACCTGAGCATCAAGCTGGAGAGCTCCGCCGCGCTCTACCTCTTCAACCACCTGCAACACCTGCCGGACCGCTTCTTCTCGCGGCGGCAGGTGGGGGAGCTCACCAGCCGCTTCGAGGACGCGAAGGCCGGGATGTCGCTGGTGCTGGGGCTGCTGCGGCTGGTCTTCTCGCAGTGCACCTTCGTGATTGTCATTCCCTTCACCCTGGCGTCCCTCCATTGGGAGCTGGCACTGGCGGCGCTGGCCACGCTGCCGTTCGTGGTGGCGGTGCCGCTCATCATGGGGCGCGCCATGGGGAGCGCGTGGCAGGAGGTGATGGGCGTCCATGGCTCGCTCAATGCCTTGCAGGTGGAGACGCTCCGGCAGAGCCGCACGACGAAGGTGCTGGCGCTGGAGCCGTTCGTCTACCAGCGCGCTTCGGGGCTCATGCGGTCGGTGCTGCGCGCGCACCTGCGGGCGCATGGAGTGGAGGGACGGCTGCGGATGTTCGAGCGCACCGTGGAGGCAGCCCAGACGGCCCTGTTCACGTGGCTGGGCTGGCGGCTCATCCTCCAGGGAAAGCTGACGCTCGGCGGGTTCGTGGCGTTCGTGGCCTATGCCGCGTACCTGCGCGGTCCGGTCATCGAGGTCATCGCCTTCGTCACCAGCCTGCACCAGCGCGGCGTGCATCTGCGGCGCTTCTTCGAGTACCTGCACGAGACGCCGGAGCAGGATCCGAATCGCTCGCTTCAGCTCCCGGCACCACTGGCGCGGCGGCTGGGCGGCGGTGTGGAGCTGGAGGGCGTGTCGTTCGGCTACGCGCCGGAGCAGGACGTGCTGCGCGAGGTGAGCGCTCGCGTGGAGCCCGGGGCGGTGGTGACCATCGTCGGGGCGAGCGGTTCGGGGAAGACGACGCTGGCGCGGCTGCTGACGCGGCTGGAGGAGCCCGGCCGGGGGCGCGTGCTGTACGACGGGCAGGACGCTCGGACGCTGGAGCTCTCCGAGCTGCGCCGTCAGCTCGCCGTGGTGTGGCAGGACGTGGAGCTGTACCACGGCACGCTGCGCGAGAACCTCACCCTGGGCCTTCACGACGTGCCCGACGAGGACCTGCGGCACGCGGTGCGGCTGTGCGGGTTGGAGCCCGTCATCGCCGCGCTGCCCCGGGGTTACGACACGCCGGTGGCCGAGGCGGGAGCGAGCCTCTCTGGCGGACAGCGGCAGCGGCTGGCGCTGGCCCGGGCGGTGCTGCGCGATGCGCCCGTGCTGCTGTTGGATGAGGCGACCTCCCAGCTCGACGTGGAGACCGAGGCCGCCATCGTCCGCGCGTTGCTGGCTCGGGCCCGGGAGCGAGGACAGACGGTGCTGTTCATCACGCACCGGCTGGTCAACGCTCCGCTGGCGGATGAGGTGTGGATGCTCGTGGGAGGCAGGCTGGTGGGACGGGGCCCGCATGCGGAGCTGCTCGCGCGCTGTGCTCCCTATCAACGGCTCTACCGCGCGGGCGTGGGCGAGGCGGACGCCGCATGACGCCTGAGCCTTCACGTCCCACCGCACCACCGCTCCCCGCGCGGCTGCCGTTGTTGGAGGACCCGGCGCACCCGGGCCTCTTCATCGTGCGGCGGATTGGGACCCTCACGCTCCTGCTCGTCGTGGGGTTGTGCGCGGCGATGCTGCTCGCGGGTTCGCTCGTCCAGATGACCGTGCTCGTTCCGGGTGAGGACCCACCGCGCAGGGAGTCCGTGTCCCTGGGCGCCTATGTGTTCCGGCAGCTGGGACACTGGAGGCTTCCGGGGCCTGGAGGTGCGCCTTGAAGAAGGTGGGCATCATCGACAGCGGCGTGGAGGTGGCCTTCCTTCGCGAGCATGCGATTGCCCTGGAGGGAGCGGCCTGCTTCACGCTCGACCTGGACGCACAGGTGCTGGAGACGCGCAGCTACGAGCGCCCGGAGTTGGACGCGTGGCGTGCCGGTGAGAGCGCGCTGGACCTGGAGGACACGCATGGGCACGGCACGGCCATCCTGAGCATCCTCTACGATCAGGTCCGTCCCTGGCCGGACGTGGAGCTCTACGTGGCCCGTGTCCTTGATCAGGGCGTGCGCGGGCACTCGCTGTGCCTCGTGGAGGCGTTGGGGTGGATGCTCGACGAGGTGGGCGTGGACCTGCTCAACCTGAGCCTCGGCACGACGCTCCGCGCGCTGGAGGTGCCGATGCGCGAGGTGATTGATCGCGCGGTGGCGCGCGGCGCGGTCATCGCCTGCGCAGCGGGCGGGGTGCCCACGCTGCCCGCGCAGCTGGAATCGGTGGTGTCGGTGGGGGATCCCGCGCTCATGGAGCGGGCCAACCCCGACGTGAAGGTCGACCATGTCGTGCAGGAGCGCGAGGTGAAGCTCTACATGGGGGGACGCTGGATGCAGGCGCCCATGACGACCAGCTTCGCCTGCGCGGTGGCGGTGGCCGGGGTGCTGCGCGATGGCTGCCCACCCGGCTGGCGGCGCTGAGCACTGCGCGCGGCATTCACGGCGAGGGCGGGCCCGGAGGAGGCGACACCGCCCCCAACGTCAGGTCGCCCACGTCGATGACCTCGCCCTCCTTCACCTTCAACACACGGCGCACGCGTCCCTGGGATGGCCCTCCCATGGCGACGAGGACACGCTCGCCCACGCGCACGCCGCTGATGGAGAAGCGCCCCTCCGCATCCACCCCCGTGTCCTCCGGCATGGCCGGCTCACCCTCGATGAAGATGAACGCGTCGCGGATGGGCGCCTTCGTGGTCGCATCCACCACCCGGCCGCGCACGGTGGCCGAGGCCTTCAGGGGGATTTCCACTTCGAGCGCCGCGCCCATGCCGGGAGAGGCCAGGACCTCGCCGCTTGATCCGTCGGGCGTCCTCGCCACCAACCTCACGGGCTCGGCCGGCACGTCTTTCAGGTCGAAGCGCTCTCCCGCGAACTCCCACGCTCCCTGTCCCTGGGGAAGGTAGCCCTTCTGCAACTGGAGCGACAACGTGAAGCCCTTCACGGGCTCGCCGTCGCGCACCACCCGGCCTCGGAGGGCGGCCGCGGGCCGCAGCTTCACCACCACTTCCTGTTCGGCAATCACAGGCACGGTGTCGCTGGAGCGCCCTCCGTTGCGCGCGGTCAGCATCACCCGGCGCGTGGCGGGGCCTACACGCGAGAGGGGGACAGCGAAGCGCCCCTCCTCATCCGCGGAGGCCATCATCAGCGGGATGCCCCTTCCCTCCGCGGCCGTGAGGGTGATGACGGCCCCCGGCGACGGCGCGCCATCCGGTTCGAGCACGGTGCCCCGGTACTCGTTCTCGTTCTGCGCGTCCTCCCAGGTGAGCTCGACGTGGACCGTCCTCCCCTCCTCCACGTGCACCTGCTTGTAATTGCCCGGGGAGACACGATGGCTCGCCGTGAGCAGCAGCACGTAGACGCCCGGTGGGAGACTCATCCGGAAGCCACCCTCCGCCCCGACGCCGACCCGGCCCACATCCGGGGTCCCATACGGGGTCGTTCCCTCCGCCAGGGCCGTCACCTCCATCGGCCCTTCGGGGAGCGCCCCCCGGGCCGCGCGCACCACGCCGTCCACCGTGCCCGTCCCCTCCAGCGTGAAGTCCGCTCGGGCCGCGCCGTTCTCTCCCACGTCCACCAGCTGGCGGACGCCCACCGTCGAGTCCTCACGGCGGGCGGTGAGGGATGCGCGGCCCGTGGAGAGCCCTTCGAGCCGGTAGTGTCCCGTGGCGTCCGTGCGGGCCTCCACCGGAGCGGACTCCACGTCATCGATCCAGCGGTTGACGCTCGACACCCGGGCCCCGACCACGGGCACTCCCGCGCTGTCGCGCACCTGGCCCTCCACCGCTCCGGTGCGTGAGAGCACCAGGTCCACGGGGAAGCGCTCGCCCTGCCCCACCGTCAGCCCGTGCCGCGCGGTGGGCGAGTAACCCTGCGCGCTCACCTTCGCGTCGTAGCTGCCGGGAGCGAGCCCTCGCACCACGAAGTGGCCCTCCGCGTCCGACAGGGCAAGGCCGGAATTGCCATTGCCCTCCGAAAGGCTCACGTCGATGCGGGCCCCCACCACCGGGCTTCCCGAGGACTGCTCCACCACGCGGCCCTCCAGCACCGCGCCGGGCCCCAGTCGGATCCGCACATCGCGCACGGTGCTGCCCGCGGTGGAGATGACGGGCTTGTCGAGCGCTCCCGATTCGTCACCGCGCCGCGCGGACACGGTGTGGGCGCCGGGCTCCACCTCCACGGAGAAGCCTCCTTCAGCGCCTGTCGTCACCACCTGCGCGGGACTGCCGCCCACCTGCACCTCGGCGTCCGCGACCGGAAGGCCTCGCGCGTCCACGACGAAGCCCTCGATGACGCCCGCCACCCGGAGCGCCACCGTGAGCGGTCCCTTCACGGGGATCCGCAGTCGGCTCTCCACCGCGCGCGCGTGCCCGAGCGCCCGCGCCTCCAGCAGGTAGGCCCCGGGCGCGAGCCCCTCCACGCGGAAGTTCCCGCGCGCGTCGCTCGTGGCATAGACGCGCTCCTCGTCGGGGGCCTCGGCACGCTGCCAGTGCTCCAGGTCGCGGGCGTGCGCCGTGAGGACCAGCTCCACGAGCGGCAGCGGTTCATTCGTTCCATGCACCACCGTGCGGCCCGTGAGCACCTGCCCGGGCTCCAGCGAGACACGCAGCGCCGTGCGCAGCTCACCGTAGGGGCGCACCACGTCCCGCAGCAGCGGTGCCTGCCCCGGGGCGCGCACCGCCACCAGGTAGCTCCCGGGGCCGGACGCGAGCCGGACGTGCCCCTTCGCATCCGTGACACCGGAGCCCGCCAGCCGCCACGCGGACTCCCCGGGTTCGCCATGCCAGTAGAGCCGCACGTTGGCCCCGGGTGAGGGCTGCCCGCCTGCGAGCACCTCCACGTCCAGGACGCCCTCCGACTCACTGGGGGCCTGCTCCAGGGGCGGTGTGCTGCCCGCCTCCGCGCCGTCCGGTCCCTTCGGAACGGGAGGACGCACCGGGCCCTCCCTGGCGACCGTGGCGGCTCCAGTGCTGTCGTCCGAGGCGCCCGGTCCGCCGGAATGCAGGCCCCAGAACAACGCGAGGCCGCACCCGACGAGGACCGCCAACACCACGATGAGCCGCCTGCGCATGACCGTCGTCCCTGGCCCGCCGCCACACCCGGGCCCCGGCAGCAGTATCACCCGAAGCAGCCGGGGCCGGTGCGTCCGCCGCCAACGAAGCTCCCGCGCAATGACTAGCGGCGGCGCTTGGCCGGGGGCTTGGGCGGCCGGAGATCATCCCGGCTCTTGGGCAGCTGCGGGCCCGACGCGAGGTCGAACTCGTAGGTGGCACCGAGCAGCAGGCGGAACTGGTAGATCTCCCGCAGTTGCTCGGTGACGGCGATGCCCGCCACGGCCTCCAGCACCAGCCCGGGGAACGCCTCGTGGCGGATCACCGGGAGGATCTCCACCTGGTTGGCATTGTCCCGCCAGACCGGCGTGATGGCGTCCTCGAAGTAGAAGCGGCTCACCACCTCCAGCCCGAGCATCGTGAACTTGTCCAGGTTGTACGTGCCCGCGAGCGCCAGCTGCACCGCGTCCGGGACGTCGAAGTCGGGCCGGGGGTCCCGGTCTCGCGTGCCCTGGTGGAAGTAGCCGGCGTTGAGCATGAAGCGCAGGTCCTTGCTCGCGCGCAGCTCGCCCACGAGCGTGCCCTCCCAGTCCCACGTCCCGTCGGACAGGCTGGGGATGATGCCGTCCTCGTCGCTGGGGCCCGTGGGCAGCGTGACGCGCCCGTAGGCCGCCAGCGCCGCCTGGCTCGTCTCCAGGAATGTCCACTGCAACCCCAGGGGGATGTCACCGAAGGCGACCTTGAACTCCTCGTCTCCGGGGAGCCCCAGCGCGAGCAGCTCCAGGTAGAGGTTCGCCTCCAGGTTGTCGGTGATGCCGAAGCGCAGGCTGGGGGAGAGCTGCTGGTAGGGCTGCGATTCATCCAGGTCGAGCGCGAAGAAGCCCTGGTAGCGCAGGCCCAGCTCCAGGTTGCCGCTCTTCGTGGTGGTCGCGGTGCGCGTCACCATGGCGCGGTAGGGCTTCGCCTCCGCGCTGGCGACGGCGATGCAGGTCGTGAGGAGGAAGCAGGCGAGCCGGCTGTTCATGCGGCGTGACGCTAGTCGACGCCACGGCGACGGAGCACGGAAACCATGTGCAACCAGCGCGCGTTGAATTCACTGTCACGGTGAAACTTCCGCGCCACTTTCCATCCCGCAGGACGACTCCTGGGAGCCCCGATGCTGCTGCGCCGTGGGGTGATGTTGTTGATGCTGTGGGCCGTGCCGGCACTGGCGGACGTGCCGCCCGTGATTCCGCGGGAGCAGTTGTTCGGCAACCCCGTCCGCAGCTCCCCGGCGCTGTCGCCGGACGGAGAGAACGGCACCTCGGAGGCCGGCTCGAACCGCTTCCGAAGGAAGGGCGCGTGACGGGCTCCAGCGCTGTCGTCCGTCAGTCCGCCGGCACGGCGAAGGAGGGCTGCGCGCCGCTCAAGGTGGATGGGAACGGCGGCCGTCACCGCAGCAGCGCTTCGAGTGATGGCGGTCCCAGCGTGACGCGCGGCGCGGCTCCGGCCAGGGAGCGCTCCAGCGGCGACAGCGACTTCTGGGGCAGCAACCGGGGGCGGACCGTGCGCAGCCGCTCCAGCAGCAGGGGCCAGCCGGGCGTGTCCCGCTCCGCGTCCGCCCTGCGCGCGAGCGCCCGGAGCGCTTCGAGGTCGGGCCCGGCCAGCGGCGCGCGGCGGCAGAAGTCATCCAGGCCGCGAGCCAGCTCCAGCACCGCCGTGCCCCTGAGTGGTGGCCCGTCTCCGAACAACCAGCGCGCGGTAGGGAGCGCCTCCCCGGCCATGATGGGAACCGGGGCATGAAGCAGGGAGAGCTCGGCCGCGAGTCGCGCGCACAGGGTTGTCAGGGCGGCCTCCAGCTCCTCGCGGGTCCGCAGCACCGGAGCCGTCTGGAGTAACGCTTCCGCTCGCGACAGCACCCCGACGGCCTCGCGCGTGAAACACACCTTCAACCCGCGCACTTGCGCGAGCACCGCTCGAAGCGTCGGCAGCATGGCGACGAGCACCTTCGCATCCACGCCCGTCGCGCACGCCGCCGCATCCTCCACCGTCACCGGCGTGTCCTCGCCCATCACCGGGCCGAGGACGCGGATCAGCTCATCCCGGAAGCAGAGGTCGACGTCATCATCCGCATCGACCGCTGCTTCAAGGAGCGTGGTGAGGTCGCGCAACGCACCCGGCCCGGCACCCCGGGGCAGCGCCCGGAGTGACTGCAAGAGCGCCGTCCTTGCTGCCTCGACCACCCGACCTCCCAATGCTGAACCTGCTGGAAACAGGCCGTGCACCCACGGGTGCACGGCCTTCACGCCAAGGGCCTCAGACCTGCTTGTGGCTGAACCGGCTCGCAACAGGCCGTGCACCCGAAGGTGCACGGCCTTCACGCTACGAACTTCAGGCCTGCTTGTGATTGTTCTCCACGACGTTCCCGTGCGGCGGCTTCGCCGGACGCTGCAACACCTGGGGCGTGGCCCCGTTCTGGAGCATCCGCCCCATCAGCGCGCCGAGCAGCCCCTGCCCTCCACCCTGGTCCTGGCCGAGCGCGATCTCCGGCACGAGCTTCACGCCGTGCTGCGCCAGGACCGTGGCCAGCTGCACCGCGGTGAAGGCCTGGCCGCCGAGCGCCGCCACGCCGGTGCGGTACGCCTCCGCCTTGGCTTCACCCACGAGCCGCGTCGCTTCGGCTTCGGCACTGCCGTGCAACCGCTTCGACTCCGCCTCCGCCTCCGCGCGCTGCCGCAGGCCGTGCGCCTCCGCGTCCGCGCGCTGCCGCAGGCCGTGCGCCTCCGCGTCCGCGTGCAGGCGCGTGCGGGCCGCTTCGCCCTTGGCCGTCTCCTCCGCCGCGAGCGCGCCCTTCTCACTGATGGCAACCATCTGCTCGCTTCGCACCACCTCCGTCTGCATGTTCGCCACCGCCGTCGCGCGCTCCAGTTCGCGGCGACGCACCTGGGCCTCGCGCTGCACCTCGTACGTGCGCTGGAGCTCCTCCGCGATCTTCCGGTCCGTCTGCGTCTTCATCAGCTCGGCCGGCGGCTGGATGTCACCAACGAGCGTGTCGATGCACTCCACGTCGTACGCCCCCAGCGCGCCGCGGATGGCCTCGTACGCCTCGCGCTGGCGGTCGGTGCGCGCGGAGAGGAACTCCAGCACGGACACCTGCTGCGCGGAGTTGCGGAAGTAGTTCGCCACCGTGGGTTGCAGCACGTGGTCCACCAGGTTCTGCATGGAGCCCACGCGCGAAATCACGCGCGGCGCCTGCTTCATGCTGATGTGGATGATCTGCGACACGTCGAGCATGAAGCTGAAGCCGTCCCGCGAGCGCACCGTGATGGGGCTGAGCTTCTCGTCGTACTTGTGCTGCTCCGTGCGCTGCGCCCAGTTGAGGACGATGTTCGTCGTGGGCACCAGCTCCACCTTCATCACCCGCGCGTTCAGCGGGTGCTTGCCGGGCAGCAGCGGCTCAATCCACACGCCCTTGCGCCCGCGCTCCACGAGGTCGCCGTGGGTGAACTCGTCGCCCGACACGTCCAGGTGCTCGCGCCCCACGTAGCTGACCACGACGCCCACGTAGCCGATGGGCACCTCCGTCATGGGGATCTGCTCCACCTTCACGAACCACGGGTTGAGGTTCCACGAGCCCGACAGCAGCACCTGCTCCTGCAAGCCGCGGCAGCCGCCCGCGTCCAGGAACTGCTGGGCGCTCTGGAACGAGTCATGCCCCTCCACCGGCACACCCGCGAGGTCGCCCGCGGGAATGGGCCGGCCGTCGAGCGTCGTCACGATGCCCACCTTGTCGGGCCCCACGCTGAAGATCTCCAGGTCCTCCACGGCCATGTCGAACACCTCGGCGTTCTCCGGCGTGATGACGGTGAACAGCGCGGGGTTGATGCGATAGGTGCCCGCCGTCAGGAACGCGAGCTGACGGCCCTTCTGGCCCTCGCCCTCGAGGAACGCACGCGCATCCTGGAAGCTGTCACACGCCACCTCGCGGCCGAGGATGCAGCCGGGCGGAATGGACGCACCACCATTGGCGACGACGAGCGCGATGTGCCCGTGGCGCACCACCACCACCGCGACGCGCGACACCTTGAAGCGCCAGAACGGGTAGCCGAAGTGCCACCCCGGCGGCAGCAGCTCCGCCTGGTAGCCGGCCTCGCCCTCCAGCGCGACCAGCCGTCCGGGCGGGAGCGGCGCGCCGTACTTCTTGATGACCAGCCCCGACTCGTCCTCACCGATCACCTGCACACCGCTGAGTACGTAGGCCAATCCCAGGCCCAGCAGCAGTGCGACTCCGGCCAGCACCACGATGTAATCCATGAGGCCCTTCTCCTGCGGCCCGCGAGAATGCGGGGATGCCCCCCTCCACTGCATGCCCCCTGCCACGGCCAAGTGGCTGGAACTGCTGGAGTCGCCCCGCCCGGACCTGATTCAAATCGTGAGGGTTCCGTGTTTGATTCGCGGGATGCACACGTTCCACTGGAAGGGCCCTGCTCCGAGCCGGCCCCTGAAGCAGCGTTTGGATGCCGCCGGCTGGCAGCCCGGAGGGCCCGGCGCGCGAGTGACGGTGGTGTGCTCCGCGCAGCCACGGCTGACGGGCTCGCCGAAGTCGGGGCCCTGGGTATGGCTGTGCGAGCAGCCGGTGCCGGTGGACGCGCTCCGGCTCGCGGTGGAGCAGGGGGCCATGGACGTGCTCTGCACGGGCACGCTGGATTGGGAGTCACGGCTGCTGCGGCGGCTGGAGGAGAGCCTGGTCGAGACTCCGGCGCCTCGCGTGTCGGGGACGCTCATCGCGCACAGTGCGGCGGCGAAGGCGCTGCTCGCCCAACTCGTGCAGGCCGCCCGCACGTCGATGCCGGTGCTGCTCACCGGCGAGACGGGGACGGGCAAGGAGGTCGCCGCGCGGCTCATCCACGACTGGTCCGAGCGGCGCTCGCGCACCTTCGTGCCCATCAACTGCGCGGCCATCCCCAACGAGCTCATGGAGGGCGAGCTCTTCGGCTACGCGAAGGGCGCCTTCTCCGGCGCGGTGCACGGCTACGACGGCCTGGTGTCCGCGGCCGAGGGCGGCACGGTGCTGCTGGACGAGATTGACGACACGCCGCACGCGCTCCAGTCGAAGCTGCTGCGCGTGCTGGAGGACCGGGTCATCTCGCGCCTGGGCGAGAACGCGTGGCGCAAGGTGGACTTCCGCATCCTCGCGGCGACCAACCGGGACCTGAAGCAGCTCATCGACCGCGAGCTGTTCGGCGAGGACCTGTACGAGCGCCTCTCCACGGTGCAGATCCACCTGCCGCCCCTGCGCGAGCGGCAGGAGGACGTGGCGCCGCTCGTGCTGCACTGGCTGGAGCGCTACTACACCGTGGAGGAGCCGGCGCCCGACAGCCCGCGCGTGCGCAGCGCCACGCCCGAGGCGCTCGACGTGCTGCGCGCCTACCCGTGGCCCGGCAACATCCGCGAGCTGCGCAACGTCATCTACGGCGCGCTCGTGGCCAAGCGCGCCGGAGACGAGCTGCTCGTGTCGGACCTGCCGCGCCGGCTGTGGAAGCGGGAGCACGCGAGCTCGTCCCAGCTCGTGTCCGCGCAGGAGGTGGAGCGCCGCGTGGCGTCCGGGACGATGAACCTGCGCGCCGAGCTGGAGCGGTTGGAGCGACTGGCCCTCCAGGCCGCGCTGCGGCGCGCGGACGGCAATGCCGCGGAGGCCGCACGGCTGCTGGGCGAGGTCGGCCGGGGCACGGCCAAGGACCCCGGCGGCACGGTGCGCACGATGATGAAACGGCTGGGCGTGACGACTCGCGGCGGTGCGTGAGGACCGCGCTCAGCGCGTCGCGACGAAGAACAGCCGGGGGAACGGCAACAGCACCGTGCCATCGGGCAGCGCGGGATGGGCTTTGGCCACCGCGGCCTGATACCGGGTGAGAAAGTCCGCCCGTTCCGCCTCATCGAGCGGTTCGAGGAAGGGACGCAGGCCCGAACCCTTGAACCACTCCACCACGGCCGCCGCGCCCCCAGCCAATGGGTGGTGATAGGTCGTGCGCCAGACGTCCACCGTGGCGCCGGCATCGCGCAGCGTCCGGTAGTACCACTCAGCACCATGGCGGGGAACGCGCGCGCCCAGGGCCCCCGTCATCCTCGCGGCCCACGGGCCGTCACCGGCAAGCTCACGCATCAGGCGATGCGCCGGCTCATCCAGGTTGTCGGGCATCTGCACGGCCAGACTTCCCCCTGGCGCCAGCTTGCCCAGGAGCGCCGGCAGCAGCGAGGCATGGTCCGGCACCCATTGCAGCACGGCGTTCGCCAGGATGACGTCGAAGGGCCCGGGGTGGCTCCAGGTCGTGATGTCTTCAATGTCGAAGTGGAGGTCCGGCAGACGCTTGCGCGCCGCCTGGATCATGTCCGCCGAACCATCCATCCCGGTGATGACAGCCTTCGGAAATCGCAGGCGCAGCAGCTCCGTCGAGTTGCCGGGCCCGCACCCGAGGTCCACCGCGGTCCCCACCTCCGCCGTGGGGATCCGCGCGAGCAGATCGTGGATGGGCCGGTTCCGCTCATCCTCGAAGCGGGTGTACTGCGCCGCGGACCAGCTCATGGAATGCACCTCTCACCGCCAGCGTCCCCCATCCCCCTCGGGTCGTCCAGGGCGCCTCACATCGCCGCGTAGGCGCGGGCCAGCTCGTCGGCGAAGTCCTCGAAGCGCGTGGGCGTCGTGTTCGCTTGCGTGCGGCCCTCCAGCGAGCGGACCCGGCCGTCGTTGATGGCCTGGGCCAGCTCCACGTAGAGGCGCGCCAGGTCCTGGGAGAAGCCGCCCTCGACGAGCGCCCCCGCCATGTCGTCCGGGGGAAGCTTCACATACGGCAGCTCCGGCTGGCCGATGCGCTCCCCCAGGATGCGCGTGGCCTCGTCGTAGGTGAGGTCGCGGGGGCCCAGCAGTTCGCGCACCACGAACCCCTTCCAGTCCCTCGCGCGCAGCGCCGTCACCGCCGCGTCGGCGATGTCGCGCGTCGCGATCATCGGGACGGGGCGCCCGGGCTCGACGACGTCCGCGTTGAGCCCCTGGTGGCGGATGACCGGCAGCACGTCGAAGAAGTTCTCGAAGAACGAACCCGCCCGCAGCACCAGCACGTTCACGCCCGTGAGCCCGCGCAGCCGCGCCTCCTGCGCGTGCAGGCTGTCGATGGGGCCCGTGCCCCCCCCTGCTCCGCGCCCACGCTGCTCAGCGCGACCACGTGGCCCACGCCGCTCTCCCGCACGGCGGTGACGACGGCCTCACCCATCCGGGCCTGCTGCGCGCGGTAGTCCTCCACCCGCACGTCATACGGCAAGAGGGTGTAGGCCCCGCTGGCGCCCCGGAACGCCTCCGCCAGGAAGCCCGCGTCGCTGGAGTCCCCGACCCGGATCTCCGCGCCGGCCCCGGCCAGCGCGGCCAGCGACGCCTCCGAACGTCCGATGGCGCGCACCTGCTCGCCCGCGTGCAACAGCCCCTCCACGACCCTCCTCCCGGTACGACCGGTGGCTCCCATGACGACGATCATTCCGCGACCTCCCTGTGAACGGGTGACTTGCATGCCGTCCAATATCGGCGCGACGCAGTGGTCTCTCAATGACAGCAGGTCCAGGATTCATGCCCGAACGTCCATCCCGCTGGACGCTGTGCGCCCGCGTCCCCCACACTCACCGGCATGGATGAACGGGACGTCTGGCGCTCGGTGGATCCGCTCGGCGAAGCGCTGCACCTGCTGCGCATGCGCGGGGCGTTCTGCTGCAGCTCGGAGCTCTCCGCGCCCTGGGGGCTCGCGCTGCCGGCCATCCCCGAGTGCCTGATGTTCCACGTCGTGACGTCGGGCCAGTGCTGGCTGGAGGTCGAGGGCCACGACCGCGTCCTGCTCCAGCCCGGCGACCTCGCGCTGGTGCGCCAGGGCCTCTGCCACCGGCTGGTGAGCGAACCCGGCACCACCGCCGCCCCGCTGTTCGACCTGCCGCGCGAGGCCGTCAGCGAGCGCTATGAAATCCTCCGCCACGGCGGTGCGGGCGCCGCGACGAAGATGATCTGCGGCGCGGTCCGCTTCGACCATCCGACCGCGCGCCACTTCGTCGGCCTGCTGCCCCAGGTCATCCGCGTCAGCCGGGCATTCAAGCGCTGTCTCGGCGTCGCCCCTGGTACGTTCCGCCGCGACGCGGAGGCCCGCGAATGGGTGCTCCCCGGAGGCCTGGAGAAGGCCGGGGCCACCGGTTACGACACCCTCGAGGAATGACAGAGGAGCTTCACCATGATTGAAACACCTCGCATCGTCCAGACCGTCGCCCAGCTCACCGCCATCGTCCCCGTGACCGTTGCCCGGAGCGAGATCCGGACCGTCATGGGCCCGGGCATCTCCGAGTTGATGGCCACCGTGGCCTCCCAGCACATCGCCCCCGCGGGCCCCTGGTTCACGCACCACCTGCGCACCGACCCGCAGGTGTTCGAGTTCGAGATCAGCGTCCCCGTCACGGCGCCCATCCAGGACCGGGGGCGCGTCCGGCCCGGCCTGTGGCCCGCCATGAAGGTCGTGCGCACCGTCTACCAGGGCCCCTATGAGGGCATGGGGCAGGCCTGGGGCGAGTTCGATGCCTGGATTTCCGCCCAGGGGCTCAAGGCGAGCCAGGACTTCTGGGAGGTCTATGCCGTGGGCCCGGAGTCCGGCTCCGACCCCACGCTGTGGCGCACGGAGTTCAGCCGGCGACTGCTCGACTGAGCCAGCCCCCTCCCACCGCAATCCCTCTCACCTCAGTGGCTGGCGGACTCGTTGAAGACGTTCGCGCCGTAGATCAGGGCCGCCTCCCTCGCGTCGTCGCAGATGGCCGCGCACCCCTCCCCCGGGTGGTAACGACAGTCGTTGGTGACCTGGCCGGAGCTGCCATAGATGGGCCAGGACAGGCCGATGCAGCTCGCCTCCAGGGTCTTCCACCGCCAGTGGCTCAGGCACGCGGGGCCGGTCGGCTTCCACCCCGCCTCGAACTCCACCCCTGCCGGAGGGATGGGATTGGCGGGAGGCGCGTTGATGGTGGGGGACAGGCCGTCCCACAGGCGGATGGGCGTGCCGTCGTGCGTGTACGAGGTGCCCTTGCCGCAGTAGTCGGCGCGGGCCATGCGGGTGCAGCTCCAGTGCGCCTTCGTCGTGGGCCCGGCCTGCGCTCCGTCCAGCCAGGGCTTGTAGCCCCAGCGGTAGCACTTGGCGATGACCGCGTAATCACAGCCGAACGTGAAGGCGTCGGTGCTCTCCGTGCGGTTGCCCGCGGTGTCATAGAGCCCCCGCACCGGCACGGCCAGCGCCGAGCCCGCGGTCGGATCCGGGTTGCTTCCGCACAGCCGCCCGAGCGGCTGGGCGTCCGAGTCCAGCACCTTCACGCCGTAGAGGAAGGTCGCGCCGCTCGGGTCCCACGTGCCAGGGGACTCCGTGATGGCGACCTGCGAGGCGTTGGTGACCGTCTCCACCTCCAGCTGGGGCCCCGTCATGGCGCCCGAGTTCGTCTGCAACCGGAGCCCCACGAGCTTGTCCGCGCGCAGCTCCTGGGTCGTCGCGGGGAAGACCCCCATGTCGCTGGCCAGGTCCAGGTTCCAGGCGTTGCCCGGCGTGGAGGCTCCGGCGAGCACGGTGTAGATGCCGCTGGCCGGGCACGTGAAGTAGGCGGACGGGCACGCCGAGATGCCGCAGCTCGGGGCCCCCGTGGTGAGATACCCCGCCCCCTGGTATTCGCAGGGCCGTTCGCCCGAGCAGATCCGCATCACCGGTTCACCCGCGCAGCTCCCGGGAATGTCGCGGTGACAGATGCCTCCGCTGGTCATCGTCACCCGCGTGCCTGGAGTACAGGTGCCCTGCCCCTCCACCCCCAGCCCACACGCACGGGTGGCCCCCTGCGCGCCCGACGCCGTGCACGGCTGGAGGCTGGCGGTGGTGCCGTCCACCTGGAGCGTCATGTCCGCGACGAGCTCCCCCTTCTCCAGCCGCGACGCCGCCCTCCGGCGACGGCCCTCGAACAGGACGGTGGAGTTCGCGAAGTACGCGGCCAGGTACGCGGTGCCGTGCAGCAGCGTGCCCTGCGAGTGGTAGCCGTCATTCCCGTCGGCGAAGTCCTGGGTGATCAGCCGCGGTGACGGCAGGTCCTCCCCCGGGGCGGACACCCCGCAGGCGACGAGGAACCAGACGGAGAGACACGCTGGGAGCAGGCGGGGAACGGACTTCACGGGATGCACCTCGTTCATGGAGTTGGAGGACCCTAGAGCAGCCGCCGTGCCAGGACCCTCTCCAGGCCCTTCGCGGCGTGAAGGAGGCCCGGCGAAGGTGGCAGGTGGCCTTTGCTGGCAGGACCGGCCGGCAAGTCTTGCCGGGGTCCGGCAAGGACTGCCGCTGGGAGTGGCGCGTGGGGCGGTTTGGGTCAGAAGCGCGGCGTCGCGCAGACGCGCAGGCCCAGGAGTGCTTCGCGCAGCGTGCGCTCCACCACGTCCCGGTTCGCGGCATGCGCGGTCAGGTCGCTCTGGTACCAGCTCCCGCCCTGCGCGGAGGGCTGGTCGGGGACCACGTCCGAGCGCGTCCACTCCCACACGTTGCCGGCCAGGTCGTCCACGCCGAAGGGGCTGCGCGAGCGCGGGTGGCTGCCCACCTCGTCCGGGCCGAAGCCCAGGGGTTCACGGCCGTAGGTCAGATCGACGTTGGCGTCGTCCGGCCCCAGCCAGTCACCGCCGGGGTAGCGGCGTCCGTCCGCGCCCCGGGCCGCCCGCTCCCACTCGCGCTCCGTGCACAGGCGCGCGAGGGGCACCCGGCCGGTGCGGTCCAGCCATGCGACGTAGGCCAGCGCGTCGTCGTAGGAGATGGCGGACACCGGGAAGCGCCGCCAGTCCTGCACCGCGCGCCGGTTCCGCTTCCCGTAGCGCACGGGCTCGCCTTCCTTCGCGCTGTAGTGCGCCGAGGCCGGGCTCAACTCCAGACGCCAGTGGCCGTTCGCCTCCTCCACCAGGTCCACCACGGTGATGCGCTGGCGGTTGCCGGGCCGGCGCGCGTTGCGCTCCTTCGCGGGCAGGGACTCGAGGAAGGCGATGTAGTCGCCGAACGTCACCTCGTGTCGGGCGATGAGATAGGCGCCGGTCTCCACCTCGTGCAGGGGCGGCGCGTAGAAGAAGGCCCGGCGCAGGTATTCGCTCTCCGACGCGCCCTGGAGGAAGCGGCCGGGCGGCACGTAGACGAAGCCCTCGGGGACCGCGGCGGTCGGCGGCAGCTTCAGGTCCAGCGTCAGGGCCTCACCGGGACGCAGCATCACGGGGGCGCGCACGGGGACGTGGCCGGGGGCCTCCAGCACGAGCACGTGCGAGCCCGGTGGCACCGATGCCTCGCGCAGGGGCGCGGTCCCGAGTTCGCGCCCTGGCAACGCCGGGTCCTCCGGTCCTGGACCGAGCAGGCGCACCCGCGTCCCCGGCGCGGAGGCCGCGAGGGTGATGCGCGCTGGCGCGGACAGCCCCGCCCTTCGCGCACCGGAGACGTCGTAGGCGGCGAGGCGCGTCAGCCACTGGGCGCGGACCTCGGGCTGCTGGTGGAGCGTGGCCCGTGACACGCGCTCCGCGAGGAGGTCCACGAGGAGGTCCCGTACGGTGGTGCGTCCGGGGGCCAGGCCCCACGCGGTCTCCAGCGAGGCCAGGGCGCGCAGCGAGTCCGTCTCGCCGTCCTGTTCGACCGCGAGGGCGCGGGACCAGACCTCCTCCGCGGCCTCGCGGTTCTGGCGCCCGGGCGCATCGAAGTGCGCGAAGGCCTCCTTGCGCAGCCGCTCCGCCTCCGCGTCCTCCGTGCGCGCGGTGTCGGCGTGGCTCCGGGCCTCGGCGAGCTGGCGGGTGATGCGCGCTTCCAATTGCGCCCTCGCCTGGAGGCGCGTGACGCCCACCGCGCCCAGCAGGGCCAGGGGTACGGCGATGGCGCCCGTCCAGCGCACGGCGCGGCGACGGCGGGCGACCTGCCGCGAGCGGGCGAGGAAGTCCGCCTCTTGCGACCGACCGGGCCGCGTTCCCGCGAGGGTGGCCTCCGTGAGCTGCCGTCCCGCGTAGAGCAGCTCCACCGGGCGGCCCAGGCGTTGCCACTCGGCGGCGGCGCGCTCCAGGCGGTGACGGACGGCGCGCCGTTGTTCGTCCTCGCCCATCCATCCGCGCAGCGTGTCCCAGCCGGTGAGCAGGCTTTCGTGGGCGAGCGTGTAGCTGGCCTCGCCGCCCTCGGCCTCGCCCGCGGTGAGGAGCCGGCCCTGGACCAGCCCCTCCAGCACCGCGCGTCCCTCGCCGTCGTCCGGGCCTCGCAGCAGCTCCGTGACGGTGCGGCGCAGGCGCGTGCCTTCGGGGGTGACGAGCTCCAGGAACAGCTCACGCGCGCGGGGGCGCTGCTCCGGCCGCAGCCGCGCCACGACCGCGTCCGCGTGGCGGGCCAGCGCGCCTTCGACGCCGCCCAGGGTCTCCAGCGCGGAGGCGGGGATGAGGCCCCGCTCCCGGTCGCGGGCGTCCCAGAGCGCGGCGAGCGTGAACTGCAACAGCGGCAGGCCGCCTTCGGTGCGCGCGGCGGCGGTGACGAGCGCGTGCTCCAGCTCCGCCGACTCGAAGCGCACGCCGAGCGCACGGGCCGGGCCGACCACCGCTTCGCGCAGGCCCTGCTCCGAGAGGGCGCGCAGCAGGTGCAGCGCGCGGGGCACCTCGTCGCCCAGGCCGGGCAGCGCCACCAGCCGGGTGAGACAGTCGCTGCGCGCGGTGGCCAGCACGCGTGTCCGGGGAGCGCGGCGCACCACGAGGGTCAGCTCCTCGGAGAGTCGCGCCGCCTGGGCGGGCTCCGAGAAGGTGACCAGCTCTTCGAGTTGATCCACGAAGAGCAACACCTGGGGCGCGCTGGCGGGACGGCGTCGCAGGGCTCGCGCCAGCACCCCGCTCTCTTCCGTCTCCAGCTCCGCGAGCAGGGCTTCCGCGGACCTGTCGAGCAGCGGGGCCAGGGCCTCCACCAGCGACTCCAGCGGACGCCGGCCCGGCGTGCAGGAGACGACGGCCCACGACGTTCCGCGCTCCCCCGGCTCCGCCCCGGCGATGAGCGCGGGCAATACCCCGGCGCGGCACAGCGACGACTTGCCCACGCCCGAGTCGCCCGCGAGCAGGACGAAGGCATCACCGCGCAGGCGGTCCAGCACCTCGCGCACTTCGCTCTCGCGGCCGAAGAAGACGCCCCGGTGCGCGGCTTCAAAGGGCTGGAGCCCACGATAGGGATTGCCGGTGGGCAGCGCGCCCGCGCGGTCGGGGAGGCTCAGCGCCTCCAGGGCCTCGCGCAATGCATCGCCGGACGCGAAGCGGTGGGCTGGATTCCGCGACAGGCACCGATCCACCACGGTCGCCAGCCCGGGAGGAAGCGAAGAGGCCACTTCGGCGAGCGGACGTGGAGGCTGCTCCTGCACCGCGCGGCCTAGGTCCACCACGGGCACGCCGTCGTGGGGCGCGACGCCCGCGCACAGCTCGTAGAGCAGCACGCCCATCGCGTAAACGTCACTCGCGCGACTCGCGGCTTCACCGCGCCAGAGTTCAGGCGCCAGGTAGAGCGGCGTGCCCACGAGCGCGACGTGCTCCGGAACAGGGGTGCCGTCACCAGCGGTCGCACGGGCTCCAGCGTGCGCTTGCGCCACGTCACCAGGCGTGGACTGTGGCGTGGGCAGCGGCCGGAGGTCTTGCGTCGCGCGTGCTCCCGCGACGGCGTGCGGAGGCTGAGTGTCGACGGCAGGAGCCACGGGTCGAGCATCCACGGTGGCGCGCGAGGGTCGCGTGTCATCAGCGGGCAGAGCCCCGGGTCGAGCATCCGCGGTGGCGTTCGGGGAGCGCGCGTCAGCAGGCAGAGCTACGGGTCGAGCATCCGCGGTGGCGTTCGGGGAGCGCGCGTCAGCAGGCAGAGCTACGGGTCGAGCATCCGCGGTGGCGTTAGGGGAGCGCGCGTCAGCGGGCAGAGCTACGGGTCGAGCATCCGCGGTGGCGTTAGGGGAGCGCGCGTCAGCAGGCAGAGCTACGGGGCGAGCATCCGCGGTGGCGTTCGGGGAGCGCGCGTCAGCGGGCAGAGCCACGGGTCGCGCATCCACAGTGGCGCGCGAGGGTCGCATGTCGGCGTCTGGAGCCACGAGTCCGGCACCTGCGACGACCTGCGGCGGACGCGTGTCATCAGAGGGCAGAGCGACGGGTCGAGCATCCGCGGTGGCTCGCGCCGTGCCAGCAACGGCCTCCGGAGCGGGCACCGCTGGCGGGCCCACGGGATCCGCACCCACGCTCCACTCGGCGAGCCCGAAGTCGAGCAGCTTCACCTCGCCGTCCTCCGACAGCACGGCGTTCGCGGGCTTGAGGTCGCGGTGGAGGATGCCTCGACGGTGCGCGGCGGCCAGGCCCCGCGCCAGGTCGATGCCGAGCCGCAGCACCCGTCCCCCCTCCACCGGCCGCGACAGCCGGTCCAGCGACTCGCCCCGGATCAGCTCGGACACGAGATACGGCTGGCCTCGCACCTCGCCCACACGGTGGATGGCCACCACGTTCGGGTGCTGGAGCCGGGCGATGGCGCGCGCCTCCTGGAAGAAGCGCGCACGCGCCGTCGGGCCCGGAAGCCCTCCCGCGGGCGTGGCGATGAACTTCACCGCCACCTGCCGGTCCAACAGCGTGTCGTGCGCCAGGAACACCCGCCCCATGGCACCGTGCCCCAGGGGGCGCAGCAGGCGGTACTCCTCGAACTCCCGCGGAGGATCCAGCTGCGGCCCGGGGGGCTGGCTCATTCGGGCGTCGGCCCTCTGCGTCCGGGGCGGACCTGCACGCCCAGCTGCTTCAACTTGAACGAGAACGTCCGGATGGGCATGCCGATGCGCGCCGCCGCCCGCGTCTGCACGCCGTCCTCCGCGTCCAGCGCCTCCATCATCCGGCGACGCTCCAGCTCACGCAGCTCCTGCGCCAACGGCAACCGTGAGTCCGTCGCCCCCACCCCGGGCGAGGGCGAAGCAGCCCCGGCTTCGGCCACGGCTTCCGTCCTGGCCGGGACCGCGGCCCCCTTGCGCCCCTGCATGCGCGGAGGCAGGTGGTGCGGATCCACCACGTCCCCCGCCACCGCCGCGGCGACGAAGTCCATCAGGTTGCGCAGCTCCCGCACGTTGCCGGGCCACGTGTCGCGCGACAGCGCCTGCAGCGTGTCCGACGCCAGCACCAGCTCCTTGCGGCCAAGCGCCTGACACGCACGCGCCAGGAAGTCGCGCGCCAGCAGGGGCACTTCCCGGGGCCGCTCGCGCAGGGGCGGCAGCAACACCGTGGCCGCGCCCAGGCGGAAGTACAGGTCCTGCCGGAACCGCCCGGCCACCACCTCCGCCTCCAGGTCGCGGTGCGTGGCGGCCACCACGCGCAGGTCAATGGGCCGCTCTCGCGTATCGCCCACGCGGGTGATGCGCCGCACCTCCAGGGCCCGCAGCAGCTTCGCCTGCGCGGACAGCGGCAGCTCCCCCACTTCGTCGAGGAAGACGGTGCCGCCCTGCGCGCTCTCCAGCAGGCCCGCGCGCGACGTGGTGGCGCCCGTGAAGGCCCCCTTCTCGTTGCCGAACAGCTCGCTCTCCACGAGCCCTTCCGGGAGCGCGGCGCAGTTCACGGCGATGAACGGCCCGGCGCTGCGGCGCGACCAGTGATGCACCGCGAAGGCCGCGTTCTCCTTGCCCACGCCTGTCTCGCCACACACCAGCACGGGCAGCTCGCTGGCCGCCAACCTGCGCAGCAGCGCGTAGAGCTGGGACATGGCGGGGTCCGCCACCAGCACCATCCGCCCGGCCAGGTCCAGCCGCGTCGCCCCGTCGGCCGCGGCCGCCGCACGCCCCGGCTTCGCCGCCTGCGCCGCCGTGCGCGCGACCGCCACCAGCGTGTCCGCGTCACAGCCATCCGTGGGACAGGCCGCCGTACCCAGCCGAGCCCGGGGGTGCGCCGCCAGCAGCGCCTCCACGCGCTCGCCCAGCCCGTCCTCGCCCGCCTCGCCGGACACCTCGGGCAGCACGCACAACAGGTGCGCGGCATCCAGCCAGCCCATCGCCTCCGCCGGACCCGCTTCCGCCGTCAGCAGCGCCTCCACCGCGTCCCGGCCTCCGGTGAGCGGCTCCGGCAGCGCCAGCACCAGCACCGACAGCGGTCGGCTGTAGCGCAGCGCGCGGTCCACCTCCTCGCGCAGGTGCGCCATCAGCCGCTCGGTCTCCAGCGTGCGCCGGGCCGCCACGGGGCGCACGCGGGCGCGCACCACCGCCAACACCGCGCCGAAGGACAGCACGTCCCCGGACAGCAGCAGGTGCGCCCCCTCCACCGGACGGCCGTTGATCAGCGTCCCGTTGTGGCTGCCCAGGTCCACCACGCGCGCCCCCTCCTCCGTGACGAGGATGCGGGCATGGCGGCGGGAGACGCTCTCGTCCCGCAGGAGCAGGTCCGCCGGCTCATCCCGGCCCACCAGCACCGTGCCCTCGGCGGGCAACGAGAAGCGCCACGAGGAGTCCCCCTCCATCACCAGGAGGTAGGCGGCACCGGAGTCCGGAGACTCCGCCCCGCCCATTCCGAGGGGACGGGTGTCACGGGCATTGGGAACGGGGGAGGACATCCGGCGACCTGCCATGCTGTCACGTTCACGCCGGGGGGGACAGCCCGGCGGAGGGCTCGCGGTAATTCCTCCCCGGAGCCCCAGCAGGGGATGGATGCTCACAGGGGTCTTCGGCATGGGAAGGGAGCCTCGATATGTGCCCCCGCGTGGCGCCGTTTCCTGCGGACCGGCGAGGACTGACAGGGCCCCGACAAAGCAACACGGATGCCAGCACCGCATGCCCTCTGAAGGCATGCGGGGCCGGCAAGCCTTGCCGTGTCCCGGAACGGCAAGCCTTGCCATCGCCGGTAACGTTTGCCGTTCAGCCACCTACCGCGGGCTGCACACCGTGGCGCCTTCGTTCCAGATGGTCACGTTGCCCACCGGGGACACGGAGCAGTAGGCGCCGCAGCAGTCCTCGTTGGAGCGGCACTGCGAGCCCAGCGGCCGGCACGTGAAGGTCGGCGGCGTGGTGAGCCCCGTGGTGACGGTCTGCCAGGGAAGGCCCGGGCCCGTCCACGAGAGCTGCGCGTGGGCGTTGCCGTAGCCCTCGAAGAACTCCATCACCAGCGCGTGCGTGCTGTTGGCCGTCAGCGACACCGCGACGTCGTGCGTCTGCCCACCCTCCTGTTCCAGCCAGTGGTCCACGAGCAGCGCGCCGTCCAACCACAGCCGCACGCCGTCCTCGGTGTTGGTGCGCAGCGTGTACGTGCCGGTGGCCGGCGGCGTGAGCGTGGCGGACCAGCGCGCGGACCAGCGATCCGCGGGCACGCCCGGCGCGGGAGCCGTGGCGCCCCAGAAGGTCCCCACGAAGTTCTCCTGCCGCACCACGGCGCGGTTGTAGAGGAACTCGGAGGTGAAGTACTCGGCCTTCACACCGGTCTGCCCTTCGAACACTTCGGGCGTGCACACGGCGTCGCCTTCGTTCCAGACGGTGACGTTGCCCACCGGGTACACGCTGCACCGGTTGGAGCGGCACTGCGTGTCCACCGTGCAGTGGGCCCCCAGCGGCCGCGACAGGGGCAGCGCCGGCGTCTGCAGGCGCGACACGGGCACGGTCTGCAGGGGCTGGCTCGCGCTCTGCCACTGGAGCAGCACCGACGCCGCGGCCTCCGCGTCGAAGAACTCCAGCACCAGGTTGGCGGGCACCTCCGCCGCGAGCGGGATGCTGCCGGAGTGCTGCTCCACGGCGTGCTCGAACCAGTCATCCACGACGAGCCGGCCGTTCACCCACAGGCGCACGCCACCGCTGGCGGAGGTGCGGAAGGTGTACGTCTGCGTGAAGGCGGGCGTGACGGTGCCTTCAATGCGCACGCCGAAGAAGTCCGCGGGGATGCCGGGCACGGGCGCGGCCGTCCCGGGGTTCAGGTCCACGGTGGACAGGGAGCGCAGCACCGGCACGCCCTGCATCCGGAGGTTGGGGAAGTAACGCGCCACCACGCCAGGCTCCGGCGTGGCGTACTTCACGACGACGGCGTACTGCGCGTTGGTGCCCTGCGCCGGGGAGGCCATGCCGCCGCCCAGCACCAGCGTCCCGGTGGGCACGGACTTCACGTACACCTTCATCGGGGTGGAGGCGCTGGACGTGGTGGCGGACGGATCATTGGTGGCGAACACCTCGTCGGTGAGCGCCCAGGTGCCGTCGCCCAGCCACGCGGGCAGCACCGTGTTGCGCCGGTCCATGGCCACGTAGACGGTGGCGGCGGAGTTCAATCGCAGCTGCACCTGCGACGCGCCGGTGTAGAGCTTGTCGTCATTCGCCGCCTGGAGCAGCACCCCGCCCTGGAGCCGCGAGGACAGGCCGGTGATGGAATACGTCCGGTCGATGTAGAGCTGCGTGCCCGTCTGCGCCGTGGCGAAGGTGTAGGGCCGGCCGGTGCCCACGGCCTCCAGCGTGACGAGCCCGTTGGACGAGGTCAGCAGCCCCTGCGCCTGCGACTCCACGGGCGCCCCGGGTTCGGACGAAGGACCGCACGCCATCAGGGCGCCAAGCACCATGGTGCCCAGCAGGGCACGTGAAACAAAAGAAAGACGCATCAGGACTCCATGGAAGAAAGGAGCCGGCAGCCTGTGCCGCGGCCTTCTCCGGGAAAAGGGCCCTGACACCCAATCATGTGATTCCGGGTAATCTTGCGCCCATGAGCGACGTGTCCACCGGCAGTGCCCGTCCCCCGAGCCCCTTCAAGTACCTGCGCATCCCGCTGCTGCTGGCGGTGGGCGTGATGACCATGGGAAGCGGTCTGGGCAACCCGGGATGTGGAAGCAGCGGGGTTCCGGACTGCGAGGAGAACTGCAACATCCAGGGCACGTACCCCCTTGTCTTCCAGGACAGCAGCGCCCTGCAGACAGGCTGCGCGGACCTGGGCCTGACGCTGCCCACGGAGCTGATCATCCAGCGCGAAGGCAACAGCGGCTACATCACCGGACAGCTCCTCGGGCAGCCGCTGTACGGCTCCCTGTATGAGTCCACCAACACGAGCCTCCAGCTCTCCACCGAGACGTTCGCGCCGGACGGCACCGGGTACGCCCTCATCGTGTCAGGCCGCTTCTCGGAGGAGGCGAGGACGGACACCCAGCCGCTGACCTTCTCGGGCGAGTTCCAGATCTTCAGCCGGGACACGGCGGAGAAGTGCAAGGTGGACCGGCTGTTCACCTCGACCCGCCAGTAGGCGGCCCGGCGTCCAGGGGCACCAGCTCCGTCCCATGGACGGGGGCGGGGATCGCGGATACAAGGCCGCCGTCTAGGAGGCCGTACCTTGAAGAAGATCCCCCTCATCACCGAAATCTCGAAGGAATACACCTTCGAGGCCGCGCACCACCTGCCCCACGTCGAAAAGGGGCACAAGTGCTCCCGCGTGCACGGGCACAGCTACCGCATTGAAATCACCCTCCAGGGACCCATCCACCCGCAGCTCGGATGGCTCGTCGACTTCGCGGAGCTGAACGCGGCCTGGGAGCCGCTCAACGAGCAGCTGGACCACCGGCTGCTCAACGACGTGCCCGGCCTGGAGAACCCCACGAGCGAGCTGCTGGCCGCGTGGATCTACGAGCGCCTGGACATCCCCGGCGCCCGCGTCTCCCGCCTCAAGGTCGCGGAGACGTGCATGTCGTCCTGCACCGTCTTCCCGGCGCCGGGCTGACGCGTCAGGTCTCCACCTGCCCCAGGTTGGCGTGGAGGACCGCGCCATTCAGGACGGGCGTGTTGGCGCAGGTGTAGAGGAAGTCCGCGATCTCCTCGGGCGTGATGATGCGCCCGAACGTCGTCCGCGCCGCCACGCTCGCGCGGGCCGCCGCGTCCCCGCCCAGGTGCTCCCGGAGGATCTCCGTGTCGGTGAACCCCGGGCAGACGCAGGCCGTATGGATTTGCGTCCCGACCAGCTCCTGGCAGGTCGCCCGCATCATCCCCACGAGCGCGTGCTTGGTCGTCACGTACGACGCGATGCCCTTGACGGCCTTCTCGGAGAGCGTGGAGCCCACGTAGAGGATGGACGACCCATCCGTGAGCAGTGGGCGCACCAGGCGGTTGAGCACCGCAGGGGCGACGAGGTTGACCTCCAGCACGTGGCGGAAGTGATCCGCCTCCATCGCCAGCGCCTCGTCATGCACGTAGCGGGCGGCGTTGTGCACCAGGCACACGCGCCCGCCCCCCTGGCCGGGACCTTCGCGCAGCGCGGGGATGAACGTGGCCTCCCACCCCGGGACGGACAGGTCCACTTCCACGTTCACGACGTCCGGCACCGAGCACGGGTGGCGGGACACGTTCATCACGCGCCAGCCTTCGTCGCGGAAGCGAGCGGCCGTCGCGCGTCCAATGCCCCGGCTGGCGCCGGTGATGAGGGCCCAATCAGCCATGGGGGTTCCACTCCCAGGTGGCCCACTGTCCGGGGCCCGAAGCGCACTTCACCACCAGCCGCGTGATGCCGTCGCGCGCCATCGCGGCGCCGTCCCCCACCAGCCCCTCGCCGAAGACGCGCGCCAGCTCCTCCAGCGTCACGTTGGCCGCGGGCAGCAGCGTCACGTCGCGCGCGAGGAAGTGCAGCTCCTCCCCGTTGAAGTACGCCCGGTGGTTTCCGTTCGCGTCCCGCTCCAGGCGCAGGTGCCGCGAGCGCTCGGGCAGGAAGAAGGTCTCATTCCAGGCCTTGCACCGGGCAATCACCGCCTGCTTGAGCGGACCGTAGTCCGCCATCAGGCCATCGTCGCCCACCTCGCCCGTCAGCGCGACATGGACGGTGAAGTTGTGCCCGTGCAGGTTCTCGCGGTGTGTAGCGGAGAAGATGGTGAAGTGCCCCGCGGAGAACTTCATCTCTTCTTTGTGCAGCTCGATGGTCGTTGTGCGCGCCATGGGATGGCGCACGGCTTAGCACCAAGAGCGGAGGGAGCGGAACCGCTCCGGCACCCTCCGTCTCCGGGATGACTAGAAGAGGAAGTCGGTGGTGAGGAAGTCCGACTCACGCCGGGTGAGGATGGATTGCACCAGGGTGGTGTTGTCCGGCGTCGTCTTCGTCGCCACCAGCGTGCGGATGGAGAACACGCGCAGCGCGTCCGCCACGGACAGGGTGCCCTCCGCGGAGTCCTTGCGGCCGTTGAACGGGAACGTGTCCGGCCCGCGCTGGCACTGGCAGTTCAGGTTGATGCGCCCCACCTGGTTGGAGAACGCGTCGATGAACCGGCCGATGCGCGCCGAGTCCTTGCCGAAGAGGCTGAGCTGCTGGCCGAACTGGGACTCCACCACCAGCCGCACGGCCTCCTCGTCCTCGTCGAACACCATCACCGGCACCACCGGGCCGAACTGCTCCTCGCCCGCGAGCCGCATGTCCTTCGTCACCGGGTACACCACGGTGGGCGCGTAGAACGACCGCGACGACTGGCCGCCCGTCTTGTTCACCACGCGGGCGCCCTTGGACACCGCGTCGTCCACCAGCCCCTGGAGGTATGCCGCCTTGCCCGGCTCCGGCAGGGGCGTGATGGCGACGCCCGGGTCCCACGGCATGCCGGGCTTGAGCTTGTCCACGGCGGCGGTGAACTTCTCCAGGAACGCGTCCACGATGCGCCGGTGCACCACCAGCAGCTTGAGCGCCGTGCACCGCTGGCCGTTGAAGGACAGCGTGCCGGTGATGCACTCCTTCACCGCGTTATCCAGGTCCGCGTCCTCCAGGATGATGGCCGGGTTCTTCGCATCCAACCCCAGCACGGACTTGAGGCGGTGCGGGTGCGGGTGCATGCGCTTGAGCTCGCTCGCCCCCTTGTTGGTGCCGATGAAGGCGAACAGGTCCACCTTGCCGCTCTCCATCAGCGCGCCCACCGTCTCACGGCCCCGGCCGTAGATGATGTTGATGACGCCGGGAGGGAAGCAGTCGCGGAACGCCTCCAAGAGCGGACGCACCAGCAGCACGCCGAACTTCGCCGGCTTGAACACCACCGTGTTGCCCATCAGCAGCGCGGGGAACAGCGTGCTGAAGGTCTCGTTGAGCGGGTAGTTGTACGGGCCCATGCACAGCGCCACGCCCATGGGCGCCCGGCGGATCTGCGCCATGATGCCCTGGTCCTGGATGAAGCGGGACGAGGTGCGATCCAACTCCTTGAGCGCGCGGATGGTCTCCACGATGAGGTCGACGGTGCGGTCGAACTCCTTCTCCGAGTCCGGCTGCGGCTTGCCAATCTCCCACATGAGGAGGTTCACCACCGCCGTGCGCTGGGCGCGCATCGCCACCAGGAAGCGCTCCACGTGCTCGATGCGCTCGGCCACCCGCAGGGTCGGCCACACGCCCCGGCCCAGGTCGTAGGCCTTCACCGCCGCCGCGAGCGCGTCCAGGGACTCGCGCGAGGTGAGCAGCGGGGTCGCGCCAATGACCTTCTGCTTCAGCCCCTCCGGGGTCCGGACGAACACCGGGCTCTGCACCGGGTTGAGCTCGCCCGGCCAGATGCGCAGCTCGCCTCCGACCAGGTACTCGCGCTGCTCGAGGTACGCGGGGAGCCGCACGCCGGGAGGAACCTGCGCGTCGGTGGGGAAGAGGTCGTCGAGTGCCGTCGTCATGGGCGCCCTTTTAACGAAGCCCCCCGACACCGGCACGACATCCCGCAGGCGACGCGTGCGGGATGTGGGTGCGGGCGCCCCGGACGCTCGCGCCCGGGCCCCGGTTCCCGTCATGATGAAACCATGATGAGGAGACGAGCCCCCCGTGCGGTTCGATGCGGGGTGCATCGGGATGATGGCCTCACCCTGATGCACCGAGGTGGCCCACGATGAAGTCCCTCCTTCGCAGCTCCCTGTCCGCGCTCCTGATGCTCTTCGCCGCGCCCGTCCTGGCCCAGCCCGACGCGGGCACCGCGAGCCTGAGCGTCATCATCGGGACGGTCATCGACACCGACACGAAGAAGCCCCTGGCCGACGTGGTCATCACCGCGACCTCCCCCGCCTTGCAGGGGGAGCAGACCGTGGTCACGGACACGCAGGGGAACTACCGCATCCCCCAGCTCCCCGCGGGCACCTATACGCTGCGCTTCGAGAAGGAGTCGTTCAGGCCGTACGCACGGCCGGAGATCCAGCTGCACCCCAACCGCACCATCCGTGTGAACGTGGAGCTGCTGCCTGACAGCTTCACGCAGTCCGTCGAAGTCGTGGGCAGTCCGCCCACCATCGACGTGGGTTCCACGAACACCGGGGTGAACATCGACCAGGAGTTCATCAGGCGCATCGCAGGGGGGCGTCCGGGGCTCCAGGGGTTCGACAGGGTTCCGGCCCCGCCCGTCGGCACGTCCGGGGGATATGTGGTGGAGGGCCCGAGCCCGAACGACTTCGAGACCATCACCCGGTATCAACACATCGCCGGGGCTCTCCGCTGGGCCATGCCCTACATGCACATCATTCCGGACGGCACTCCACACACCGTGTACCAGGCGCCCATTTCGCGTCCGGAGCGCGTCGCCGCCCCCCCGGGGGATCGGTTCTTCGACATGTACTTCAAGGGCCACGGCGTGAACCCCACGGTGGACACCGAGGAGGAGCGCTTCTCCACCTTCTCCGTGGACACGGACACGGCCTCGTACACGATGACCCGGGCCTACCTGGAGCGCGGCGCGCTTCCGGATGAGCAGGCCGTGCGCGTGGAGGAGTTCGTCAACAGCTTCGACTACGACTACGCGAGCGCCCCGGACGTGCCCTTCAGCGTGAACGTGGAGGGCTTCCCGTCCCCGGCGCGCAAGGGCTACCACGTGGTGCACATCGGCGTGAAGGCGCGGGAGGTGTCGCGGGCCCAGCGCAAAGCCAGCCACCTGGTGTTCGTCATCGACGTGTCCGGGTCCATGGACGTGGAGAACCGGCTCGGGCTGGTGAAGCAGTCGCTGCGGCTGCTCGTGGATGCGCTGGATGAGCGGGACCGGGTGTCCATCGTGGTCTACGGCAGCGAGGCCCGGCAGGTGCTCGCGCCCACCAACGCCACCCGGAAGCAGGAGCTGCTGGCGGCCATCGACAGCCTCCACCCGGAGGGCGCCACCAACGCGCAGGCTGGGATTGAAATGGGCTACGCGCTGGCGGCGAGCAATCTTGTGGAGGGCGGCATCAACCGCATCGTCCTCTGCTCGGACGGCGTGGCGAACAACGGCATCACCCAGGCGGATGGCATCTGGGACCGGGTGAAGGCGCAGGCGGCGGCGGGAATCACCCTGTCCACCGTGGGCTTCGGCATGGGCAACTACAACGACGTGCTGATGGAGCGGCTCGCCCAGGTGGGCGAAGGCAACTACGCCTACGTGGACAAGCTGGACGAAGCCCGCCGCATCTTCGTGCAGAACCTCACCGGCACGCTCCAGGTGGTGGCCAAGGACGTGAAGCTCCAGGTCGAGTTCGACCGGAAGACCGTGTCGCGCTACCGCCTGCTCGGCTACGAGAACCGGCTGCTCACCAAGCAGCAGTTCGCGGACGACACCGTGGACGCGGGCGAGGTGGGCGCGGGCCACGCCGTCACCGCCCTCTACGAGGTGAAGCTGCGCGACCCGTCCCAGCTCTCCTTCGGCACGCTGCGCATCCGTTACAAGGCGCCCGAAGGCGGCAAGTCGCAGCTCATTGAGAAGGCGCTGCCCTCCGTGCTGCTGCGCCCGGCCTATGCGCAGGCGGCGGCCCAAACGCGCCTGTCCTACGTCGCCGCCGCCTTCGCGGAGAAGCTGCGCGGGTCCTACTGGGCGCGGCCGCTCACCTACGATGCGCTCGTGTCGCTGTGGGAGGAATTGGGCACGCCGCTGAAGGCCCGGCCGGACGTGGTGGAGCTGGGGACGCTCATCCGTTCGGCCCGGACGCTGGACCGACGCACGGACCGCTTCGAGTCCATCGCGCCGGTGCGCACGATGGACGCCGACCGCGTCCCCACCATCAAGTAGGACTTCGCCCGAATGATCCGCAGGCTGCTGCCCACCCTCGTCGCCCTCGTGCTCGGCCTTGCCGGGCTCGGGGTCGGTCTGGGCCAGCTCCACCGCATCTTCGCCGCCGAGCGCGAGGATGCACGGGCCTCGCTCCAGTCCCGGCGCGAGGCCCTGGAGCAGTACGCCCGCGTCTCGCTGGGACAGGCGCTGCGTGAAGGACTGGAGGCCGCGCGCCCCACCCTGGAGGCGGCGAAGGAGGATCCGCTGATGGCCGCGCCGGGGCTGTACCTGCGCGAGCAGGGCGAACAACTGCTGCCCCGGCTGGCCCTCTTCGACACGGCCGGGGACTCGCCCGCGAAGGACCGCTACGCGAGGCTGCGCGCGGACACGGAGGTCGCGGACGAGGACGAGGGACCGTGGAAGGAGCGGCTGGAGCAGATGGTCAGCGTGGAGCGGGCGCTGGCGGCGCAGGACCGCAAGGGCACGCTGCTGGCATTGATGGCGCTGTTGCAGCACCGCACCCGCTTCGTGCTCGCGTCCACGCGCGACCTGCCGTCGCTGCTGGTGGTGCTGGAGGACGTGGCGGCGCGAGGCGACGTGGTGCCGGACCTGATGCGGGGACTGGTGCGCGACGGCCTGTTGGATGGTCAGGGCGGGGGACGGCTGGAGGGAATGCAGCGGTGGGTGCTGCTCAAGCGCTCGCGCTTCACGCGCGAGGACTTCGACTTCCTGCGCGGCCGGGTGGCGGCGCTCTCCCTGCGCGTGGGCGTGCCGGTGGCGGACTTCGAGACGCGGTCCCGGGAGCTGGCCGCCACGCCGCTGGACCTGCCGGAGGCCGTCGTGGAGCCCGTGCTGGTGCGCGCCGGCTGGTACCTGGAGCCCACCGAACAGCGCGGCGTGCGCGGCGTGGCGTTGGACCTGCCGGGCCTGCTGGAGGGACTCACCCGCGAGATGCGGGAGCGCGGGTTGCTGGAGGCGGATGGGCGCGTGGTGCTGCCGGGGAGCGCGCCGGTGCTGTCGCTCGCATCGCTGCCGGTCGCGGTGGAGTCGGCCGCCTGGGCGCAAGGCGAGGCGGCGCTGGCCAACCGCTACCGGCTCAAGTCGCTGATGCTGGCGCTGTGCGCGGCGCTGGCGCTCACCATCGCGGCGCTGGCCTTCGTGGCGCAGCACCGCAAGTACCGCTTCCTGGAGCTGAAGAGCGACTTCGTGGCCACGGTGTCGCACGAGCTGCGCACGCCGCTGGCCTCCATCCGCCTGCTCGCGGAGACGCTGGAGTGGCGGGTGGCGGAGGGCGCGGACGCGAAGGACTACCCGGCGCGCATCATCCGCGAGGCGGACGGGCTGGGCTTCCTGGTGGAGAACCTGCTGTCCTTCAACCGCATCGACAAGGGCCGCTGGGTGCCCCGGCTCGCGCCGGTGCGGCTGGACGAGCTGGTGTCCGGGCTGCGCCGCGACCTGGAGTCCGGCGCCCCGGTGCCGGTGGAGCTGACGGCGGACGTGGACGAGCGCGAATTGAACGCGGACGCGCAGCTCTTGAAGCTGCTCCTCGCGAACCTGGCGCGCAACGCCTGCGCGTACAACACCCGCAGCCCCGTGCGCCTGCACGTGGCGACGCTGCCGGGCGGCCGGGTGCGCTTCACGGACAACGGCACCGGCATCCCGGAGGCCGAGTGGGAGCGCGTCTTCGGCGAGTTCTACCGGCTGTCCGGCCGCAGTGGCCGCGAGGTGCCCGGCAGCGGACTGGGGCTCGCGCTGTGCCGGCGCATCGCCCGGCTGCACGGGGGCACGCTGCGCGTGGCGGCCTCCAGCGCGGAGGGCACCACCTTCGAATTGACCCTTCCTGAGTACCCCTCCGCAGCACGGAGCCCGAGCCCCGCATGAGCGCCACCGCCCCCACCCTCCTCGTCGTGGAGGACGACCCGAACCTGCGGCTCGCGCTGCGGGACAACCTGGAGCACCAGGGTGGCTACACCGTGGAGGAGGCCGCCACGGTGAAGGAGGCGCGCGAGCACCTGGCCCGCCGCGACTTCCAGCTCATCCTCCTGGACGTGATGCTCCCGGACGGCGACGGCTATGCGCTGTGCCGCGCGCTGCGCGAGGAGGGCGTGAGCGTGCCGGTGCTGATGCTCACCGCGCGCACGCTGGAGGAGGACGTGGTGCGCGGCTTCGAGGTGGGGGCGCAGGACTACCTGGGCAAGCCCTACCGGCTGCGCGAATTGCTGGCGCGGGTGGGCGCGCAGGTGAAGCGCGCGGGCGCCGTGCCTCCTTCGAAGCTGCTGCGCTTCGCGGGCTACAGCGTGGACCTGGACCGGCGACGGGTGGAGACGCCGGAGGGCGCGGAGGTGGACCTGACGCGCAAGGAGTTCGACCTGCTGGCCTTCTTCGTGCGCGAGCGCGAGCGGGCGCTGCGGCGCGACGAAATCCTGGATGCAGTCTGGGGCACGGACGTGGTGGTGGATCCGCACACGGTGGACAACTTCGTCTCCAGCCTGAAGCGCAAGCTGAAGTGGACCAGCGCGTCGCGCTTCTCCCTCCAGACGGTGCGCGGCGTGGGCTACCGGCTGGAGGTAGAGAAGGGCTCCTGAGGCCCGGTCCACCCCACCGCCTGCCGCTTTCGTCCCGCGCTCCGGAGGGTTCGTCACATAACGCCCCGTCGCCCTGAAGCGGACGGCTACTCCTTCGAACGCCCTGCACCCTTCGCACGGCTTCCGAGGAGTCACCGTGAAAGTCTTCCGCACCGTCCGAAGCACCTTCCTTGCGAGCGCGCTCGTCCTGACGTCCCTTCCCGGCTGCCAGGGCGAGGACGTCCCGGCCCCCGCGCCCGGGGAGGAAATCCAGTCCACCCCCCAGGCGCTCACCTGCGCCATCGCGGTGCCGGCCATGACGGGCTCCACGACCCCTTCGGGCAGCGTGACGCGTTCGGGGGTCTACAGCGCCTCCTACGAGGCCTGGCAGGCGTTCGACGCGAACAACGGCTCGCTGTGGATCTCCGCGGTGAACCAGACGCCCGCATGGATCGGCTATCAGGTGCCCGCCGGCACCGCCGCGATCCACCGCTATGCCCTGGCCTTCGCCAACGGCCCCAGCCTCGTCACCCGCGCGCCGAAGGACTGGACGTTCCAGGGATGGAATGGTTCGTCATGGGTGGTGCTGGATACGCGCACGAACCAGACCGGCTGGGGCGGTTTCGAGCGGCGTGAGTTCACGCTGGCCGCGCCCGCGTCCTACAGCCAGTACCGCCTGCACGTGACGGATGACAACGACACCCGTGCGGGCGTGGTCGTCATCTCCCTCAACCGTCTGGAGTTGATCAGCTGCGTGAACGACGGAATCACGAATCCCGTCACGGCCCTGTGGACGCGGACCTCCGGCGTGGCGGGGGTCCCCGTGCGCGTGCACGACCTCGTGGGAGACCCGGCCGGGCGCTCCTACGTCACGGGCTTCACGACGGGCGGCCTGGACGGCAACCCGCTCATCGGGGGAATGGATGCCTTCCTCCACGCGCGCGACTGGAACGGCGACCGCATCTGGTCGCTCCAGCTCGGCGCGCCGGAGAGCGTCACCCTGGGGTACGGCATCGCGACGAACCGGACCTGGGAGGAGATCTACGTGGGCGGGTTCACGGACGGGTCCATGGACGGCACGCCGAAGGTCGGCGTCCGGGAGGCCTTCGTGACGAAGTACCGCTACACCGGCGTCCGGCAGTGGACCCGGCAGCTTGGCGCGGCAGGTGCCTCCGTGGAGGGCTATGACGTCGCGGTCGACATCGCGGACAATGCCTTCCTCGTGGGCTCCGTGGATGGCGGCCTGGATGGGAACACGCGCGTCGGCACCCACGATGCCTTCGTGACGAAGTACGACGCCGCGGGGAACAAGCTGTGGACCCGGCAGACGGGCGCGGGGGGCCAGACGACGATGGGACGGCGGGCGGCCACCGACGCGTCCGGCAATGTCTATGTTTCAGGTTGGACGACGGGCGGGCTGGACGGGAATGTCCGCATGGGCGCGCAGGACTTCTTCGTCATGAAGTACGACGGCGCCGGCAACAAGCTGTGGACCCGGCAGCTCGGGTCCGCCGGCAACAATGTCTGGCTTTATGGCGCCGCGACGGATGCGGCGGGCAATGTCTACCTCACGGGCCAGAGCGGCGGCGGTCTGGATGGGAATCCGAATCCCACCCCGGGAGGGGATGCCTACCTGGCCAAGTACGACCCTTCGGGCAACCGGCTGTGGACCCGGGAGTTCAGCGCGGCGAATGGCATCTGGGCCTCGGGCATCTTCATCGACACGACGGGTGTCTATGTGAGCGGCGGCGCGCAGGGAGACGTGGGCAACCTGTCCAACGCCACGTTCATCAAGGGGCACAACTACGTCGCGAAGTTCGACACGGCGGGCAACCGGCTGTGGGTGGTCCAGCAGAATCCGGCGGTGTTGGCGGCGGGAGGGCAGGCCCCCGTCTACAGCAATGGCGTGAACCGGGAGGCCAACGGCAACCTCTACCTGGGCGGCTATACGGAGGGGAACTTCGGCGGCAACACGCTCGTGGGGCAGTCCGACGCGTTCGTGACGAAGCTTCCGGCGCCCTGAGTTGAAGTGGAGAGGACAGCGCGGTGGCGGGGGCCCGCCGCGCTGTCACTCCTCCGCTTCGGCGGGGATGCCCATGACAATGGCGCGGGAGCGGGTGCGCTGCTCGCCCTCGGGGTCGGAGGCGAGGAACGCGGCCAGCCGCGCGCGGGCCTCGGTGTAGCGACGCAGGGCGACGAGGGAGGCGATCTCCAGGCCCCGCGCATCCCGATACTCATTGAGCTCCTGGGAGGTGTTCCCCGCGCCCCAGTTCGCGATGAAGGCACGGCAGGGGGCGAGTGCCTCCGGGTAGAACCTCCCGGTTCCCGGCAGGTCGCAGCGCCGGAAGTCGAGGCTCCGGCGGACCTTCGCGGTGGGCTGGCCAAGACCTTCGAGTCGGGCCATCTCCCGCGCGGCTGTTTCCTCCTCCTTTCGGAGTTCGGCCTGCATCTCCCGCCGGCCCTGCTCCACCGAGGCGCGGTGGACGACGGTGCTCCGCACGAGGCTGTCCACCGCGGGTGCCAGGGCGCTGTCCGGATACGTCCGCAGGAAGGCAGGGCCGTCACCCAGCACGGCGTCCCACTGGTTCAGGTTCCGCAGGGCGGAGAGCCGCAACCAGGCGGCCTGCTCGGCCGGAAGGCGTCCCTCGTGACGGGGCAGGTCCAGACGGGAGACGAGGTCCGCGTCCCGGACGAGTGAGCGCCAGCGCTCCCGGGTGGAATGGGCATCGAGCAGCACCAGCGCCGCCGCGGATCGCTCCGCGGGAGGGAGACTCGCGTCTTCGATGACCGCGCGCAGTCGCTCGACCTGGGCTGACGGAGCCGGAAGGGGCTGGCGCACGAGGGCCACGGGCCGTGGCTCCACACGGGCCAGGGCGCCCTGCAACCGCGACGGGGAAGGCAACGAACGCGCGTCCGCCTTCGCGGGTGGGGAGGGCACCGAAGGCGATACGGAGCGCGCCGTCATGCTTTCGGATGCGGCCTGAGCGGACAGCAAGTCAGGACGTGGCTCAACTCCTTCGGATGCGGCCTGCGCGGTGGGCAAGCCAGGGCGTGCATTCGCACCTGCCGGTTCACCCTGCACTGCGAGCGAAGTCGGGGCCTGCGCGGGTGGAGCGGCCGGGCGCCGCAGGAAGACCGCGACCCCGGGCAGCGCGAGCCCCACGGCCACCAGCAGGGCGGTGAGCACCGTGGACGCACGGCGCCCCCTCGCCTCGCGACCCTCGGCGGACGTCTCGGGCTCATCCTCGCCCTGCACGTACAGCGTGCCGTCCCGTGGCTCGGGCGGACGGGCGGGCAGGTCGTCATCGGGGTCAGGCCCCGGGGGGCTTCGGGTCACGGCGCGGCGGGACGTTAGCCGAAGCGCCCCACCCTTTCCCGTCAGCCTCCCCGCACCCGACACGGTTCCTCCGCTACGCTGCGAACCCTGGGGGTGTCAGGAACACCATGCCGCACGGGGGAGTGCTGGAGGCAGTGGAACGCCGGGCCTCGATGCGGCGGGTCTGGCTGTGGGGCATGGCCGCGGGCTTCCTCGGCGCGGTCCCCCATGCCCTGCGCGCCTACGCCGAGGAGCCCCAGGACTTCTTCTTGAAGCTCGCGCTCGCGCTGGTGCCCTACAGCGCGTGGGCATTGCTCGGGCCGCTGGTCCTCGCCGTCTTCCAACGCATTCCCCCCGAACCTCCCCGGCTGGCGCGTCACCTGGGCGTGCTGCTGGTCGCGGGAGCAGGCTTCGTCCAGGTGCACCTGCTGCTGCTCGCGCCCGTCCTCGCGGCGCTCCAGCAATGGAGCGCGCACGGGGTGTCGTTCACGCAAGGCGTGTGGCGACTGCTCCTCGAGCGCGGCGCGCTGGGCTACTTCGAATACCTGCTCTTCCTCGCCGCCTGGTCCGCGCTGCGCACGACGCGGCGCCTGCGGGAGCGCGAGCTGGCGGAGTCGCGCCTCGCGGTCCAGCTCGCGGAGGCCCGGCTCCAGGCGTTGAGGGCGCAGCTGGATCCGCACTTCCTCTTCAACACGCTGAACGCGGTGGCGGGGTTGGTCCGCCAGCAGCGCAACCCGGAGGCGGTGGAGGCCCTGGCGGAGCTGGGACACCTGCTGCGCGCGAGCCTGGAGGGCCGGGGGGACCACGAGGTGCTGCTGGAGGACGAGCTGGAGCTGGTGCGGCGCTTCCTGGGCATCGAACAGCTCCGCTTCGGCGGACACCTGGAAGTCCACCTGACGCCCGCGCCGGACACGCTGCGGGCCCGGGTGCCCGCCCTCATCCTCCAGCCGCTGGTGGAGAACGCCATCAAGCACGGCATCGCCCGCCGCGCGGGCCGGGGCCACCTGCACGTGAGCACCACGCGGCAGGGCCCCCGCCTGCTGCTCGAAGTGCGGGACGACGGGCCGGGCCTGCGGGCGGGAGGCGCCGGAGGCACGGGCATCGGCGTGGCCAACACCCGCGCCCGCATCCGGCAGCTCTACGGCGAGCGCTATGGTCTGACGCTGGAGGACCTGCCCGGCGGTGGCGTGCTGGCGAAGGTGGAGCTGCCATTCGTGGAGGAAAGGCCAGACATGACGCGGGGTCCTCGTGCTTGAAGCAGACCGTCGGGAAGGCTGGCGCGTGCTGGTGGTGGACGACGAGCAGCTGGCCCGGGACAGCGTGAAACACCTGCTCGCCCAGGCGCCGGAAGTCACCGCCGTGCACGAATGCCAGGGAGGCCGCGAGGCCGTGGACTTCATCCTGCGGGAGCGTCCGGACCTGGTGTTCCTGGACGTGCAGATGCCGGAGGTGGATGGCTTCGACGTGCTGCGCGAAGTGGGCGTGGAGCGGATGCCGCCCGTCATCTTCGTGACGGCCTTCGACCGGTACGCGGTGCGTGCCTTCGAGGCGAACGCGCTGGACTACCTGCTCAAGCCCTACAGCGACCAGCGCTTCCGGGACGCGCTGGAGCGAGCCCGTCAACAGCGCGCCCAGGGACAGGACCGGGAGCTGTTGAAACACCTCTCAGCCCTGCTCGAACAGCACCGGGCGCCCCCGCCCCCTCCCGAACCCTCGCGGACGTCCGGCGGCGGTCCGGTGGAGCGCATCGCGGTGAAGACGGGCGGCAAGGTGTTGCTCATCCCCGTCGAGGAGCTGGACTGGTGCGAGGCGGAGGGCAACTACGTGGTGCTGCACGCGGGGGCCCGCAAGCCCATGCTCCGCGAGACGCTGGCCCAGGTGGAGCAGTGGTTGGATCCGCGCCGCTTCGTGCGCGTCCACCGCTCCGTGCTGGTCAACGTGGACCGCATCCGTGAGCTGGAGCCGGACGTGGACAAGGGCTGGGTGGTGGTGCTCCGCGACGGGACCCGGCTCCGATTGAGCCCCGGACGCAAGGCCGCGGTGGAGGCCCTGCTGCGCCAGTCGTTCTGACTTCGTCCCAACCGGCGGACGTTTCATCCCGCGCTCCAGCGGTTCCGACACATCACTTCACGGTGCGCACGGACGCGCCCGTACAACGACGGCACGGCCCAACGCTCGCGCAGCCCGCGCGAGAGCGCCCGGGCCGTCACCTGAAGCGATGGCTGCAAGGAGCACCGCATGCGCGTTCCCACCTCCAGAACAGGCCTCTTCCTGGCCGCCGCCCTGACCCTGGCCAGCGTGCCGGGATGTCAGGGGGAAGCCACCCCGCCCCCACCCCCAGAGACGCGCACCGGCGAACAGGGGCTCGCCTGTGGAAACAACCTCGTCCCCCAGATGACCAGCGCCACCCTTCCCTCCGGCACGGTGACCCGCTCCGGCGCCTACGGCGGCACCTACGAGGCCTGGGGGGCCTTCGACAACACCAACAGCACGATGTGGATCTCCAGCCTGGGCACCGTCCCCGCCTGGATTGCCTATGAATGGGCGGACGGCCCGAAGACGGTCACCCACTACGCCATCAACTACATCAACGGCAGCATCACTTCCCGCGCCCCCCGGACCTTCACCCTCCAGGGCTGGAATGGCACCGCGTGGGTGGTCGTGGATACGCGCGCCAATGAAATCAACTGGGCGGGCTTCGAGCGGCGCGAGTACCTGGTCGCCACCCCGGGCGCCTACGTCAAATACAGACTGAACGTCACGGAGGACAACGACAGCCGCACGGGCATCGAGGTCATCTCCATGGGCCGGCTCGAACTCCTCCAATGCCAGACGGACGTGGTTCCGCCCGTGGTCCCGGTGCTGACGGGCTTCACGCCCACGTCGCCGTCGAACACCAACACGCACCCCGTGCTCGCCGGGACGACGGAGGCGGGAGCCACCGTGAAGCTCTTCCTGGGTCCGTCCTGCCAGGGCACGCCGCTGGCCACCGTGACGGCCGCGACGGACGGCAGCTTCTCCTCGACGTTCTCCCTGGCCTCCAACACCACCGTCACCTTCACCGCCACCGCGACGGACGCCGCGAACAATGTCTCCGCGTGCTCGCCGGGCATCACCTACCAGCACGACAGCCTCGCGCCCTCGCCGCCGACCCTCACGGGGTTCACGCCCGTCTCCCCGTCCAACAGCACGCAGCCCCTGCTGTCCGGCACGGCGGAAGCCAACGCCAGCGTGCGCCTCTTCGCGGGGTCGTCCTGCCAGGGCACGCCGCTCGCCACCCTGACGGCGGCCGCCAATGGCACCTTCTCGCGGGCGGTCTCCGTCGCGGCCAACACGCAGGTCTTCTTCAGCAGCACCGCCACCGACGCGGCGGGCAACACGTCCACCTGCTCCAATGCCCCCGTCTACCGGCATGACAGCGTCGCCCCCGCCGCACCGACGCTCACGGGCTTCAGCCCCGCGTCCCCTGGCTCCAGCACGCAGCCCTCGCTGACCGGCACGACGGAGGCCGCCGCCACCGTGCGCCTCTTCGCGGCCGCGGGCTGCGTGGGCACGCCGCTCACCACCGTCAGCGCGAACGCTTCCACAGGGGCCTTCACGCTCGCCCGCACGGTCGCCGCCAATGCCTCCGCGACCTTCTCCGTGCGGGCCGTGGACGCAGCGGGCAACCTCTCCGTCTGCTCCGCGACCGCCACCTATGTGAATGACAGCCTCGCCCCCGCGCTGCCCACGTTCCTTCCGGGAGTCATTCCCTTCACGGTGTCGCCGTTCGTCGCGGCGGTGCAGGTCCAGACCGAGTCCGGCGCCCGGGTGACGCTGTTCTCGGACGCCGCCTGCACCGTGCCGTCTCCTTCGACGCCCGAAATCACCGCGGGGACCAACGGCATCGCCCAGATGCCCCTGGTGCCCGCCCAGCTCAACGTGCAGCTCTTCGGCGCGGCCCGAGACGCGGCGGGCAACCGCTCCGCCTGCGCGTCCTTCCAGCCGGGCTGTGGGATGGGCACCGCGGACTGCGATGGCAACCCGGCGAACGGCTGCGAAGCGAACCTGCTGAGCGACGAAGCGAACTGTGGCGCCTGTGGCACGACGTGCGGCGGGGCCGCTTCCGCCAACGCCGTCTGCGGCGCGGGCACCTGCGGCCTGGGCTGCGCGGTGGGCACCTTCGACTGTGATGGGAGCGCGACCAACGGCTGCGAGTCCGCCACCGCCTGCGACCCGCTGACGTGTCAGGTGGATCCGTTCGAAGAGCTGCTCATCACCGACCTGTCCGTGGTGGAGGACCCCGCGCGGACCACCGGGAGCGGGGCCTGGACCTTCGGCACGCTGCTGCGCGAGATGAACGGCGGCGTGGACCCGTCCAACCTGGTGCGCACCTGGCTGCGGACCTGGGAGCAGCCCCAGTTCATCGCGGCGTCCGTCATCCCGCCCCGCCCCGACATCCGCAATCTGGTGACGAACGCCTGGGAGGCGCGCAGCGGCGGCGCGAACCAGCCGCTGGACTTCAACACCGCGCCGTTCCGGTTGCTCGCCATCGTCAACCGCATGGACCTGCGACAGGAGGGAGCCATCGCGGGCGAAGGGCGCTTCGTGTTCGGCGTGCTCGACCCGTCCGGCAATCCCACACCGTTCACCGTCATCCTGGAGTACGTGCTCCCGGGTGGCTCGCCGGAAGAGCTCCAGCGCTGGGCGCGGGACTGGCATGAGCCGGGGCGGGTGGGCGTGGGCAGCCCGGGCTACAACGCGAAGCTCCAGGCCGTGACGGACCGCTTCACCAAGGCCTTCGTGGCACCGGACCGCTTCCTTGGCAGCGCCATCAGCCAGGTGCGCACCAACGAGAACGCGCTCGACTTCGAGTGGGAGCTGCGCGAGTTCCACCTCGGCCCCACCGGCCTCGCCCCGGCGGCGGTGGCGCTCACGCCCGAGTTCTTCCTCAGCGGCTCCCCCCTGCTCGCGAACTACATCCAGCAGAACGAGGCCGCCATCCTGGCGGGGACGCACACCCTGCCCCCGCTCTTCAACGGCCAGGTGTTCCAGGCGGGCTCGGCGCTCACGCCCTTCGGCTTCCTCTTCAGTGCTCCCGGCGTGAACCCCGAAGCGCGCCACCAGTTCTCGGTGAACACGTGCAACGGCTGCCACGCGGGGGAGACCAACACGTTCTTCCTCCACGTCGGACCGCGCTCCACGGGCCAGACGTCCTTCCTGTCCCCCTTCCTCACGAACGCGTCTCCCATGCCGGATCCCACGGGCGCGGGACCGTCCCACGTCTTCAACGACCTGGGGCGCCGCCAGGACGACCTGAGCGCGATGGTGTGCGGCGAGCCGCCCGCCCAGCTGGCGGCCTCACGCAAGGAGGGCGCGCGCAGGCCCGCCGTCCCGGGCTTCCCGCCGCGCTCCAACCTGCCCGCGGGCCGCGTCCACTGAGTCCGTGAAAGGGCGACGCGGCTTGTCAGGACCCGGGCATGCGGAAAGACTGACCGCATGTCCCCTGCCCGCCGCGTCCTCGTCCCACTGCCCGACCGCGACTTCGACGTCACCGAGGTCGCGGTGCCCTGGCGCAAGCTCACCGACGCCGGCCACGAGGTGGTGTTCGCCACGGAGCAGGGCCACATGCCCGCCGCGGATCCGCTGCTGCTCACGGGCGTGCTCTTCGGAAAGCTGGGCGCGGATCCGGAGCCCCGGCGCTTCTACGGCGACCTCACCCTCACCGAGGGCTTCCAGAAGCCGCTGACCTGGGACGCGGTGGTGCCGGAGGACTTCGACGCGCTGCTGCTCCCCGGAGGCCACGCGCCGGGCATGCGGCAGTACCTGGGCAGCGAGGCGCTCCAGGCGAAGGTGGCGGCGTTCTGGGCGCTTCAGCGGCCCGTCGCGGCCATCTGCCACGGCGTGCTGGTGCTCGCGCGGACGAAGGACCCCGCCACCGGCAAGAGCGTGCTGCACGGCAAGCGCACCACCTGCCTGCCCAAGTACATGGAGCGCTCCGCGTACCTGCTCACGGCCTGGAAGCTGGGGCGCTACTACCGCACCTATCCCGCCTACGTGGAGGAGGAGGTGGTGGCCGCCCTCGCGGAAGCCACCCACTTCGAGCGCGGCCCCCGCGTCGTCGCGAAGCGGGGCACCGCGACGGACCACACCCCGGCCTTCGTGGTGGAGGACGGCCGCTACGTCTCCGCCCGGTGGCCCGGCGACGCGTACCTCTTCGCGGAGCGCTTCCTTACGCGGCTGTGAGCCCCTGCGCTTGCGGACCGTGGCGCGGACGCCACGGCCCGGAGCAGCTCTTCCGACGTCAGGACGGGGGCGGCACGGCCTGGTTCCGGAGGACCAGCAACACCTGGTTGATGCTGTTCACCCAGATCTGCGCCGCGACCGCGTCCTCGTAGATGGCGTCCTTCATGAGCTTGAAGACGAAGTCATTGCCGCTGCGCAGGATGAGCCGGACGCCCGCGCCCTTCCAGAAGCTCTTGCGGATCTCCGCCCGGTCGATGTCCTTGATGTAGAAGTTGAAGATCAAGGTCCCCAGCTCGTCCTCGGCGAAGACCCGCTTCGTCGTCAGCGTCCCCAGGAAGATGCCGTAGAGCGTGTCATCCGCCCGGCGCGTTGAAACCAGACACTGCTTCTGGACCTTCTCCTGCGGCCCGAGGATGACCCGCGTCATTTGCCACCTGCCTCTTCCTTGGTGGCCTGGAAGAGGAGCCCTTCCTTGTACAGCTCCATGTATCCACAATCAGGGCAGATCGCCGTCAGCATGGTCAGGACCTCTTGATTGCCAAAGCCCTTCTCGGGCTTGAGCTGGAATCGGCTGAGCTGCATGGTGAGCATGACCTCCGGGCAGTTGATACAGAGGACAGCCTTCTCGCCCTTGCGAACCGGATCCGGTCGGATGGGCATGGCTCACTTCACGATCTTGGGAGCACCCTTGGGGGTGTTCTTGTTGATCTTGTCGACCGCGGCCTTGTCCTTCAGGCGGTCGAGGTCCTTCTTCGCCTGGTCGGCCTTGTTGGCGTCGTCACGGTCATAGACGTCATCCACGAGCTTCCCCACCCCGCGCCCCACCGTGTTCACGAGGCGCATGCCGCCGCCCACCGCGCCCAGGCCCACGCCCACCGCCGGGTTCCTGACGCCCGCCACGCCCGCTGCGGCGGAGATGCTGTCCGCGATGCCATCGAGCGTGTCGTAGATCTTGTCCCGCCGCACCTGATGGGGCTCCCGGTCTCCGTTGGCCTCGATGCCCGCCATGCCGTCCCCCTCTTCGTCCACCGCTTCCGGCTCCTCCCCGGAGGAGGTGGCGTCGAAGTCGGCCGGCTCCTTGCCCGCGGGCTCGCTGAAGGGGTCCTCCGTGGCGTCGCGGCCCCCCTGGTTGAAGCCCCAGTCATCCGCGGGCGGCGGAGCCTGCGGCGGCCTCCGGATGGCCCTCGGCGGCTCCGGGGGACGGAATTCGTGATCAGTAATGCCTCCGACCTCGGGCCTCCGGGCGACGGGCTGCTGGGCGGACTCCACCTTCGCTTCACCGGACGACTCGTCGTCAAACCAGCCAGACATGTTTCCCCCTCATGGGAAAATTCCCACGGTGCTGTCACAATCCTGGCTTACTTGGAGTGAACCCGTCAAGAAGGCGGGAAAATGAAACCCATCAGGTAGGCGGTGAAACCAGGAAACATGCGACCCGGGCGTGGAAGCGACCGCGCTAATCTTAAATTCCTTGATTTGCAGCTAATCAGAATATGTTGGCCGGACCTCGCTTCACAGGAGTCGTCATGGCCAACACGCTGGGGTTCCGCTGTCTGTCATTGCTGGGCATCGTGGGTGCGCTGAGCGGCTGTTCCGGGGCGGAGCCGTCCGGGGAGTCCCCCGAGGCGACCGGGCAGGTGGAGGGCGCCGCGGTCGTGTCGTCCATCACGGAGGGCGACTACGTCATCCGCTCGGCGATGACGAACAAGTGCATCGACGTGGCCTCGTCCAGCACGGCGGACGGCGCCAAGGTGCAGGAGTGGGACTGCAACGGCACCAACGCGCAGAAGTTCCACATCTCCCCGACGTCGGACGGGTTCTTCAAGATCATCAACGTGAACAGCGGCAAGGGGCTGGACATCCAGGGTGTCAGCACCGCGCAGAACGCGCTCGTCCACCAGTGGAGCTACGTCGGCGGCGCCAACCAGCAGTTCCGGTTCGTGAACCGGGGTGGCACGCAGTTCAGCATGCAGCTGCGGCACACGGACATGGCGGTGGATCTGTACTGGGGCTCCGCGGAGAACGGCACGTCGCTGGTGCAGTACCCCTACACGGGCGGCGCGAACCAGCACTGGACGTTCGACCTGGTCTCCGGCGGCGGCGGGACGGGCTTCGGCGGCATCCTCACGCGCGAGACGTTCAACGCCATGTTCCCCAACCGCACCGCCTTCTACAGCTACGACGCGCTGGTGGCCGCGGCGGCGGGCTTCCCGGGGCTCGCGACGACGGGCGACACCGACACCCGCAAGCGCGAGGTGGCCGCGTTCCTGGCCAATGTCTCTCATGAGACGGGCGGGCTCGTGTACATCGAGGAGATCAACAAGGCGGACTACTGCGACACGTCGTGGGGGCCTCCGGGCTGCACCTGCGCCGCGGGCAAGCGGTACTACGGCCGCGGCCCCATGCAGCTGTCGTGGAATGGCAACTACTGCGCGGCGGGCAACGCGCTCGGCCTGCCCCTCCAGGCCAACCCGGACCTGCTGGCGCAGGACGCGAACGCGGCGTGGCGCACGGGCTTCTGGTTCTGGACCACGCAGACGGGCGCGGGCTCCATGACGGCGCACAACGCCATGGTGAACGGCGCGGGCTTCGGTGAGACCATCCGCACCATCAACGGCTCGCTGGAGTGCAACGGCCGCAACCCCGGCCAGGTGCAGAGCCGCATCGACGCCTACGTGCGCTTCACCGGCATGCTCGGCGTGAGCCCCGGCAACAACCTGGGCTGCTAGCCCGGGCCTGACGCAACCGGCGAACGGTCGCGGGCGATAATGCGCCGGCCCTGGAGAGAGCCATCTCCAGGGCCGTTGCTGTTTTGTGCGCTCCCCCAAGGACACCCCCCTCATGCATTCCCCCCTTCCGGAGCGGACCGTCCGCTCCCTTCTTGCGTCGCGCCCGGGCCTCATCGGCGCGCTCACCTGCATGCTGCTCACTGGCTGTGTCGCGCCCTCCGACGCGCCCGCGCCCACCACCGTGCGCCAGGCGCTCGCGTGCAGCGGCGGTGGCAGCATCGACCAGCACGCCGCGCAGTGCGACGGCACGGGGAAGCTGCTGTCCTGGGCGCCTCCCACGAACCCGGGCAGCTCCGCCGCGTATGACTACGTGCTGGACCTGAACCAGAACTACCTGCTCGCGCTCCCCAACCTGTCCAACCTCACGAACCCGTCGGTGGCCAAGCCTGCTTATTACGCGCACTCGTACCTGTGCAGCGGCACGGCTCCCGGGTGTTCTCCCGCCGGTGAGCCGGTGGGCTGGCCGCACAACCCCGCCGGCCTGAACGCGATGCTCATTGAGTCCGGCCTCGCGTATTCGCCCTACAAGAACGACCCGCGCCTGCGGAACGCCGCGCTGGCGCTGCTGGACTGGCACCTGGCGCACGGCATGACGGCCGTGGGGGACCACTGGTCGCAGGTGCCCTACGCGAGCGGCGCCAGCGGCACGCTGACGTACGCCGGCGCGCAGGCGGGCGGGTCGGTGGGCGTGGGCGACGGCGTGGGCTACCTCCAGCCGGAGAAGGTCGGCGCGCTCGCGTGGGCCGCCGTCCAGGCCTTCAAGTTCAATGGCAACACGGCCTACCGCGACATGGCCATCAACGCGGCCAACCAGCTCACCAGCCACCTGCGCACGCCAAGCGCCACCGTGTCGCCATGGCCGTACCGCGTGCGTGCCTCCGACAACGCCGTGCGCACCGGCGCGAACATCGTCGACAACTTCGCGTCCAACGTCGTGGAGCCCCTCAAGTTGTTCCAGGAGCTCATCAAGCTGGGACAGGCGGGCACGCTGAACGGCGCGCCCGGCTACTCGAGTACGCAGCTGTCCCAATGGCAGAGCACCCAGGCCACCGTCCTCGCGTGGCTGCTCGGCACCAACGGCCCCATCGCGACGCAGAACTGGACCCAGTACTTCGAGGACGTGGGCTCGGACGCCACCAACAACCTGAACCAGCTCGTGCCCGGGGAGACGGCCAAGTTCCTGATGGACAACCCCGGCCTGGACCCGAGCTGGCAGGCGCACGTGCAGAACATCATCGCCTTCATCGAGACGAACTTCGGGGACACACTGGAGTTCGGCGCGCGCCCCATCAAGGAGCAGTACGCCTTCCACTACAAGATGGGCAGCCACACCTCGCGCTACGCCGCCGTGAACGCGCGCTACGCGGAGCTCACCGGGGATGCGACGGCGAAGGACAAGGCCTTCCGCGCGTTCAACTGGGCCACGTACATGGTGCGCAACAGCGGACTCACCATCGACGGGCCGTATCCCAACAACGTCTGGTTCACGGATGGCTGGGGTGACTTCATCCGCCACTTCGTCATCGGCATGGGCGCGCAGCCGGACTGGGCACCCGCCGGACAGAACCACCTGCTGCGCTCCACCTCCGTGGTGAAGAGCGTCACCTACGGGCCCGGCAACGAGGTCCGCTACACCACCTACGACGCCAGCGCCACGGAGGTGCTGCGCCTCGCCTTCGTCCCCTCGGCGGTGACGGCGGGCGGCACCGCCCTGTCGCAGCGCACGGACCTGGCCGCGGACGGGTGGACCTTCGACACCGGGAACAACGCGCTCCGCATCCGCCACTCGACCAGCGGGGTCATCGTCATCTCCGGGGCGCCTCCCACCGCCCCCGCCGTCGCCATCACCGCGCCCTCGGCCGGGCAGAACTTCACCGCGCCCGCGACGCTCAGCCTGGGCGCCACGGCCACGCCCACCACGGGCCGCACGCTTGCCAGCGTCACGTTCCGCGCGGGCGCCACCGTGCTCTGCACCGTGAACGCCCCCGTCACCAACCCTGTCACCTGCACGGCCACGAGCAGCCTGGGCAATGGCAGCCACACCGTGAGCGCGGAGGCGGTGGACAACCTGGGCGAGAGCGGCTCCGCGTCGGTGGCCATCACGGTCGCCGGCCCGCCCACGGTCAGCATCCTGAGTCCCGCCTCCGGCGCCACGCTGCCCACGGGGCCCACGACCCTCAGCGCTTCGGCCAGCGCGGGCGCGGGGCGGACCCTCACGCGCGTGGAGTTCTTCCAGGGCACCACGTCGCTCTGCTTCACGACGACCGGCACGGGCTGCACCTGGAACGCGACGGCCGGCACGTACTCCAATGTCCTTGCCCGCGCGACGGACAGTGGCAGCCCGGCGCTCGTCACGAACTCCGCGCCCGTGAGCTTCACGGTGAGCCCCTCCGTGGGCGGCGTGCGGCTCGTGGGCATCGACACCGTGGGGACGCAGAACGACTCCGACAACGGCGGCTCGGTGAACGCCTTCCAGTACACCGCCGTCGCGACGGGGACGCTGGGGACGCTCAAGGTCTTCGCGGCGCCGGGCAATGCCAATGCGTCGCTGTCCATTGGCGTCTACAGCGATGCCTCGGGCGCTCCGGGCACCCTGCTCTCCTCCTGCACCACCACGGTGGTGGATCCGCTGCCGCTGGTGACGGGCCAGTGGTACGGCTGCACCGCCGCGCCGCAGGTGACGGTCACGTCGGGCACCGTCTACTGGCTGGCCCTGCTGGGCGCGAACGGGGGCGGCGTGTTCCGCTACATGGACCTGCCCACCGGCTCCATGCGCTACTCCCCCACGGGCCTCTCCGCGCTGCCGGGCCCCACGTTCGGCACCTCCACCGTGTACACGGGCGCGTCCAGCGCTTCGATGTATGGGCTCTCCGCGGGCAGCTCCACCGCGCCCACGGTGTCCATCACCCAGCCGGCCGCCAACGCCAACTTCACCGTGCCCGCCAACCTGAACCTCCAGGCCACCGCCACGGCGGGCCCGGGCCGCACGCTCACGAAGGTGGAGTTCTTCGACAACGGCACCGCGCTGCTCTGCACCGTGAACGCGCCCACCACGACGTCGGTGAGCTGCGGCGTCAGCTCGCTCCAGGACGGCGCGCACAGCGTGACGGCGAAGGCCACCGACGACACGCTCCAGGCCACCACCTCCGCCGCGGTGCCCCTCACGCTGTCCAATCCGCCCACGGTGAGTCTCACCTCCCCCGCCGCCAACGCCACGTACACGGCGCCGGCCTCCGTGCCGCTGGCCGCGACCGCCAGCGCGGGTTTCAGCCGGAGCATCGCGCGGGTGGACTTCTACGCGGACGGCACGTCGCTCATCTGCTCCAGCACCACCAGCCCCTACGGCTGCACCTGGAGCAATCCCTCTCAGGGAAGCCACACGGTGCGCGCCGTGGCCGTGGACAATGGCAACCCCGCCGCCAGCACCAACTCCGCCACGGTCTCCATCACCGTGAACAGCGCCACCACCGCACCTGCGGCGCCCTCGGGCCTGACGGCCACGGCGGTGTCGTCGGGGCAGATCGACCTGGCGTGGACCGATGCCTCCAACAACGAGAGCGGCTTCCAGGTGGAGCGGGCGCCGGACGTCTCCGGGGCCCCGGGCACCTTCGCCCAGGTCGGGACGCCGGGCGCCAACGTGACGACGTTCAGTGACACGGGCCGGGCCGCGAGCACCCGCTACTGGTACCGGGTCCGCGCGACCAATGCCGCGGGAAGCTCGGCCTACACGGCCAACGCCAGCGCGACGACCCCCGCAGCGCCCACCGCCCTCGTCGGCAACAGCACCGTGCTGACGACGTCCGACTTCGAGAACGCGGGCGTCGCGGCGGCCTTCAGCTACGCCGCGAGCGCCACCGGCAACGTCACGCGGCTGAACCTCTATGTGGATGCACAGACGACGGCCACCACGCTCCACCTGGGCCTGTATGCGAATGGGAGCGGGACGCCCGGCGCGCAGCTGCGCGGGTGCACCGTCACGCCCGTCACGCCCGGCGCGTGGAACGTCTGCACCATCACGTCACAAGCGGTGACGTCCGGCACGACGTACTGGATTGCCGTCCTCAGCCCCACGGGCGGGGGCAACATCTACTGGCGTCACACCAGCGGCACCGGTTCCTACAAGGTGCAGCCGGGCCTGACGACGCTGCCCGCCACGTGGTCCGGCACCGGCGGCTACCCGGGCAGCAATATGTCCGCCTGCGCCGGCAACTGAGCCACCGCTCAGCGGATGGAATCCAGCAGCTCGCGGAGGGCATCCCGGGTCGGCCCGGTCGAATCGCGGACCACCGACTCCAAGATGCCCTTCGCGCGGAACAGGGTGGAGGGCTCCACCTCCACCAGCGCGGACAGCGCGGCGCCCTGAAGCTCGGGCGCCGCCGCCGGGCCCAGCTGGCCCTTCAGCAGGAAGAGGGCCTCCGCCGGTGGCGCCCCCAGCCGCAGCAGCGCCACGGCGGCATGGGCCGCCACGGAGGGGCTCGGATCCTTCAGCGAGTCCCGCAGGGCCGTGAGCGCGTCCTCCGACACGGGGCCCGTCAATCCCAGCAGGGCCACGGCCTCCAGGCGACTGGGCGGCTCCGGCTCCTCCAGCGTGCGCAGCAGCGCGGGCTCCAGGTCGGTCAGCCTTGGGAGGGATTGGCCTCCCTGGCGACGCTCCTCCACCAGACTTCGCAGCGACACGATGGCCAGGTAGAGGCGCGCGCCCTCCGCCTTCCGCACCTGCTCCACCAGCCGGGGCGCCGTGACCTCCGGCGCCAGCGGGGCGAGTGAGCCCAACGACTCCACGGCCGCGATGGCCACCGGCTCCTCGTCCTCCAGCAGGGCGAACAGCCGGGGCAACCACGGCAGCGCGGCCTGACCCACCCGTCCCACCACGCGCGCCATCGCGCTCCGCACGGAGGCGTGGGGATGCTCGAATGCGCCGTCCAGGACGGAGAGCCGCGAGGGGTCCACGCGGCACACGTTGGCCAGCACCTGCGCCGCGTGCTCCACGTCCTGCCCTTCGGCCTCCACCCGCGTCACCGCTTCCAGGACGGCCTGGACGGCGGTGCTGGCGAGGCCCGCCTGCGGAGGCCACCAGCAGGCCTGCAACAGGGACAGGAGCGGCGCGACGACCTTGGACCCGGGCCGGCCCAGCTCCTCCAGCAGCGCGCGGGCAGTCCGCTCCCGCGCATCCACATCCCCGGTGCCGAGCAACTCGCCCAGGGCCTCCTGCGCCTCCTCCCGCGCCCCGGCATCGCGCGAGGCGAGGCGGACAAGCCATTCAGCAACGGTCGGGACACGACTCAAGCGGGGCTCCTCACGGCGCGGGGTCGAGGGATCATCCCGCGACACCCACGGCCCGTCACGGAGGAACAGCGGTGACGTGGCCCTCCGCGTCCACGTCGAAGTGGAGGGTGCCCCGGTTCTTGCCCACCACGTAGAGGGCGTAGCGCCCCCCGGGTTGGAGCGCCCGGGGCTCCTCCACCGCCATGAACCCCGTGGGAGGCTCCCCGTAGGTGAGCGTTCCCACGCTGTTGAGGTCGCCGAAGGGTTCCGCCCGCAGGTGCCAGAAGACCTCTCCGGCCCGGTCCAACACCTGGACGGTGTTGTAGCGGGGACGGTCCGGATGCTCGGGGTCCTCCACCTCGAAGCGAGGGGCGGGCAGCTGCTGCGCGCCCGCCGCCAGGGTCACCTGGATGACCGGACGGCAGGCGGTGAGCAGCAGCAGCAACAGCGCCGAACACCACCACGGACTGGCCCCACGCGGCGACGTCATGGACTAGGGCGCTCCCTTGCCGGCCCGCACCTGCGCGAGCGCGTCGTTCAGCTGGGCCGTGTAGTCCTTGCCGTTGTAGCGGAAGGTCGCGCCGGGGTTGTCGAAGAACCCCGAGAGCTGGGCCTGCTGGAGGAACTCCGCCTGCTGCTCCGGGTTCAAGTCCTTCCAGGCCTTGCCCGCGTCCAGGCCCTTCTCGAAGTCGTAGCCGTCCCCGATGTACTGGGCCACGAGCGCCTCGCTCATGTAGTCCGTGCCGCCGTTCTGGTGCTGCCAGACGTGCGCCGACTCGTGCACCAGCAGGTCCGGCGTCAGCGGCATGTTCTCCGGCGGGATGTAGATGGTGTTGCCGTGCGTGAACGCGCGCCCGGTGGTGCTGAACAGGCCGGAGCTGCCTTCCTTGATGCGCATGGCCGAGTAGTCGATCTTGTCCCCGTACACCTTGCGCAGCGTCTCAATCTCCGTGGAGCTGAGCTTGCGCGCCGGAGGCTCCAGGCCAATCAGCGTCTGGATGCCGCTGACCGCGCGGCCCGCGAGCATCAGGAAGGCATCCACGGGCGTCTGCACGAACGTCTTCAGCAACCCCAGGCCCATCTGTTTGAAGCCTTCCCCGAACTTCCCCTGGAAGAGCTTCCCGATGCCGCCGAAGAAGGTCCCGATCCCTTCCCCGATGTTGCGCACCGCGCCCTTCGCGGCGCTGACGATGCCCGTGGCCATGCTGCGAACACCGTCGAACACGCGCACGGCGACCGTCTTCACCGCGCCGCCCACCGCCTTCGCCGCGGTGCTGATCGCGCCGCCCACGGCGGTCGCGGCGCTCCCCACGGCCTTCACCGCGGTGCTGACCGCGCTGCCCACCGCGTTCGCCGCGGTGCTGATGGCGCCACCCACGGCCTTGCCCACGGTGGAGACCGCGTCGCCAATCGCCTTGAACGGGTTCCAGAACTCGACCTGCGTGTCCTTGCCGTCGACCTTGATGATGCCCTTGTCGTTCTCCGCGCGGATGTCCGCCACCTGCTTGGGGGACAGCTTCTCGCCGGACAGGATGCGGCGGAACAGCTCGCCCTCGTCGCCCTGGGTGTCCTGGGTGTTGAGCTTCGTGTCCAGGTGGTGGCCCGCCTCCTCCACGAAGGTGGAGGCCGCCAGCGACGGATCCAACGACTCGTTGATCAACACCGTGCCGGACGCGGCGTCATACGCGCCGTTGGCGCCCTGGAGCGTCTCCGCGGAGACGAGCTTCACCGGGGGAAGCCAGCCGAAGTCACCCTTCTGCGCCTGCTGCCGGAACTGTTCGGCCTGCGCGGCGTTGTAGCCCTCGCCGTACACGGTGCGCATCGTGTCGTGGAACTTCTGCTTGTCCGACGACAGCGCTCCGAACTCCCGCTGGAACGTGGCCGTCAGGTCGGGCGACTTGCCGACGAACGCACTCTGTTCGGAGAAACCGGCCCGGCGCGCGGTGGCGCCGGAGGTCGTCGTGGTGGCGGCATTGCCCGCCGTGCGCGCTGGAGCACTTCCCGCCGGCGTGAGCGCCTTGCGAGGCTCCAGCGGCGGAAGCTTCGTCTGAATCCGCATGATGTTCTCCCCCTCTTCTGGTGCAGCTGAGAAAGCCCAGCATACATCGGAAGCCTGGAGACACATCAAGCCGGGGAGGCTTTCAGACCTGGGCCATCTGGATGAGGTTGCCGCAGGTGTCCTCGAACACGACGGCGGTGACGGGCCCCAGCAGCGTGGGCTTGCCCCGGAACACCACGCCCAGCTTCAGCATCCGCTCATATTCCGCGTGGCAGTCATCGACGGCGAACGACGCCAGGGGGATGCCCGCGTCGAACAGCGCCTTCTGGAACACGCGGGCGGCGGGCAGGCCCAGGGGCTCCAGGAGGAGCTGGGTCCCCTCCTGTTCATCGGGCGACACGACGGTCAGCCAGCGGAACTCCCCCATGGGGATGTCCACCTTGGTCACGAAGCCCAGCACCTCCGTGTAGAACTGATGGGCCCGGGCCTGGTCGTCCACCATCACGCTCGTCAGGTTGATTCGCATTCCATGTCTCCAGCTGGCTACATCGGGTGGATCTTCAATCAACAGGGTGCGCGCTCAGCGAGAAGTCCGCACCGCGCAGCTTGAGCGCGCAGTCCACGGCGGGCGCACGCGTGGGGTCGCGCAGGAAGGCCATGGCGATGCCCAGGCCGCACGGGTGGAACGAGGCCCCGTGGCTGCGGCCCCGCATCTCCACGGAGTACGCCCGCGGCATGGCCGACAGCAGCCGGCGGCTCCACTCTGGCGGCGTGTCCGGGTCGAACTCTCCCGCGAAGATGAGCGTGGGCACGTCGCTGTTCACCGGCGTGTTCTCCACGGGCGAGGCGGCGGTGACGTTCCAGGCGCGGCACTCCTCGGGCGAGGCCGCCGCCTCGTCCACGCCGCCCAGCCCCAGGGCGGGAGCATGCTGGGCGGCCATGCGGGCCGGGTTCTCGAAGGGAAGCTCCTCCGCGCACCACACCGAGTAGCGCAGGCCAAAAGCGAAGGTCGCCGGCCCCTGGTTGTCCTGCACCAGGCGCGTCAGGCGTTCGAAGCGCCCCTCCGACGCGTCTCCAATGACCTTCGGGATGAGCGGAATCGCAGCGGGGTCATGCAGCGCCGAATAGAGCGCCTCCACCACCTGCGCGCCCCGGACCTCCACCGGCCTGCCCCCCGTCGCCGCGGCGTCCAGCTTGAGCGGCAGGGGCCGGCGGTCCGCGGCGGCCACCAGCTTCGCGAAGCGCGCGGGCAGGTCGGGATACAGCGTCCCGCATTCGCGGTCCACGGCACACCCGTCGAACACCAGGTGGAGCGAGCGGAGCAGGTTGACCCCCGCGACCTCGTCGAAGTTCACCTCCGGCGGCAGCACCGAATCCAGAAGCACGCTGCGGACCCCGGCGGGATGCCGGCGCAGCACCGTCAACATCAGCCGCGTGCTGTACGACATGCCGAAGAGGTTCCACGTCTTCAATTGCAGCAGCTTGCGCAGGTCCTCGATGTCGTCCGCGGTGGCTTCGGTGGTGTAGCCGTCCAGGTCCACGCCCGAGGCCGTCAACGTCTCACGGCAGCGTCCCAGGGCCTTCGCCAGCGCGGTGGTCGCCGCGGCTCCACGCAACCGGCCCGCGGCCTGCTCCCCCTTGAGGGCGTTGATCTCGGGACACTCGAGCGCCGGCTGCGCGAACTTCGCGCCGCGCTGCTCCAGCAGGATGTAGTCGCGCTCGTCCAGGAACGGGTTCCCCTTGCCGGAGTTGCGGTGCTGGACCGCGCTGCCTCCGGGGCCTCCGGGCATGAACAGCACCGGGTCCGTCGCGGGCTTCGCGGCGCGGCTGCGGAAGATCATCACGGGGAGGAGGATGGAGCGGCTGTCCGTCTTGTGTCGGTTCTCGGGCACCACCAGCAGGCCGCAGTCGATGCGCTCCCCGGCAACCACCTCCACCGGGCAGGCGCCGCGCTCGAAGCGGGGGACGGACGGGGGCGGAGTGGCCTGGGCCCAGGCTCCCCACGACAGACACCCCATCACGACGACACAGCTCCAGGGCACGCGCATGCGGTCCGTTAAACCAAGCGGACCCGTATCAGGTCCACCCGTCTCTCGCTCAGCGGTGCCGCGCGCCGTGCCGGAAGCAGTCGACCACGTGGTCGTCCACGAGCCCCGTCGCCTGCATCCACGCATAGACGATGACCGGCCCCACGAACTTGAAGCCGCGCTTCTTGAAGGCCTTGGAGAAGTCCTCCGACAGCGCCGTCTTCGCCGGCACATCGCCCTTCCCCGTCCAGGTGTTCTTGAGGGGCTTTCCGCCCGCCCGGGTCCAGACGAACGTGGAGAAGTCCTCGCCCGCCTCCGCCATGGCCAGGTACGCGCGGGCGTTGCCGATGGTCGCTTCAATCTTGGCGCGCGAGCGGATGATGCCCGCGTCGCCCATCATCCGCGTGACGTCCTTCTCGCCGAACCTCGCCACGACGGCCGGGTCGAAGCCCTGGAACGCCTTCCGGAAGGCCTCGCGCTTGCGCAGGATGGTGATCCACGCGAGTCCCGCCTGGAAGCCCTCCAGCATCAACATCTCCCAGAGCGTGCGGCTGTCGCGCAGCGGCACGCCCCACTCCTCGTCATGGTAGGCCTGATACAGCGGATCGCTTCCGGCCCAGGCGCAACGCTGTTGCATCGGTGGGGTCCTCATGCGGGTCGGGTCAGCAGCGCGAACAGGCCATCACTCCACAAGCGACCGCGCAGCCCGGGCACCAGGCGCTGCCAGTAGACACTGCTGCGCGGGATGCGGCCGGGCAACGGATAGTCGAAGTCGATGGACTGGAAGCCCGCCTCCTTCGCCATGCGCCGCGCGTCCAGCTCCGTGATGGGCGTGATGTGCCCCGAGTCCCGGTAGTCCTGCTCGCAGAACGCGGGGAAGTAGCCCCGCACCAGGAAGGACAGGCGCGCGGTCAGGCTGTCGTTGTTGGGCGTGGTGAGGAACAGGTGGCCTCCGGGACGCAGCACCCGGAAGGCCTCCTTCACGAAGTGGCGGGGGTTGGCCAGGTGCTCCAGCACCTCGATGGCGAACACCCAGTCCACCGACGCGTCCGCGCAGGGCAGCGCGTCCCGGGACACGTCGCACAGGTGGAACTCCACGCCGGGCAGGCGGCTGGCTCCCGCATCGTGGATGTCCGTGCTGAGCACGCGGTCGATGTTGGGGTTGTGTTGCAACCTGCGAATCCAGCCGCCCTGGCCCGAGCCCACGTCGAGCACCACGCCTGACGCGCGCTGTCCCGCCACGACCCAGGCCGCGTCCCGCAGCGGCTCCGGGGACAGCCCCTCCTGCCGTTGGGCATAGGCGGCGGCATCATGGCCCAGCGGTCCCGTGTTGCTCCTTGCGTCCGAATCCATGCGCGCAAGCTTGCCCTGAGTCCCGGGGCGCGGGAAGCAACCCGGGAGAGAGGCGACCGTCCGCCGTGGAAGGTCGACTATCATCCGCGCGCGCAGCGTCACCAGGAGGCAACCGCATGGGACAGGAAGTGGATGTCATCGTCGTGGGCGGCGGGCTCGCGGGCCTCGTCGCCGCGACCGAGCTGGCGGATGCCGGCAAGCGCGTCGCCGTCGTGGACCAGGAGGCCGAGCAGAACCTGGGCGGACAGGCGTTCTGGTCCTTTGGCGGCCTGTTCCTGGTGGACTCGCCCGAGCAGCGGCGCATGGGCATCAAGGACTCGTACGCGCTGGCCCTGGAGGACTGGATGGGCACCGCGGGCTTCGACCGCGAGGAGGACCACTGGCCGCGCAAGTGGGCGGAGGCCTTCGTCGGCTTCGCCGCGGGCGAGATGCGCTCCTGGCTGCACCAGCAGGGCATGACCTGGTTCCCGGTGGTGGGCTGGGCGGAGCGCGGCGGCTACGGCGCGGTGGGCCACGGCAACTCCGTCCCCCGCTTCCACGTCACCTGGGGCACGGGCCCCGGCGTGCTGGAGCCCTTCGTGCGCCGCGCGAAGGCCGCGCAGGCCGCGGGCAAGCTCACGTTCCTGTTCCGCCACCGCGTGGACGAGCTGCTCGTCACCGCGGGCGCCGTCGTCGGCGTGCGGGGCATGAGGCTGGAGGCCACGGACGTTCCGCGCGGCGTCACCAGCTCCCGCAAGACGGAGGGTGACTTCGAGCTGCGCGCGCAGGCGGTCATCGTCACGTCCGGCGGCATCGGCGGCAACCACGAGCTCGTGCGCAAGAGCTGGCCGAAGAGCCTGGGCACCGCGCCCAAGTTCATGGTCCAGGGCGTCCCCGACCACGTGGACGGCCGGATGATCGCCATCACCGAGGCGGCGGGAGGACGGCTCATCAACCGCGACCGCATGTGGCACTACACGGAGGGGCTGCGCAACTGGAACCCCATCTGGCCGCGCCACGGCATCCGCATCCTGCCGGGCCCCAGCTCGCTGTGGCTGGACGCCACCGGCAAGCGCCTGCCGCCGCCGCTGTACCCCGGGTTCGACACGCTGGGGACGCTCGAGCACATCATGAAGACGGGCCATGAACACACCTGGTTCCTGCTCAACCAGCAGATCATCAAGAAGGAGTTCGCGCTCTCCGGTTCGGAGCAGAACCCGGACCTCACCGGCAAGGACTGGCGGGGCGTGCTCAACCGCGCCATCGGCAAGAAGGCCATGGGCCCGGTGGAGGCGTTCAAGGAGAAGGGCGAGGACTTCGTCGTCGCCGGGAACCTGCGCGATCTGGTCGCCGGCATGAACGCGAAGACGGAGACACCGCTGCTGGACTACGCCACCGTGGAGCGCGAGGTGCTGGCGCGCGACGGCCAGCTGGCCAACCCGTTCGGCAAGGACCTGCAGATCGCCGCCATCCGCCAGGCGCGCAACTACCGGGGCGACCAGCTGGTGCGCACCGCGAAGCTGCACCCCATCCTCGACCCCAAGTCGGGGCCGCTCATCGGCGTGAAGCTGAACATCCTCACGCGCAAGACGCTGGGCGGCTTCGAGACCGACCTCGCCGGCCGCGTCTTCAACGCCCAGGGAGAGACCATCCCCGGGCTCTACGCGGCGGGCGAGGTGGCCGGCTTCGGAGGCGGCGGCGTCCATGGCTACCGCGCGCTGGAGGGGACGTTCCTCGGCGGCTGCATCTTCTCCGGCCGCGCCGCGGGCCGCGACGCCGCGAGCCGCGTGTAGCCGCTCCCGGCGGGCCGTGGCCCTCAGGACTTGAAGGGCCACGGCGAAGGACGCATCCCCGCCTGCCAGTTGTCGTTCCGGCCGTCCCAGTACCCGATGGTGAGGTGGGTGGGGTCCACGTCATCCAGCGTGTTGATGTTGACCGAGCAGAACACCCCGCCGAGCTCGGGAAGGTCCCCCTCACTGAAGCAGTGGACGCCGCAGCGCTTGCAGAAGCTGCGGTGGTTGGGGGTGCCCTCGCGCCCGTACTGGCTCAGCTGCTCCTTGCCCGCCAGCAGCCGGAAGGCAGCCGGCTTGATGATCGTCCCCGTCGTGCCGTACTTCGTGCAGAACGTGCAGTTGCAGCGGCCCACGTTGGAGAGGTCCAGGTCGGCCTCGTAACGCACGGCGCCACAGCTGCAGCCGCCCTGGTAGGTCTGCACGCCGCTGTAGCTGCGCGCGCCGTTCTGGCCCGGGGTCTTCTGAACGTCGTTCTGGGTCTGGGTCGTCATGGCGAAATCTCCTGTGCCGCGTTGAAGGAACCCGACCCTTATCCCCCCAGGCAGTGACAGCCTTATGTCAGGTTTCTGGGGGCCCCTTTCCAGGGCTCCGCTTGAACCGCCGAGCGGATGGGACAGAGTCCCGCCTTCGCCAACCCTGGAGGACGGATGAACGCCTGGAAGTTCCTGCCCCCCCTGCTCGCCGTGACGCTGCTGGGTCCCCTGCTGATGGGGGCAGCCGCGCCCAAGCCCGTGCAGCGGCCCTCGAAGCAGTACACGATGAAGCAGTTCATGGGGACGACGGTGGTGAGCGGCCCCGTGTTCGCCTCGGACGAGCAGCGGATCCTCTTCTCGTCGAACGCCACGGGCATCTTCAATGTCGCCAGCGTGCCGGTGGGCGGCGGCAAGCCTGACGCGCTCACGCGCTCCAAGACAGACGGGGTGCGCGTGGTGGCCACGTTCCCGGGCGACAACCGCTTCCTCTTCGAGCGCGACCGGGGCGGCGATGAGCAGACGCACGTGTACGTGCGCACACCGGACGGCAAGGAGCGCGACCTCACCCCCCTGAAGAAGGGCGTGGCCCACTTCCTGGGCTTCAGCAAGGACGAGACCGCCTTCTACGTCACCACCAACGAGCGCGACGAAGGCGCCATGGACGTGTACCGCCATGACGCGAAGACCTACGCGCGCACGCTCCTGATGCAGAACGACAAGGGCTTCAGCGTGGTCGCCGTCGCCCCCGACGAATCGTGGGTGGCCCTGGACGAGGCGCTCACCACGTCCGACGGCAACGTGTGGCGCTACGACGTCGCGACGAAGACGCTGAAGAACCTCACGCCCCACCAGGGCGTCGCGAGCTATTCGGTGGCGGACGTCGACCCCGCGTCCGGGCAGCTGTACCTGCTCACGGACGACGGCTCGGAGTTCACCCGCCTGGTGCGGCTGTCGAAGGACGGCGCGAAGCTGGAGGAGGTGGAGAAGGCGGACTGGGACATCGTCGCGTCCACCTTCTCGCGCACCGGCGCCTATCGCGTGAGCATCCTCAACGTGGATGCGGGCACCGAGGTGCGGCTGCACGACATGAAGACGGGCACCCAGGTCGTCCTGCCCCAGCTCCCCGACGGGATGATCTCCGAACTCGTCTTCGCGCGCGGAGAGAAGCAGCTCGCCTTCCTGCACGAGGGGGACCGCTCGTCCGCGAACCTGTATGTCTATGACCTGGCCATGAAGAAGGCCACGCGCCTGACGGACACGATGAGCAAGGAGCTGGATCCGGAGGACCTGGTGGACTCGCAGGTGGTGCGCTTCAAGTCCTTCGACGGGATGGAGATCCCCAACCTGCTGCTCAAGCCGCACCAGGCCACGCCCGAACACAAGGCGCCCGCGCTCGTCTGGGTGCACGGCGGGCCCGGGGACCAGACGCGCAAGGGCTACGCCGACTTCATGCAGTACCTGGTGAATCAGGGGTACGTGGTGCTGGCCATCAACAACCGGGGCAGCACCGGGTACGGCAAGACGTTCCAGCGCGCGGATGACCAGAAGCACGGCAAGGAGCCGCTGCGCGACGTCGTGGAGTCCCGGAAGTACCTGGCGAGCCTGCCGTACGTGGACGGCTCGCGCGTGGGCATCATCGGCGGCAGCTACGGCGGCTACATGGTGCTGGCGGCGCTCGCCTTCCACCCGGACGCCTTCGACGTGGGCGTGGACGCCTTCGGCATCTCCAACTGGCTGCGCACCCTGAAGAGCATGCCGCCGGAGTGGGGCGCCTTCCGTCAGGCCATGTTCCAGGAGGTGGGTGACCCGGAGAAGCAGGAGGCGATGCTCAAGGAGATCTCCCCCCTGTTCCACGCGGAGAAGATCCGCAAGCCGCTGTTCGTCATCCAGGGCGCCAATGATCCGCGCGTCCCCAAGGCGGAGTCGGACGAAATCGTCGCCGCCGTGAAGAAGACCGGCACCCCCGTCGAGTACCTCCTCCTCCCCGACGAGGGCCACGGCTTCAAGAAGAAGAAGAACGAGCTGCTGGTGAACGAGCGCGCCCGGAAGTTCTTCGACCGCTACCTGAAGCCGGCGGTGGCCCCGGCGGTGGCCCCGGCCCCGAAGCCCTGAGCCCCGGGGCGGCGATCTTCACTCCGCCCCGAGCAGCACGACCTTGCCCACCGTGTCCCGGCCCTCCAGCCGACGGTGGGCCTCCTCGGCCTGGGACAGCGGCAGCGCAAGGCCCACCACCATGCGCAGCCGCTTCGCCAGCACCTCCTGCAACAGCGCCTCACGCGCCCGGCGCTCCACGTCCGGCGGCGTGGGCGTGCGCAGCCAGTAGGCGCTCACGGTGAGCGACTTCGCGTAGAGCGAATCCACCTCCAGGTGCGGCGGCGGGCCGCTGGCGTTGCCGTAGCTCACCAGGTGGCCGAAGGGCGCCAGCGCCTCCATGCTGGCCTTCCACGTGCTCGCGCCCACCGAATCCAGCACCCGCTCCACGCCGCGTCCCTGTGTCAGCGCCTGGACCCGCGCCGCGACGTCCTCGTGGTCGTAGCGGATGATCTCGTCCGCGCCCACGTCCCGCGCGAGCTTCGCCTTCGCCTCGCCCGACACCGTGCCGATGACCCGCGCCCCCGCCGCCTTCGCGAGCTGCACCGCGAGCAGCCCCACGCCTCCGGCCGCCGCGTGGACGAGCACCGTCTGCCCCGCCTCCACCCGTCCCACGGTGTGCACCACGTGGTACGCCGTCAGCCCCTGCACCAGCAGCGCCGCCGCCTCCACGAACGACACCTCCGGCGGCAGGGCGAGCAGCCCGGACACCGGCGCGAGCGCCGCCTCCGCGTAGGCC
>NZ_RAWA01000500.1 GCF_003611675.1 Corallococcus sp. CA053C
GTCGTGGAGCGCAGGGGCGCGCCGTGCCTGCACCAGCGCTTCGAGGCACGCGCCACCGAGCGTCCCGACGCCGTGGCCGTGACCTTCGAGCAGCAGTCGCTGGGGTACGCGGAGCTGGACGCGCGCGCCAACCAGTTGGCCCGATACCTCGCGCGTCAGGGTGTGGTGCGGGGGGACCTGGTGGGGCTGTACGTGGAGCGCTCGCTGGACATGGTGGTGGCGGTGCTCGCCATCCTCAAGGCGGGAGCGGCCTACGTGCCCATCGACACGGCCTACCCCGCCGAACGCGCGCGCTTCATGTTGGAGGACAGCCAGGCCCGCGTCCTCCTCACGCAGTCGAAGCTGGGGAGTACCCTGGGCGAGGTGGCCGCGCACGTGGTGCTGCTGGACGAGGCGGCCGTGCACATCGCCGCCGAGGAGCGCTCGCGGCCGGACGTCGCGTCGTCGGACGACCTGCTCGCGTACATCATCTACACGTCGGGCAGCACGGGCCGCCCCAAGGGCGTGCAGGTGACGCACGCCAACGTGGCGCGGCTCTTCGACGCGACGTGGGACGACTTCCGCTTCGACGACTCCGACGTCTGGACCCTCTTCCACTCCATCGCCTTCGACTTCTCCGTCTGGGAGTTGTGGGGCGCGCTGCTCTACGGCGGCCGGCTGGTGGTGGTGCCCCACCGGGTGAGCCGTTCGCCGGAGGCCTTCCACGCCCTGCTGCGCGAGGAGCACGTCACCGTCCTCAACCAGACGCCCTCCGCCTTCCGCTCGCTCATCCAGGCGGACCTCTCCGCGCCGGCCGGGGCCACGCCGCTCTCCCTGCGCCACGTCGTCTTCGGCGGTGAGGCCCTGCCCCTGGGGAGCCTGCGCCCCTGGTTCGAGCGCCACGGCGACGCGCGCCCCCGGCTCGTCAACATGTACGGCATCACCGAGACGACGGTGCACGTCACCTACCGCCCCCTGCACGCGCGCGACGTGGAAGAGGCGCCGGGCAGCGTCATCGGCGCGCCCATCGTCGACCTGTCCCTGTTGCTGTTGGACAAGCACCAGCAGCCCGTTCCCGTGGGCGTGCCCGGTGAGCTGTACGTGGGTGGCGCGGGCGTCGCGCGCGGCTACCTCCAGCGCCCGGAGCTCACCCGTCAGCGCTTCCTCGACGACCCCTTCTCCTCCACGCCGGGCGCCCGCCTCTACCGCAGCGGAGACCTGGCCCGAAGGCTGCCCGACGGGGACGTGGAGTACCTGGGCCGGCTGGATGATCAGGTGAAGGTGCGCGGCTTCCGCATCGAGCTGGGCGAGCTGGAGAACGCCATCGCGCAGCACCCCGCGTTGCGCGAGGTGGTGGTGGTGCCGCGCGAGGACGCCACCGGCGAGAAGCAGCTCGTGGCCTACAGCGTGGCGCACCCGGGCGCGGAGGCGCCCACCGTGGGAGCGCTGCGCGCCTTCCTGCGCGAGCGGCTGCCCGAGCACATGGTGCCCGCCGCCTTCGTCTTCCTGGACGCCATCCCGCTCACCGCGAACGGCAAGGTGAACCGGCGCGCGCTGCCCGACCCCGAGCGCCTGCGCCCGTCGTTGAGCGAGGGCTACGTGGCGCCCTCCAACGAGCTGGAGCGGCTGCTGTGCGTCGTGTGGTGCGACGCGCTCGGGCTGGACCAGGTGGGCGTGGACGACAACTTCTTCGAGCTGGGCGGCGACTCCATCCGCAGCCTGCGCGTGGTGGCGCGGGCGCGGGAGCAGGGGCTCACGCTCAGCGTGGCGGAGATGTTCGACCACCAGACGGTGCGCGCCCTGGCCCAGGCGCTGCGGCGCGGGGGCGAGACGCCCATGCACACCGAGCCCTTCTCGCTGGTGTCCGGGGCGGACCGGGCGGCCCTGCCCGAGGGCCTCTCCGACGCCTATCCGCTGTCGCGGCTCCAGGCCGGCTTCGTCTTCCACGCCGAGCTGCGCCAGGGCTACGAGGTCTACCTCACCAGCTTCCACGTCCGGGTGCGCTTCGCGGAGGAGGCGCTGCGGCGGGCGCTCGCGCAGCTGGCGCGGCGTCACCCCATGCTGCGCTCGTCCTTCGATGTCTCGTCGTTCAGCGAACCCCTCCAGCTCGTGTACACGAACGTGGAGGTGCCGCTGACGGTGGCCGACTGGCGCGACCGCCCGGAGAAGGCGCAGCGGCAGGACTTCAAGGTCTGGAGTCAGGCGGAGCGGCGCGTGGGCTTCACCTGGCGCACGGCCCCGCTCATCCGACTCCACGTCCACCGCCTCACCGACGACGCCTTCCGGCTCACCCTCTCCGAGCCCTTCCTCGATGGCTGGAGCGTCGCGTCGCTGTGGTCGGAGCTGATGCGGCTGTATGTCGCGTCGCTCGACGGCGCGACGCCCGTGGAGCCGCCTCCCGCCACCACCTACCGGGACTTCGTCGCGCTGGAGCGGGCGGCGCTGGCGTCCGAGGCGTCGCGGAGCTTCTGGGCCCGGGAGCTGGGACGGTTGGAGCGCGCACCGCTCGCCCACTGGCCGCTGCCCTCGGGAGAGCTGCCCGGTCAGCACCTGCGGATCATCTTCCCCGTGGCCGCGGAGGTGTTCACGGGCCTCAAGCAGATCGCCAGCGAGACGACGCTCCCGCTCAAGAGCGTGCTCATCGCCGCGCACGCGCGCGTCGTGGCGCTGCTCACCGGCCGGGACCAGGTGGTGACGGGCATCATCGCCAACGGGCGCCCCGAGGTGCCCGGCGGCGACCAGGTGCTGGGCATCTTCCTCAACACCCTCCCGCTGTGCATGGAGCTGGCGGGAGGGACGTGGCTGGACCTGGCCCGCGACGCGTTCGAGGCGGAGCGCGCCCGGCTGCCGCACCGCCGCTTCCCGCTGGCGGAGCTGCAGAAGTCCTTCGGTGGCGGCCAGCCGCTCTTCGACACCGCCTTCAACTTCACCCAGTTCCACATCCTGGACCGGCTGCGCGAGCTGAAGGGGCTCGAGGTCCTCGACATGATGGCCACCGACCAGACGTATTTCGCCTGGACGGCCTACTTCAACGTCAACACGGCCAGCACGGAGCTGCACATCGCCCTGGACTGCAACGGCCTGGGCGCGGATCAGGTGGAGTCCATCAAGGCGCACTACCTGAGCGTGCTGGGCGTCATGGCCCGCGCGCCCCAGGCCCGGTACGACGCGGCGAAGCTGCTGCCCGAGCGCGAGTGGCAACAGCTTCGCGAGTGGAACGGGACGCGGGCCGAGCCTCCAGGGGACACGTGCGTCCACCACCTGGTGGAGGCGCAGGCGGCGCTCACGCCGGACGCGGTGGCGCTGGTGCACGAGGCACGGCGCCTCACCTACCGCGAGCTGGAGGTCCGCACGCGCCAGCTGGCGAACGCGCTGCGCGCCCTGGGCGTGGGACCGGAGACGCGCGTCGCGGTGTGCCTGGAGCGCACGCCGGAGATGGTGATCGCGCTGCTGGGCGTGATGCGGGCGGGCGGCGCGTACGTGCCGCTGGATCCGGCCTATCCCGCCGAGCGGCTGGCCTTCATGCTGGAGGACTCCCAGGCCCCGGTGCTCATCACCGCGAGGAAGCTGGAGGGCGTGCTGCCCCCGCACGGGGCCCGGGTCGTCTTCCTGGAGGCGGACGCGGAGGTCCCCGCGTCGCTCCAGCCCTGGACGTCCGCGAGCACCGGTCCGGAGTCGTTGGCCTACGTCCTCTACACGTCGGGCAGCACGGGCCGCCCCAAGGGCGTGGCGGTGGAGCACCGCAGCGCGGTGGCCTTCCTGCGCTGGGCCCTGTCCGTGTTCTCGCGCGAGCAGCTCTCCGGCGTCCTCGCCGCGACCTCCTTCTGCTTCGACCTGTCCGTCTTCGAGATGTTCACGCCGCTGGTCCGGGGTGGCACCGTCATCCTCGCGGACAACGCGCTGGCGCTCGCGGGCCTGCCGGCCGCGGGCGAGGTGACGCTGGTCAACACGGTGCCGTCGGCGATGACGGAGCTGGTGCGGGCCGGTGCGCTGCCCGCGTCCGTGCGCACGGTGAACCTCGCGGGTGAGGCGCTCCCGGGCTCCCTGGTGGCGGACCTCTACCGCACGGGCACCGTGGAGCACGTCTACAACCTCTACGGCCCCACGGAGGACACCACCTACTCCACGTTCGTGCGCGTGCCCCGCGAGGCCCGCGGCGAGCCCACCATCGGGCGGCCGCTGCCCGGCACCTCCGCCTGGGTGCTGGATGCGCGCGGACGCGCCGTGCCCGTGGGCGTCCCCGGCGAGCTGTACCTGGGAGGCGCGGGCCTGGCCCGGGGCTACCTCCACCGGCCGGAGCTCACCGCCGAGCGCTTCGTCCACAACCCCTTCTCGCGCGAGCCCGGAGCCCGGCTCTACCGCACGGGGGACCTGGTGCGCCTGCTGCCGGAGGGCGAGCTGGAGTACCTGGGCCGCATCGACAACCAGGTGAAGGTGCGTGGCTTCCGCATCGAGCTGGGCGAGGTGGAGGCCGTGCTCCGCGCCCACGCGTCCGTGCAGGACGTCGTCGTCCATGCCCGCACGGAGGCCCCGGGAGAGAAGCGGCTGGTGGCCTATGTCGTGGCCCGGGCCGGACACGTGATGGACGCGGCGGCGCTCAAGGAGCTCGTGCAGCGGCACCTTCCCCGCTACATGGTGCCTTCGGCCTTCGTGGCCCTGGCCGCGCTGCCCCTCACGCCCAATGGCAAGGTGGACCGCAAGGCCCTGCCCGCGCCGGAGGCCGCCCCGGCGCAGTCCAGCGTCCTCGCGCCGCGCACCCTCACCGAGGAGCTGCTGGCCTCCGTGTGGGCCCGCGTCCTGCGCGTGGAGCGCGTGGGCGCGTATGATCACTTCTTCGAGCTGGGTGGCCACTCGCTGCTCGCCACCCAGGCCGTGTCGCGCATCCGCGAGGCGCTCCAGGTGGACCTGCCCCTGAGCAGCCTCTTCGAGGCGCCGACCCTCGCCGCGCTCGCCGAGAAGGTGGATGCGCTCCGCGCCACGCAGCAGGGGCAGGTGCTGCCGCCGCTCGTGGCGGTGCCGCGCACCGGGGCCCTGGCCCTGTCCTTCGCGCAGCAGCGCCTGTGGTTCCTTGAGCAGTTGGAGCCGGGCACCGCCGCCTACAACGTGCCGGCCGCCGTGCGCATCACCGGCGCGCTGGACGCGGACGCCATGCGCCGCGCGTTCTTCGCGCTCACCGTGCACCACGAGTCCCTGCGCACCACCTTCCCCCCGAGCCATGGAGAGCCCGTCCAGCACATCGCAGACACGCTGGAGCCCGACTTCACGGTGATCGACTTGTCGACGCGCCCCGAGGCGGAGCGCTCGGCGGAGGTGCGGCACAGGGCCGCCGCGGAGGCAGGACGGTCCTTCGATTTGACGCGCGGCCCCCTGCTGCGCGTCACCCTGCTGCGGCTGTCCGAACGCGAGCACGTGATGCTGCTGACGATGCACCACATCGTCTCCGACGGCTGGTCCATGAACGTGCTCGTCGAGGACCTGACCGCCCTCTACGCGGCGTTCGTCGCGGGCCGGCCTTCACCGCTGTCCGCCCTGGCCATCCAGGTCGCGGATCACGCCGCCTGGCAGCGGCGATGGCTGCGGGATGAGGCCCTGGAGCAGCAGTTGGCGTATTGGCGGCGGCAGCTGGCGGATGCACCGCCCTTCCTGGAGCTGGCCACCGACAAGCCCCGCCCCGCCGTCCAGTCCTTCCGGGGCGCCAGCTGGTTCGTCCACCTGCCCCGCGAATTGTCGGACGCCATCGAGTCGCTCGGCCGGAGTGAAGGCGTCACGCCCTTCATGGTGCTGCTGTCCGCGCTCAAGGTGGTGCTGCACCGCCATTCGGGCCAGGACGACCTCTGCGTCGGCATGCCTGTCGCCAGCCGCAGCCGGGTGGAACTGGAAGGCCTCATCGGCTTCTTCGCCAACACCCTCGTGCTGCGCACGCGCCTGGACACCACCCTCTCGTTCCGCGAGCTGCTCGCCCGCGTGCGCACGACCGCCATTGGCGCGTACTCGCACCAGGACGTGCCCTTCGAGAAGCTCGTCGAGGAGCTCCAGCCCCGACGTGACCTGGGCCGCTCACCTCTCTTCCAGGTGATGTTCACGTTCCAGAACGCGCGCCTGCCGGACACCTCCCACGCGGGCCTGGAGCTGAGCCGGCTGGACGTGGATCACGGCACCTCCAAGTTCGACCTGGAGCTGGTGCTGAGCGCGTCCGACGACGGCCTGCGCGGCCGTTTCGAGTACAGCACCGACCTGTTCGAGGAAGGCACCGTCGCCCGCCTCTTCCAGCACCTGCGCACCGTGCTGGAGGCTGTCGTCGTGAGGCCCGAGCAGCGCCTGGGTGAGTTGCCGCTCATGCCCGAGG
>NZ_RAWA01000501.1 GCF_003611675.1 Corallococcus sp. CA053C
CGTGGGCGGCCTGTACCGCGTGGGGGACTGGGTGGGCACGGAGGGGATGCTCGCGGACGCCGCCCTCGCGAGCGCCGAGGCGGTGGAGGGCGCCCTGCTGCATGGCGCGCACGCACACCCGCGCCGCGCGGTGGGGGCGTAAACGGATGGACGACCGGGCAAGAGGCGCACTGGCGGAGGCGGCACGCGAGCACGAGTCCTTCCTCTGGGGACTCTGCTACCGGATGACGGGCGTGGCGGCGGACGCGGATGACCTGGTGCAGGAGACCTATGCGCGCGCCCTCGCGACGCCCCTGGCGCGGCTGGACGCGCTGCGCCCCTGGCTGACGCGCGTGGCGGTGAACCTGTCGAGGGACCACCTGCGGCGCCGCCGCCGCGAGGGCTACATCGGGCCCTGGCTGCCATCGCCGGTGGAGACAGGGGACGAAGAGGTTCCACCTTCGGTGGAGGCGAGGCTGCCGGGAGGCGGCTCGACGGAGGGGCGCTACGAGCTGCTGGAGAGCGTCTCCTACGCCTTCCTGCTCGCGCTGGAGGTGCTGTCGCCGAAGCAGCGGGCGGTGCTGCTCCTGCGGGATGTCTTTGATTACTCCGTGCTCGAAGCGGCCGAAGCGCTCCACATGAGCGAGGCGAACGTGAAGGTGGTGCACCACCGCGCGCGGGCGGCGATGGAAGGCTATGACCAGTCGCGCTGCGTGCCCACGCGGGACGTGCAGGAGCGCACGCGCGCCGCGCTGGAGGGCTTCCTGGGCGCGCTGCTGACGGGGGACGTGGCGGCGGCCGAAGCCCTGCTGGCCTCGGACGTCCGCGTGCTGTCGGATGGTGGCGGCAAGGTGCGGGCGGCGCATGTGCCGGTGGTCGGCGCGAAGCGGGTGCTCGGCTTCTTCTTCCGGCTGATGGAGCTGCGGGGCGCGCCCCTCGCCGCGGAGCCGCGGATGCTCAACGGGCTGCCGGCGGTGGTGGCGGTCTTCGACAAGGCCGCGGACCCGTTGCTCGCGGAGCGCTCGGTGATCCGCGCGGACGTGGACGCGAACGGACGCATCCGCGCGCTGCACGTGGTGCTGACGGACCAGAAGCTCACGGGCGTGCGCATGCCGGCGTGAGCCTTGGCGCTCACGGCCCCGGGGCGTCGACGATCTCCACGTTGCGGAAGTCGTCGCAGGGCTTCTTGAGGCCGAGCACGTACTTCAGCGAGCGCAGCTCCAGCCCCACCTTGGACCAGAGCCTGCGAGGCAGGCTGGGGCCCAGCGCCTCCGGGAGCGCCGCCGCGACCTCCCCCAGGTCGAAGTAGTGCGTCGCCGTGCGGCCCATGCCCTCGAAGTCGTGCTCCAGCGTCCGGGTGAGCTGGCGCAGCGCCGGGTCCAGCCGCTGGAGCACCGGGTCCGTCATCAGGACGTACTCCGGCACGGGGACGTCGTTCTTCAGCATCCGGTGCACGAGGATGACGTCCATCCCCGCGAGCTCCGTGAGGTGCTTCACCCGCTGGAACGCCACCTCGCCGTCATGGGCCACGAACTTGAGCGTCAGGGCGTTGACCTGCATGCACCCGTCGCACTTGCACATCCGGTCGATGATGAGCTGCTCGCGCCGGGCGAGGAACGCGCGGCGGATGTCCGCGACCTGCTGGGCGAAGGCCGCGGCGTCGTCCCCCACGGCATAGAAGAAGGCCGCGTCCCCCTCCAGCTTGGCGAGCTTGAACCGGCCGGAGGCGTCGATGACGGCTTCGAGCAGCTGCGCCACCGTGTCCTGCGCATGCGCGAGGCTGAACCGGTGGTGCTTCATGAAGCGGGTGTACCCGCCGATGTCCGCGATGAGCAGCAGGGCCTTCTCGATCGCCATGGGGCCGCCATGCTAGCGCAGGCCGAAGCAGAAGCGCCCTCCCGTCCGAAAGGACCGGGAGGGCGCTGGCCGCACCTCACTCCCGCGCCGTCAGGGGGCGGGGGCCGCGGACTCGTTCACGAACACGTCGTGGAAGTACGCGTTCGCATACTGCACGGGCACCGGGGTCCCGCTCAGGTAGGTGGGCGGGTTGTGGGTCACCACCAGGCCCTTGAACTGGCTGGCGGGCGGATGGGTGTCCGTCACGGTGTAGGCGCCGTACACCTCGGGTTGCGTGTCCCGCTGGAACACGAAGCGGTGGTTCGCCACGTCCCACTGGACCCGCAGCGCCGCCAGCTCGCCCTGGTGGACCCCGCCCAGGTCCGCCGCGAAGAGCTGCGTTCGGGTGGAGCACGCCGCGTTCGTGCACTGCTCGATGACCGCCTCCACCCGCAGGTTCTGGGAGCCCATGGGGTCCGTGGACCGTGAGACGGTGCGGATGGCCGCGATGACGTCGTCCTGCTGATTCTTGGAAGGGATGCCCGTCCGGGTGTTGAAGAAGTGGCCGGTGAGCTCGGCGGCGTTCACGGCCGCCGGGGCCGCCGGGTCCGTGCTCCCCGTGCTCCGGGCGTTGTTCAGGCGCACCTTCGCCGCGATGGCCGTCACCGCCGAGGCCTGGGAGAAGAGCAGGCCGAAGCTGCCCGCCGTCTCCGCACGGCTCATCAACCGCAGACGGGTGAAGGCCAGCTCACGGATGGACTCCAGCCGGGTGCCGGTCTGGGTGTCCACCCACCGCGCCGGGTCGATGCCGTGGATCGTCGTCGCGCGAGAGGGGTTGGGCTCTTTCGGGTTGAAGTTGTCGTAGGGCACCATCGGTTCGACCGCCTGGGCCGTGCCCCCCAGCACCAGTGCAAGCACCGCGCACTTCAGGTTCATCGTGCTCATGGCGACTCCACTTCCTTCACGTTGATGTAGTGCCGCACGCGAGCGATGTTGTCCGTGACGGCGTCCTGTCCCCGGGTCTCCACGGTGATGCCGTGCTCGTAGCCGTCGTTGAAGTTGCCCAGGAGCTCGACCTCGGTGATCCAGTCATTGGCCAGCAGCTCGCCCTTCACCCGGCGCAGCAGGCCGCTGTTCGCGAAGAAGGTGAAGTGGGCGTCCTTGTTGTCCATCTCCATGAGGGCGTTGCTCTCCGGGATGGAGTCGTAGTGGTCGTCCGGGCCGTAGTCGTCCTCCCAGAGGGCCGACGTCATGTTCACCGCCCCCGAGAACCCGACCGGCAGGTCCGGGAAGAGGGGGAAGTTGTCGGGGCCGGTGTGGACGGACCAGTTCGGGTAGATGGTCTGGTCCTCGATGAACTCCATGAAGGCGTTCGTCCGGGTGGCGCCATTGGCGCTCATCATCACGCGAGGCGTGTACCAGTCCGCGCAGCAGCCGCTCTGCGTCTCCAGGTCGATGACCTGCTTCACGGCGTACTCGACCCGGTGCTTCTTCATCGGGTTGTACTTGAGGACGTCCTTCACCCGCGCCAGCTTCACGGTCACGTCCACCATGGCGTGGTCCGACAGGCACTGCTGGGTGATGTTCCCCTCGGAGTCCACGCTGCCGGAGAGCGGATCGAACTGCGGGTTGACGCTCGCCGTGGAGCCGTTGAGCAACGCGAACGCGGGGAAGTCCGCCGTGTCCTGGGGAGGGAACACCAGGACGTAGTCGATGCGATCCTTGGCACCCAGCTCGCTCTCCACGGTGTTGGCGCAGATGGGGGACAGCCACGTCCCGGCCGCCTGCGGATCCGCCCCGGTGACCAGGCGGGCCAGGTCCCGCGTTTCGGAGAACTGGCTGTTGGCCTGCTCGAACTGGCTGAGCCCGCTGATGTTGAAGCGGCCGGGGCCCACCATGTCCGTGTAGTGGGCGAAGCCGACGTCCGTCTGGGTGCCCTTGGGGCCCAGGGTGTTCAGGTCCCCCAAGAGGAAGGCGGGGCGGTCCAGCCCGCTCGGCCACGTGCCCGCGGGAACGGCGTCCTTGATTTCAAAGGGGAAGAGGTTGGCGGTCAGGGGCCCGCCCTGGCGCACCTGCTGGACATAGCTCTGGATGTCAGCGAACTGCTGCTCGCGCACGGAGGTGTCTTCCCCGGACGTGTTGGCTCCCGCGTTGACGTGGGTGCAGAACACGTCGACGAACTCGGCGTAGTCGGTGCCCGCGGCGATGCGCGGGGTGTCGTGGTCGAGGATGACGACGGGGGCGGTCGCGGCGGGGGTGGCGATGCGCGCCCACAGCACGCCCTTGGCCTGGGCGCAGTCCGAGCCGGTGCACATACCGAAGGGGAAGTGGTGGACCCCGGCCTCGAGGATCTGCCGCGAGGACAGCAACACCAACCCCGTGCTGAAGATGGACGGCTGGAGGAGGTCGTCGTTCAGCTCGGCGACGTGCTGCATGGGCATCATGTTCGCCTTGATGCGCAGCAGGTTGACCTTCTCGATGAGCTCGCCGCGCTCATAGGACATCCAGACCTCGGAGAGGCAGACGACCTCCTTGTTGAAGATCTGCTGGGCGACGGTGTCGATCTCCCCCGAGCCGCCATCCGGGACCCAGGCGGTCACGTCCGGCATCTGCCCCACGTTCCACATCGTGAAGCTGAGCGGGATGGGCGCCGGGGCCTTGAACTCCAGCGTCTCCCAGGTCGCGGTCAGCAAATCGTCGGGAGGCATGGGGGCGTTGGGGAGCCCACCGCCGCCCACCGTCTGCGTGGTGCCACCCGTCGCGAGCGGCATGTGCAGGATGCCGAGTCCCAGCTTGCGCACCGTCGATGAGAGCGGCTCGCTCGCGGCGCCGACGGGCAGGCCCGGCGCCAGCTTGATCTCGAACTCGATGTGGACGTGGCCCGGGTCCGAGGCCGGGGTCGTCACCACCGCGGTGGTGGCCCAGGCTTCGCCCGCCGCCGCCAGCGCGCTCCAGCCTGTGCCGTTGCCCTTGTCCTGGGTGAGGCCCGTCGTGCCCGTCGGGCCGGTGGTGTAGCGAAAGCTGATGCGCCGGTCCTCGCTGCGGGGCACGTTCGCGCCAACAGCCAGACCGAGGGTCTCGTTGCGCTTCGCATCGAGCCAGAGGGTGACGATGCCCGACGAGGACAGGAACGTCCCGCTGGCGTTCTTGGGCCGGGCCAGGCGCATGCCGATGAAGAGCGACTGCGGGTGGCAGGGATTCTGGGGCCCCGCCACGTTGCACACGTTCGAGGCGTAGCTGGCGGTGTCCGACACGTACAGGAAGAGGTCCCCGTTGGGGCCGCCATTCACGTAGTCCTGCATCGGGAACTTCTTGCCGTCGGCGTACTCCAGGGGGGCCACCGCGCCGTCCGCCATGGGTTGGACGCACGGAACCCCGAAGGTGCAGGGGTTCGCGCCGTTCTGGGGAAGGAGCTGCGTGACGGGTGGGGCCGCCAATGCCCCTGTGGGGATGAGGCTGGCGAGGGCCAACAAGAGTGGAACGCGTTGCATGAATCCTCCGGGTGCCCTCACCCGGATTGCACCGCCCATGCCGCGCCGCTTCACCTGGGGCGCCGCGAAGCGGACCGCAACGCTTGCCGTCCGCGGGCAGGGCTGGCCGGCAGACCTTGCCAGCCCCGCACCGCTTGCCGGTCAGTCGTTGGCCGCGCCCGCGAGGATCCACGAGCGGACGAGGATGAGCTGGTCCGGGTGCTGATTGAAGTAGGTCTGGTTGTTGCGGGGCATGCGGGTCCCGCACGCCGTGCCCTCCAGCTTCTTGACGAGCGCGGACTGATCCGGGTCGCCGGGAGCGACGAGCTTGAGCGAGGTGCAGCCGTTGGCGGTGGAGGTGACATTGACCAGGCTGCTGTAGCTGCTCCCCGCCGTGAGGTTGAGGCCGCCGCTGGCGTCGTGGCAGCCGAGGCACGACGGGACGTTCTTCCACACGTTCTGGATGTCCGCGGTGTACCGGGGCACCGAGACGGGCACGGTGACGGTGCGGACCACGGGCATGCTCGCGCCATCCGTGACGCTCACGGAGAAGGTGAACGCGGTCTGCGTGCCCACCGCGGGCGAGTACCACTGCGCGCTCGCGCCGGAGGTGCCGCCCACCCAGGTGCCCGCTGAGGCAGGCGCGGCCTGCGACCAGGTGTAGGTCAGCGGATCTCCATCCGGGTCGCTCGCGGTGACGGTGAACGTGCCGGTCGCGCCGGCCAGCAGCGTCTTGGGCGCGGAGACGGTGGCGGCCACGGTGGGCGCCTGGTTGACCTTCCGGACGGCGACGTCGACGGTGCCCTGCGCGCGGCCTCCCTTCCCATCCGTGACGGTGACGCGCAGCGTGTACGTCCCGCTGGCGGTCACGTCCGGAGCGGTCCAGGTGGGCTGGCGGGAGCCGGGCGCGTTGAAGGCACCCCGGGGGGCGGCGGGGGCCACCTGCTCCCACGCATACGTGAGCGTGTCGTTGTCCGGGTCTGACGCGCTCGCGGACAGGGCCAGGGACTGCTGCTCATCAATGGGGGTGGAGGGC
>NZ_RAWA01000502.1 GCF_003611675.1 Corallococcus sp. CA053C
GGCGGGGAGTCTCGGGTACGGTGCCCGCACGATGCGCTTCTCCTTCGTCCACGCCGCGGATCTGCATCTGGACACGCCATTCCGGGGGGTGGCCACGCACGGCCCCCTCCTGGAGCGTTTCCAGCAGTCGACCTTCCATGCCCTCACGCGCATCGTGGACGTGTGCCTTCGGGAGAAGGTGACGTTCCTGCTGCTCGCCGGGGACCTGTTCGACGTGAAGGACCGGTCCGTGCGCGCGCGCCTGGCGCTGCTCACGGAGCTGACGCGGCTGGACCGGGCGGGCATCCAGACCTTCATCGTCCACGGCAACCATGATCCGTTGAGCGGGGACACCGGGACGCTGGGGCTGCCCGCGTCGGTGAAGGTGTTCGGTCCGGACTGGGAGGACGTGGAGGTGCGGCGCGAGGGCCGGCGCCTGTGCCACGTGCAGGGCGTGTCCTATCCGGACGTGGAGGTGCGCGAGAACCTGTCCGCGCGCTTCCGCCGCACCGGCACGCACTTCAGCGTGGGCCTGCTGCACGCGAACCTGGGCGGCGACGCGGGGCACGCCAACTACGCCCCCTGCACCGCGGCGGACCTGACGGCGGGAGGGCTGGACTACTGGGCCCTGGGGCACGTGCACACGCGCGCGGAGCACCTGCTGCCGGGTGGCGGCGTGGCGGTGTACCCGGGCAACCCGCAGGGTCGGCACATCCACGAGACGGGCGAGCGCGGCTGCGTGGTGGTGGACGTGGAGGACGGCGTCGCGCGCAGGCGCTTCGTGGCGGTGGACCGGGTGCGCTGGCACCGGCTGGACGTGCCACTGTCCGGGGTGGGTTCGCTGGACGCGCTCCAGGCGGTGGCCACGGAGGTGGTGGAGGCGCGCTGCGCGGAGGACTTCGACGGGCATGCGGTGCGCCTCACGCTGGCGGGACGCGGCCCGCTGCACCGGGAGCTGTCGCGGCCGGGCGCCCGCGCGCAGTTGGAGGCGGACCTGCGCGAGCGGCTGGCCCGCGCGCACCCGCCGGTGTTGCTGGAGTCGCTGCGGGACGGCAGCCGGCCGGAGGTGGACCTGGAGGCGGTGCGCTCCGGGGGCGGCTTCCTGGGCACGCTGCTGGACGAGGCGCAGGCGCTCTCCCACGACGACGCGGCGCTCGCGGCGCTGTGGGACGACGAGGAGCTGACGACGCTGGGGCAGCGGCTCAAGCGGCTGGGCGTGGACGCGTTGGAGGCGCCGCGCCCGGAGCTGGTGACGCAGGCGGGACAGCGCGGCGTGGAGCAACTCCACGAGGAGACGTCATGAAGCCGGGGCTGCGCATCAACCGCTTCCAGGTGGACGGCTTCGGCCACTTCTCGGGTTACTCGGGGGCACCGGGCCCGGGGCTCACGCTGCTGTACGGGCCCAACGAGGCGGGCAAGAGCACGCTCCTGGCCTTCCTGCGCGGCGTGCTGTTCGGTTTCGAGAAGCGCGGCCAGCCGGAGCGCTATGAGCCCGAGGGCGCCCTCTTCGGCGGCGAGCTGTGGCTGGACACGGCGGCGGGCCCGCTGGTGGTGCGCCGCCGCGTGGGCAAGCGCGCGTCGGAGGGCACGCTCACGGTGCGGACGCCCGAGGGACAGCAGCTGCCGGAGACGCTGCTCGCCCAGGTGCTGGCGGACGTGCCGCGCGAGCTGTTCTACGAGGTGTTCGCCTTCCGGCTGGACGAGCTGTCCTCCTTCCAGCGGCTGGCGCAGCAGCGCGGCGTGTCCGAGGCCCTCTTCGCGGCGGGCATGCAGGGCGCGCGGCGGCTGCCCGACGCGGTGGAGCGGCTGCGCAAGGACGCCGAAGCGCTGTACGCGCCGCGCGGGCAGAAGCCCGAGTTGAACAGGGTGCTGAAGGAGCTGGAGGACGTGCAGCAGGCGCTGCGCGAAGCGGGGGACCGGCCCGCGCTCTACTTCTCCACGCGCGACCGGCTGGACGGCTGCATCGCGGAGGGCCAGGCGCTGGAGGTGGGGCAGAAGGAGGCCGCGCGCGCGTTGGATCGGCTGGCCCGGCTGGAGTCCGCGCTGGGGGACCTGGCGGTGCTCGCCCGCGACCGCGCGGAGCTGTCCGCGCTGCCCCTGCTGGAGTCCTTCCCCGCGGGCGGGGAGACGCGGCTGGAGGACGTGCTCCAGCGGCGCAAGGCGTACCGCGCCCAGCAGGCGCAGCTGCACGAGCGGCTGACGCCGTTGGAAGAAGCGCGGGAGCGGCACGCCGCGCCCTGGGCGGTGCGTGAGCGTGCCGAGCCCCTGCGCGCGGCGCTGGCCACCTTCGCGGGCCATTCGGAGCAGCTTCGCGCGCTGCCGGCGCGGCGGGCGTCGCTCGTCTCGCGGCGGCGGCAGCTGGAGCAGGCGCTAGGGGAGCTGGGGCTCGCGGTGGACGCGGGCGGGCTGCTCGCGCTGGACCTGGGGGCCAGGGCGCGCGGGGAGCTGGAGTCGCTCGCGGGCCGGCTGGACACGGCGGACTGCGTGCAGGCGGACCTGGAGACGGCGCGCGCGCGGGCCCGCGAGGAGCGGACGCGGTTGGAGACGACGCTGGCGCGGCTCCAGACGGACGTGGAGTCGCTGCCCGAGGAGCGGCCCGCGCAGGTGCGTCAGCGGCAGGCCGCGGTGGCGCGGATGCGCGGCGTGCGCGGAGACCTGGAGCGGCTGGCCGAGCAGCGCCTGGAGCAGCGCCGGCAGATGGACGGCGTGCGGGCGCCCACGGACGCGGTGCCGCTGTACTCGCTGCTGCCGCTGTCGTGGGTGGTGACGGCGGGGGGCGTGGCGCTGGGCTTCGCGGTGCTCGCGGGGGTGCTCGCGGGCGTGTCGGTGGGCGTGCTGTGCGCGGTGGGTGGGGCGCTGCTCGTGGCGTTGTTGCTGCTCGTGCGCCACCGCGTGGAGACGGCGCGGCACGCCAGCCTGGAGGCGCAGGCGGCGCGGCACCGCTGGCGTCAGCAGGAGGAGGAGCGCTTCCGCGCGGTGCAGGCGACGATGTCCGCGCGCGAGGAGATGCTCCAGCGGGAGCTGCTGCACGCGTCCGGAGCAGCGGGGCTGTCCCCGGGCGCCTCGACGTCGGACCTGGCCACGCACGAAGCGCTGCTCGCGGAGCTGCTGACGCAGGCCGAGCGGCGCGAACTGCTGCTGCGCGAGGAGGACACGCAGCGCACGGCGTGGGACGTGGCGGTGCGCGAGGAGCAGCGCATGGAGGAGGCGCGGCTGCGGGCGGAGCAGCGCGCGGAGGCGCTGCGCGCGGAGTGGGCGGCGTTCCTGGTGGCGCGCAGGTTTCCGGAGGGCATCTCCGCGGCGTCGGCGCTGACGCTGTGGCGCGACGCCGCGGCCTTGCGGCAGCGGCTGTTGGACCTGCGCACGGACGAGGAGGAGTTCACCGTGGCGGAGGCCGCGTGCGGCGCGACGACGGGGCGGCTGTTGGCGGAGGCCCGGGCGGCGGGGCTGGCCCCGGGGCCGGCGGAGACGGTGGCCGCGCGGGTGTCGGTGGCGCTGGAGGAGGTCCGCTCGCGGGCGGCGGATCAACGGCACCTGGAGGGTCAGCGCGGGGAGCTGCTGGCGGAGAAGGCGCGGCTGGAGCAGCTGGTGCTGGACGAGGACCAGACGTTGGAGGCCCTGCTCGCGGAAGGGGGCTGCCAGGACGAGGCCACGTTCCGCCGCCGCGCGGTGCAGGCGCGCCGGTACACGGAGCTGAGCGTCCGGGTGCGCGAGCACGGCCAGCGGGTGCAGGCGCTCACGGGCCTGGAGGAGGACGTGGCGCGCGCGGAGGTGCACGCGGCCGGGGGCGAAGCGGGGCTGAAGGAGCGGCTGGCCACGTCGCGCGAGCGCTACCGCGCGGAGGGCGAGCGGCTGAAGGCGGTGCTCACGGAGCAGGGCAGCCTGAAGACGCAGCTGTCGCAGTGGGAGAGCGACGACCGGGTGTCGCGGCTGCGCATCCAGGAGGAGACGCTGCGGGCGAAGGCGGCGGAGCTGGCCACGCGCTACGCGGCGGACCGGCTGACGCTGGCGCTGCTGGGGCGGGCGCGCAGGCGCTTCGAGGAGGAGCAGCAGCCGCGCGTCATCCAACTGGCGAGCGAGCTGTTCTCGGAGCTGACGGCGGGGCGCTACCGCCGCGTCTTCATCCCGGCGGGGGACGCGAGGGAGCTGCGGGTGAGTGACGGAGCGAGGGACTGGAGCGCGGAGCAGTTGTCCCGGGGCACGCGCGAGCAGCTCTTCCTGGCGTTCCGGCTGGCCGTCATCCGCGACTTCGGGGAGACGCGCGGCGCGCTGCCGCTCATCGCGGACGACGTGCTGGTGAACTTCGATCCAGAGCGGGCCCGCGGCGCGGTCCGCCAGTTCGCGCGCCTGGCCGAGCACCACCAGGTCATCGCCTTCACCTGCCACCCCTGGCTGCGAGCGCATTTCGAAGCCGAAGGCGCCCAGGTGCTGGAGTTGCCCGGCGCCACGAGACCAGCGCGCGAAGGCACCCAGCCGCTGCGCGTCATCGCTGGCGGCTGAGCGAAAAAAGCGGGCCGGCCGACCCAGGGGCCTGCGGCATGCGTGTCAGGAGCATCTGACAGGCTCCGGATTCCTGCTCGCGGTGCTGGGCAGCCCGGAGAGTCCCGTGCGCGCACGACGTGTCGCAGCCCTCATCCTGTCCCTCCTGGGCTGTGCTGGAGGACCTGACGCGCCGCTTGTGGCGAGGGACTACGGCTTTGAAGAAACCGGTGACCGGGTCTGGGTCCGAGGTCCGTGGGACGCCATCACGCCGTCGCGCGACATTGATGAAGTCATCGACCAGCTCTGCCCCGCGGTCATGACGCTTCCCAGAGCACGAGAGCGCGACTACGGACAGGAGTATTGCGGCCTCATCTACTCCCTCGGAGATGGGCTGTACTACGCGAGCAGGACCTCGTCCCTGGGACAGCTCGAGTTGGTGGGCCCTTCCCGGCGGAAGTCCTGCATTGTTCCTCGCCGCGTGCTGGATGAGCGGGGCCGGGCCCATCCCATCGCGGATTTCCACAGCCATCCCTGGGCGCCGTCACCGCTCTCCCAGAAGGACCTGCTCAGGGGCAACCAGTGGTGGATCATCCGGATCCAGTTCGACACGACCTGCCATCTCCAGAAGCTGATCCCCCATGCGGATGACGACCACAGGGCTGGCGAGGTCTACGAGCGCCAGGGACAACACTGGAAGCTGGTGGGGCGCATCCTTCCCGAGGACAAGGCAGCGGGTCGCATCACCGCCGTCGAGGATGACTCCTGAGCTCGGGTCCACGAAAGTCCAGGGCCAGCGATACTCCCCCTGAAAGGCGGCACCGAAACCATCATGGGAACCCGACCGTGGAGGCTGCTCCCGCTCCTGCTGCTCAACGCCTGCGCCCTCTTCCGGCCCCCGGTACGCCCCGTTCATGCGCCTCCAGAGCAGGCGGAGCGCTTCGCGTTCCCCATCGTGCTTCCCGAGGAAGGACAACAAGTCCTGTCCGGAACGATGGCGGCGTCGGTCGCCCTCGCGATGGAGGACTTCCTACCGCTGGGCTCCAAGCCCCCCGGGAACGCCAGCCCCGCGGAGGTCTGCGTCAACAAGCGGGAGGCGTATGACGTCACCGGCGTTCCCGGAAAAGACGGGGTGGTGTTCGTCCGCTTCTCCATCAGTCCCATGGCGTGCCGTGACCTCGCCGGCCCTGCCATCTCGGACGTGCCCACCGTCTATGCCGTGGACACGCGGCAGTGGGTCATCCTCTCCATCCAGAAATAAAGCGGGCCGGCCGACCCGGCGCCCCCCGCGCGGATCCAGGCCGACCCTTGAAAAAAACACTGGGAGCGCGCCCCCTCGACGCGCTCCCAGTGACTCTCAACCCCTCCCCCGAGGGGTCCCCCTCAACGGATGCGGCCCCCAAAGCTCCGCTTCCGCACTGCTATTCCTTCAAGACGACGACCATCGAAAACCTTGAGGAGTCCTGGAAGATCAACCCCCAGAACCCTTCCCCCTCTGCCCCATTCGCTCTGCGTCTGGAGCCCTTGAGCGACGACGGCTCTGCCACCGTCACTCCCACCTCAGCTTCAAATACGTCGACCCCGGAAATCCTTGGTTCGACGCCGTCTTTTTTCGTCCGGCCCCCCCTCATTCCGGTCCACGTCAGCCCTGCTGCTACAGTCGCCCACCCTGGAGGGGCGCCATGCGGAAGCCGTCGGCGATGATCATCGGAGGGGTCCTGCTCTTGCTCCTCGTCGGAGCCGGGGCCTTCTGGTGGAGGGCGTCCACCGCCCCGTCCGGGGACGACGCCACCCCCTCCAGGCC
>NZ_RAWA01000503.1 GCF_003611675.1 Corallococcus sp. CA053C
CCCCAGGAGGGCGCGCGGATGCTGTCCAAGGTGGGCTCACTGCTCGGCAAGAAGGGCGCCTGACATGACGGACACCCCCCGCATCGCCAGCTGGTTCGACGTGCTGCTCGACAGGAAGGGCAGCGACCTGCACCTGGGCGTGGGCTACCCGCCCCTGGGCCGCATCCGCGGCGAGCTCGTGCCCTTGCGCGACGAGCCCCTCACCCAGGAGGAGCTGGAGCCGCTGCTCTTCGAGCTCTGCTCGCCGGAGCAGAAGCGGCAGATCACCGAGGAGCTGGACCTGGACTTCGCCTATGGCTACGGGACGAAGGCCCGCTTCCGCGCCAACTACTTCTACAAGATGACCGGCATTGGCGCCGTCTTCCGCACCATCCCCAGCAAGGTGCTGACGCTGGAGGACCTGAAGACGCCGGAGGTGGTGCGCAAGCTGGCGGACCGCCGCAGCGGCCTGGTGCTGGTGACGGGCCCCACGGGCAGCGGCAAGTCCACGACGCTCGCGGGGATGATCAACCACATCAACAAGACGCGCGCCTCGCACGTGCTCACCGTGGAGGACCCGGTGGAGTTCGTGCACGAGTCCCTCAAGGCCCAGGTCACGCACCGCGAGGTGGGCCCGCACGCGTCCAGCTTCGCCACCGCCATCCGCTCCGCCGGCCGCGAGGACCCCAACGTCATCCTCATCGGCGAGCTGCGCACCAACGAGACGATGAAGCTGGCGCTCCAGCTCGCGAGCTTCGGCGTGCTGGTGTTCGCCACGGTCCACACCAACAGCGCGCCCGCCACCATCGACCGCATCATCAACGCCTTCCCCGCGGACGAGCAGGGCCAGGTGCGCGGCATGCTCGCGGAGTCCCTGGCGGGCATCGTCGCCCAGCAGCTCATCAAGACCGCGGACGGCAAGGGCCGCGTCGCCGCGCTGGAGATCCTGGTGGGCGGGGCCGCCATCGCGTCGATGATCCGCGAGGGCAAGGTGTTCCAGATCGCCTCCAAGATGCAGGCGGGCCAGGGCCAGGGCATGCAGACCCTGGACATGCACCTGGAGCGGCTGGTGAAGGACGACGTCATCCTCCCCGACGCCGCCCTGGAGAAAGCCCAGGACAAGGAGAATTTCGTGAAAGTCATCCAGCGGCTGAAGCCGGACTGGGTGGTGCCGGAGACTCTCAAGGCCTGAGAGGGACGACCCAAAGGGGGGAGGGAATTTGCATTCACCCCCCTACTTCGCGAATTGTTCGGGACTGAACCTGGACCGGCGCTCGCGCCTGGGTCCCACACTTCCGAGGGGGAAGTACTCATGGATGAACAGCAGCTTGAGATGATGCGGCAGGCGTCGGAGCAGAGCGCGGGCCCTGGCCCGTTGTTCTACATCTTCTACTTCGCCTTCATCGGCGCGATGATCGCGGGCCTGTGGAAGACGTTCGCGAAGGCGGGCGAGCCCGGGTGGGCGGCCATCGTCCCCATCTACAACGTGTACATCATGACGAAGATCGTCGGCCGGCCGGCGTGGTTCACGGTGCTGGCGCTGATCCCGTGCGTGAACATCATCGCGCTCTTCATCATCGGCATCGACATGGCGAAGTCGTTCGGCAAGGGCATGGGCTTCGGCATCGGCCTGGCGCTGCTCAGCCCCGTCTTCTACGCCATCCTCGGCTTCGGCGACGCGCAGTACCAGGGCCCGGCCGCCGCCGGCGGTGGCATGTCCGCGGCGTAGTCTCCGCGCAGGGCAGGGCCTCCGGGTCCTGCTCCTGATGTGACGGCGGTGGAGTGGCCTGTTGTCCGGCCCTTCACCGCCGTTCGTGTTTCTGGAGCGTCCCGGGGAGCCGGCCCCGCGAGCGAACCTTCCCGCGAGGGCGGGAGATCCGATAGAGCGGCGGCAATGACCGGCCCGCGCGCTCCCTCCCGTCCGCCTGTTCCACCGCTCCGGCGGCTTGCACGACTCCGGCGCTTCGGGGTCTGCCTCGGGCTGGTGCTGCCCGGCGTCGCGGCGGCGCAGTCCGAGCTGCCCGTGTCCCCTGACGCGCCGGTGCGGGAAGCAGACGCGCCTCGCGAAACACAGACGGTCGTCACCGCGACGCGCCTTCCGCGCCCGCTTCGCGACGTGCCCGCCACCACGGTGGTGATTCCCCGCGAGGAGATGGAGCGCAGCCCCACGCTCACGCAGGACGCGCTCGTGCGCACGCTGCCCTCCGCGGCCACGTTCCGCCGCACTCCCTCGCTCGTCGCGGATCCCACCGCCCAGGGCCTCAACCTGCGCGGGCTCGCGCCTTCGGGGGTCGCTCGCGGGCTGGTGCTTCTGGACGGGCTTCCGGTGAACGACCCCTATGGCGGCTGGGTGTTCTGGCGCGCCCTGCCCCGCCTGGGCCTGGACCGCATCGAGGTCGTCCCCACCGGCGGCTCCGCGCTCTATGGCAGCGCCGCGCTGGGCGGCGTCGTGCAGCTCATCTCCCAGCCCATCGGCCCCGTCATCGACGCCGACGTGTCGGTGGGCAACCTGGGCACCGGCTTCGTCGCCGCGCGCATCGCGGACCGCTGGAAGCGCGTGGGCGTGTCGCTGGAAGCCGAAGGCCTCACCAGCAACGGCTACCGCATCGTCCCCGAGGGCCAGCGCGGCACCATCGACGGCGACACCCCGTCGAAGCACGTCACCGCGCAGGCGCGCGTGGAGGTGAAGGCCACCGACGACCTCCGCCTCTCCGCACGCGGGGGTTACTTCCGGGAGACGCAGAACGGCGGCACCCGCTACACCGTCGCCAGCGTGGACCTCGCGTGGTTCGCCGGGAGCGCCCGCCTGCGCACGGAGGACACCGGTACCTTCGAGCTGGGCCTCTACGGCCGCACGCAGCACTTCGCCCAGGAGCGCGCCCGCGTCGCCCCAAACCGCAACTTCGAGATCCGCTCCGCGCTCCAGGACGTGCCCGCCAATGATCAGGGCGGCTCACTCGTGTGGATCGGCCCGGCGCTGACGCTGGGCGGAACCCACGTGCTCGCCGCGGGCGTGGACGCGCGCCGCTCCGCTGGAACCGCGGAGGAGCTGCTCTTTCCCTCGGCCGTCTCGGCCACGACGCTCTACGCGCGCACCACCCGGGGCACGCAGCTGTCCGGCGGCGTCTTCGTTCAGGACCTCTACACCGTGTCGTCCGCGCTGGAGCTGGCCGGCACGCTGCGCTGGGACGCGTGGCGCAGCCTGGACGGCTCCCTGCTGGAGAGCCGCGCGAACGGCACCGCAACCGCCACCGACTTCGAGCCTCGCAACGCCGGACAGCTCAGCCCGCGCCTCGCCGCGCGCCTGCGCCCGGTCGACTGGCTCACCGTGCGCGCATCCGTGTACCGCGCCTTCCGCGCCCCCACCCTCAACGAGCTGTACCGCCCCTTCCAGGTGGGCACCCTCCTCACCGCCGCCAACCCGGACCTGGGCGCCGAGCGCCTCTGGGGCACCGAGGCCGGCGTGGAGGCCACGGGCCCGAGCGGGCTCACCGGCCGCGTCACCGGCTTCTGGAACGTGCTCGACGCCCCCATCACCAACGTCACCCTGGCCACGCCCCTGCCCGACGGCACCACCCGCCAGCGCCAGAACCTGGGTCAGGCCCGCGTGCGCGGCGTGGAGCTGGGCACGGACTGGCGCGTGTCCCGCCAGTGGACCGCGCTCGCCGCCTACACCTTCGTGGACCCCGTCGTCACCGAAGCGCCCGGCCAGCCCGACCTCGTGGGTCGCCAGCTTCCCCAGGACCCGAGGCATCGGGGCTCGCTCAGCGTCACCTTCGACGAGCCGTCGCTCCTCACCGCCACCGCGCAGCTGCGCGTCCTGGGCCCGCAGTACGAGGACGACCTCAACACGCGCGGCATGGGCGGAGCCGCCATCGTGGACCTGTTCGTGAGCCGTCACCTCTTCTGGAAGGTGGCGGCCTACGCGGCGGTGGAGAACCTGTTCGACCGCGCCTACCTCGCGGGCCGCGCGGGCGTGGACACGCTCGCCCCGCCCTTCCAGGCGCGCGTGGGGCTGCGCCTGCGCGACGGACTCAACGAACGGTTCTCAGAGGCGGAACGGGGCGTACCGGTCCATTGAACCAGCGGCTCAGCTCCGTCGTGTCCTCCATCCGCTTCGCGGGCGGCAGGCTGGAGAGGAACACGCGGCCGTAGCCCTTGGTCACGATGCGGCGGTCCAGCATCGCCACGATGCCCCGGTCCGCCTGCGTGCGGATCAGCCGCCCGAAGCCCTGTCGCAGCGCCAGCGCCGCCTGCGGCAACTGGTACTGATCAAACGGCTCCTCACCGCGCGCCTCAATCTGCCGGATGCGCGCGGCCACCAGCGGGTCTCCCGGTGAAGCGAAGGGGAGCCGGTCGATGATGACCAGGCTCAACGCGTCCCCGGGCACGTCCACGCCCTCCCAGAAGCTGTGCGCGGCGAAGAGCACGCTGGGCGTCTGGCGGAAGGACTCCAGCAGCTGCGCCTTGGGCCGCTCGCCCTGGAGCAGCGCCTGGTAGGGCAGCCGCGTGGCGGTGAGTTCGTACGCGCGCACCATGTTGCGCAGGGACGTGAAGAGCACGAAGGCGCGCCCGCCCGTCACCTCGCACAGCTTGATGATCTCTTCGGCCGCCGCCTCGATGAAGCCCGGCGCGCTGGGGTCCGGCAGGTGCGTGGGCAGGTACAGCGCGGACTGGCGCGGGAAGTCGAACGGGCTGGGCACCGCGAGCGTGCGCACGCGCGTCACCGGCTGGCCCTCGTCGTCGTACATGCCCATGCGCTTGGCGAAGAAGTCGAAGCGGCTGTCCGCCGCGAGCGTCGCGGAGGTGAACACCACCGTGTCGAGCGCGCCGTAGAGCCTGTCGCGCAGCTCCTTCGCCACGTCGATGGGGTTGGCGCGCAGGAAGAGACCCTTGCCGCGCGCCTCCGCCCAGTACACGTGCTCCGAGGACTCCGCCTTCTCCAGGAAGGTGAGCTGCTCCACCATCTCCTCGGCGCGGCGGTGGATGGCGGCCAGCTCCGCCTCGCGCTCGCTGCCGGAGAACGACGCCAGCGCGGCCAGGCCCTCGCGCACCTGCTCCAGCGCGCCGGACAGCTTGCCCATCGTCTCCGGGCGCAGCGCCACGGTGGACTCCTGGTTGGACAGCCCCAGCGCGCGCGGTGCCTGGACGAACAGCGCGTCTGAATGCGAGCGCACCCGCTGGGCCAGCGCGGACAGCGTCGGGTGCCGGTCGTCCTTCGCCGGCAGGGCCGCCACCGCGTCGCGCGCCAGCTCCTCCAACCGGTAGTTGGAGACGCTGTAGCCGAAGTGGCTGCTGGCCACGTCCTCCAGCGCGTGCGCCTCGTCGAAGACGACGGCGTCGTAGAAGGGCAGCACCCCTTCCGTGCGCTTGCCGGAGCTGCGCAGCGCGAGGTCCGCGAAGAACAGGTGGTGGTTCACCACCAGCAGGTTCGCGGTCTCCGCGCGCTTGCGCATCTTCGTGACGAAGCACGTCTCATACTGCGCGCAGCGCGAGCCCAGGCACGTCTCCGACGTGGTGGACAGCCGCGACCACGCGGCGAAGGACTCCGGCAGGTCCAGCTCCGCCCGGTCCCCCGTCTCCGTCTGCGTCACCCACTTCTTGAGCAGCGGCCACTGCTTCGCTTCGTCCTTCGAGATGAACTGCGGATCCTTCTCGAAGGACTCGTAGCGGTGAAGGCAGAGGTAGTTGCCCCGGCCCTTGAGGTAGGCCGCCTCGAACTGGAGCCCCAGCTTCTCGCTGAGCAGCGGCAGGTCCTTGAAGAACACCTGGTCCTGCAGCGTCTTCGTCGCGGTGGACACCACCACCTTGAGGCCGGACAGGAGCGCCGGCACCAGGTAGGCGAGCGTCTTGCCCGTCCCCGTGCCGGCCTCGGCCAGCAGGTAGCTGCCTTCGGAGAAGGCCCGCTCCACGGCGCGCGCCATCTGGAGCTGCTCCGGACGGTGCTCGTACGCGGGCAGCGCCTGCTCCAGCGCACCGCCAGGACCGAGCAGGCTGTCGACAGAAGGGGGACGGGGCGCGGGCGCGGACATGCGTCGGTTTCGGGGCAGGACGGAAGAAGGGCCCCCCAGGATAACAGCGCCCCGCGCTGTACGCGCGTTCCTGTCCACCCCTTCCGCCGCCCGCCCGGGAAGCGGGCCGGCCAGCGCCTCCCCCTTCCGTGCGCTTGCCGGAGCTGCGCAGCGCGAGGTCCGCGAAGAACAGGTGGTGGTTCACCACCAGCAGGTTCGCGGTCTCCGCGCGCTTGCGCATCTTCGTGACGAAG
>NZ_RAWA01000504.1 GCF_003611675.1 Corallococcus sp. CA053C
CTTCATGGGTGGGCGCGGGCTTCGCGAGCCCCTTGAGCGCCTCGCCCAGCTTCCGGACGAGCGCGGGGGACAGGGCCCGGGGGGCCACCTTCGCCACGTCCTGAAGGAAGCGCTGGCCGCTCTGGCGGGTCGCCCGGGTCAATTCCTCCGTGTCAACCTTGATGGGAGGGCGCAGCAAATGAGCGGGCCGGGCGAGGCTCGCGACAGAAAGTTCGATGTCCGGTCCGAGGCGCCGGAGCACCAGCTCCAGGTGGGCCTCCGTCAACGAAACCTGGGCCAGCCGACGCGTGCCGGCATGGAGCGCCGCCACGGCCTCCACCAGAGCGGGAATGACCTCCGCCAGGGGCTCTTCCACGGCCCCGGACAACAGGTTCACACCGTCCAACTCCAGCGCGATGGAATCGAGCGGGGAGGCTGACGGTTCGCGCTTCCAACGCTGTCCGATGCGTATGCGGGTCATTTACGTTCGTTGACAAGCCAGTTTAGCGGTGGCTAGCATCCGCCGCCCATACGGACCTACATTTTTGTAACCGTTCGGAATTCTTGGGGATTACTCAATGACATTTTACGAGGCCGCGCTCCGTGTGCTCGAGAGCGAAGGTCGCCCCCTGCATTTCCTTGAGATCACGGAGAAGTCCATCCAGCAGAGCCTGCTGTCCCACATCGGCAAGACACCGGAAGTGACGATGCTGTCGCGGCTGGCTGCCATGGCGCGACGGACGCGGGATCGCAAGGTGATTGTCACGGCGAAGGATACCTTCGCCCTGACGGATTGGTCACTCTCCGAGGATGCCGAGGCACTTGCTCAGACGGGCGTGATGGAGCCGCATCCGGAGGAAGAACTGCCTCCCTTGCGGCCGGTGGAACGCCACCCGGAGCCGCGCACGGACAACGTGCGCGCGTCGGGCCGTGGCACTGAACGCAAGCGTCGCCGCGACGAGGGTGACGAGGAGCGGGGTCGCAGGAAGCGCTTCCCGCCGCTGCCCGAAGTGGTGTTCGAGATCCTCAGCGAGGCGGACGTCGGCCTGCGCACGGATCAGCTCATCGAGCGCGCCAAGGCGAAGGAGCTGTGCGCCGAGGAGACGACGGTGGAGGCGGTGCTCACCGCCCTGCTGGAGGACAACCAGCGCCGCATCGACGCGGGCCGCCGGCCCCAGTACGCCTTCAACCAGGAGTCGGGTGAGGTGTCGCTGGAGCGCGCGGGTGCGCCGAGCGAGGCACCGCCCCTGGAACTGCAGGCGGCGTTCGCGCAGGCCCTGGGCATCCCGCTGGAGGGAGGCCGCCCGGTACTGGGCAAGCCCGTCCCCGGCGTCGTCGAACCCCTGGTGGACGAGGCCCTCATCGCCACCGCGCGCACGGCCCTCAAGGACGCGCGGCGGTCGGTGGCGCGCGGGCTGCGCAAGCGCCTGGGCGAAGCGGACGTGGGCACCTTCGAGAAGTCCGTCGTGAAGATGATGCACGGGCTGGGCTTCCGCGAGCTGAAGGTCGCCAAGCGCTCCAAGGAAGGCCCCCTGCTCACCGCGCGCAAGCGCGAGGGCAGCGTGGAGCTGCGCTACGCGGTGCGCATGCTCAAGGGCATGCCGGGCGTGGACCGCAAGACGGTGCAGGAGCTGCGCCGCGACCTGGGCCACTACTCCGCCCAGGTGGGTCTGCTGGTGAGCGCGGGCGAGGTGCGCGGCGACGCGCGCTCCGAGGCGCAGGCCACGGGCTCGCTGGTGATGCTGTGGTGCGGCGACGCGCTGGGTGAGAAGTTCCTGGAGGCCCGCACGGGCGTCAACGTCACCCAGGTGGAGCTGTACGACATCGACGAGCGCTTCTTCGAGGCCGCGAAGCTGGACGCCGAGGAGGCCCAGCGCCGCCGCGAGGAGCGCAAGAGCGAGAAGCAGGCCCGCGAGGAGGGGGGCGAGGTGGAGGTCTCCGCTTCCCCCGCCGCGGACCGGCCGGAGCGCGAGGAGCGCCCCGAGCGTTCCGACCGCCCGGAGCGAGGCGACCGGCAGGAGCGCGCCGAGCGCCGCCGCGACCGTCAGCGTGCGCGCAACGAGGCCCGTGACGCGGCCGCCGCCGCGCCCTCGGCCGAAGCGCCCGAGCCCAAGGCCTCACCGGTGGCCGCCGCGCCGCCGGCCGCCGCCGGGTTCACGCCGTCATCCGACGAGGATGACTCCGAGGAGGGTGACGACGAGGGCGAGGACGACGACCTGGAGGCCGCCAGCGCCTTCGTGGGAGGCGCCAAGGAAGGCGCCGAGGGTGGCACCGCGGAGAGCAACGCCTCCGAGCGCAAGCGCCGCCGCCGTCGTCGTCGGGGCCGTCGCGGCCGTGGCACGCGCGGAGCGGAGGGCGGGCCCGCGGGCGAGGCCGGCGCACCCGCGACGGGTGAAGCCGTTGCCGCCTCGGGTGAGATCGCCGCGCCGTCCGCGGGAGGCATCGTCGAGGGCGAGGGCCAGGTCGCGCTCGCCGGCGAGTCCCTGCCCGTCATCGCGGAAGGCGCCACCCGTTCCCTGGACGGGGAAGCGGCCGTCACCGCGCCGAGCGAGGCCAACGCCTGGCATGCGGGCGAAGCCGTGAGGCCTCCGTCTGAGCCCGAGTCCCCCGAAGCCGTACGGGCCCGGGCCGAGGCCGCGCAGGCCGCGTCCGACGCCGTGACGCCGGGTGCGAGCCCCGCGTTGTCGGCGGAGGACGCGTCCGAAGCGGTGGCGTCCGGCGAGGCCGCCGCGTCCCCGGGCGGGCAGCCCGAGGACGGGCGCGAGGCGTCGTCCGAGCCGCGTGATCCGCCCGAGCGCGAAGAGGGCTGAAGCCCCTGCACGGAATCAGGTGCGGTGGACGCGGGAGTGTTAGCCTAGCGGGGCCATGAAGCCGGCCCTGCTGCTCACCTCCTGCGTGCTGTTACTCGGGGCCTGCCGCTCGCAGGCTCCGCGCTATCCGGTGGCGCCGGTGGAGCTGTCCGGGGCCACCGTGCAGGACAACGCCCTGCTGGGCTTCGGTCCGGACGGCGTGCGGGAGCTGTTCTCCGACGCGCTGGAGACCTCCGGGCGCTTCGAGCTCGTGGGCGAAGAGGTCCCCAAGAAGGCGCGTCCCTGGCGGATGTCGCTGGAGGTGCCCTTCACCCGCGAGGTGCTGAAGGACGGCAACCCCCACAGCTTCGCGGAGGTGGGCGCCAACCTGTCCCTGGAGCGCTTTGGCGGCGCCGTGCCCCAGCGCTACGAGGTCGTGGGGTTGGGTGAAGCGGCCGTGCAGGAGGACTCGGAGGAGGGCCGCCGGACCGCCATGCGCGCCGCGCTGGAGAGCGTGCTCCGGCAGGTGACGGAGTCCGCGGTGCTGCAACTGGCCGCGCTGGAGCGCACCGACGAGGCGCTGGTGGCGGACCTGCAGGCCGCCGACGCGCGCATCCGCGAGTTCGCCCTCCGCACGCTGGCCGAGCGCAAGCACCCGGCCGCCGCTCCGCTCCTGATTGAACGGCTCAAGGACACCGGCGACGCGGACGCGGTGCGCCACACCATTGGCGCGCTGGCGGAGATGAAGGCCAAGAGCGCGGTGCCGGCGCTCATCGACCTGGCGCGCGGCCGCGACTCCAGCTTCCTGCAGGAAATTGTCTTCGCGGTGGGCGAGATTGGCGGCCCGGAGGCGGAGGCGTACCTGTACACGGTGGCCCAGGGCCACGACACGCCGTCGGTGCAGGCCGCCGCGCAGCAGGCGCTCGACACGCTCTACGCATCACGCAACCACGCAACGGTGGAGGCGCGTGGCCAGGGCCACGCGGACCCTTGAGTATGAGGCAATCGCTGTCGACGGTGGGGGGCCTGGCCCTCCTGGCCACCACGCTCATGGGCTCCGGGTGCGCGAAGCGCGTCTCCACGGATACAGACCCGGCGCCCGAGTCCATCGCTGAGTACTACCCGCTCGCGGTGGGCAACCAGTGGACGTACCGGCTGGACGGACGGGACGACAAGCCCGTCACGGTGGAGATCGTCAAGGAGCAGGACGGGTACTTCCTGGACAACCAGGGCGGCCAGCTCTCCGTGGACGCCTTCGGCCTGCGCGACCCCAAACGCTACCTGCTGCGCGGCCCGCTGGAGGCCGGACGCGGGTGGAACAACGTGGTGTCCGTGTCGTCCACGGAGCGCTACCAGTTGGTGCAGGTGGGCTTCGCTTGCCAGGTGCCCGCGGGCTCGTTCCAGAACTGCGTCAGCGTGGAGGGCCGCAACCGCGTGGACGCGCAGACGACGCTCGTCAACACGATGACCTTCGCCGCGGGCGTGGGGCTCGTGCGCGTGGACGTGGCCACGGAGCACGCGGGCAAGCGCGTGCCGCAGACGGAGCTGGAGCTGACGAAGTTCAAGGTGGCTCCCGCCAGCGCGGGCGCGACCCCTCCGCCCGCCACGAACTGAAGGCACCGCGCATGGCCCTGGAGACGACCGAGCTGACGCAGGACGCGCGCATCCTGGGCTTCCTCGCCGAGGGCGGGGAGGGCTTCATCTCCGGCGAGGCCCTGTCCAACCGGCTGGGCCTGTCGCGCACCGCGGTGTGGAAGCACGTGGAGTCCCTGCGCCTGAAGGGCTACCGCATCGAAGCGGTGCCCGCGCGGGGCTACCGGTTGGTGGCCCGGCCGGACCGCCTCTCCGCGCTGGAGGTCCACCCGCTGCTCGCCACGCGAGAGCTGGGCCGCGTGCTGCACCACCACGAGACCATCGGCTCCACCAACGCGACCGCCTTCCGGCTGGCGCAGGACGGCGCGGCGCACGGCACGGTGGTGGTGGCCGAGCAGCAGACCGCGGGGAAGGGGCGCCGGGGCCGCGCCTGGGTGTCCCCGCCGGGCCTCAACCTGTACTTCTCCGCCATCCTCCGCCCGGAGCTGTCCCCCCAGCGGGCCCCGGAGCTCACGCTGGTGGCGGCCGTGGCCCTGGCGGAGACGCTGCGCGAGGCGGGCTCGGACGCGGCCATCAAGTGGCCCAACGACGTGCAGCTGGGAGGCCGCAAGGTGGCGGGCATCCTCACGGAGCTGTCCGCGGAGCCGGAGCGCGTGCACTTCGTCATCGTGGGCGTGGGCGTCAACCTCAACGCGGGCGCCGAACACTTCCCGGAGGAGCTGCGCGACACCGCCACGTCGCTCTCCCAGGTCCTGGGCCGGCCGGTGGCCCGCCCGGCCTTCACCGCGGCCCTGTGGGCCCGGCTGGAGGCCTGGCTGGACACGTACCTGGCCACCGGCTTCGACGCGGTGCGCACCCGCTGGAAGGCCCTGTCGAGCACCCTGGGGCAGCAGGTGAGGGTGCGGACGGACCGGGGCGACTGGGAGGGGTTCGCGGAGGACATCGACCCCACGGGGGCCCTGATGGTGCGCAAGGCGGACGGCCTCGTGGAGCGGGTGCTCGCGGGCGACGTCGAGCAGGTGCGCGCTTCGCGGTAGAGTGCCGGCCGTGATGCTCCTCGCCATCGACGTCGGCAACACCAACACCGTGCTCGGCGTGTACGAAGGCCGCCGGCTGTTGGACCACTGGCGCCTGGAGACGAGCGCCCGGCGCAGCGCGGACGAGTACGGCATCCTCGTGCGCCAGCTCTTCACCTGGAGCGGCATCGACGCGACGCAGGTGAAGGCCGTCGTCGTCTCCAGCGTGGTGCCGCCGCTCCAGTTCAGCCTGGAGAAGATGAGCGAGCGCTACTTCAAGACGCGCCCCATGTTCGTCGGCCCCGGCGTGAAGACGGGCATGCCCATCCTCTACGACAACCCGCGTGAGGTGGGCGCGGACCGCATCGTCAACGCCGTCGCCGCCTTCGAGAAGCACCACCGGGGCCTCATCGTGGTGGACTTCGGCACCGCGACGACGCTGGACGCGGTGACGCCCAAGGGCGAGTACCTGGGCGGCGCCATCTGCCCCGGCATCAACATCTCCATGGAGGCCCTGTTCCAGAACGCCTCCAAGCTGCCGCGCGTGGAGTTCGCGCGGCCGCCGCACGTCGTGGGCCGCAACACCGTGCACTCCATGCAGTCGGGCCTCGTCTACGGCTACGTGAGCATGGTGGACGGCCTGTGCGCCCGCATGGAGGCGGAGATGGGCTTCTCCGTGAAAGTGGTGGCCACCGGGGGACTCGCCCCGTTGGTGGCCAGCGAATCGAAGGTCATCCAGGAAGTGGATGAGTTCCTCACCCTGGAGGGCCTGCGCATCATCTACGGAAGGAATCACGCGTCATGAGCCTCGCCCCGGATCCCACCATCCCGGCCC
>NZ_RAWA01000505.1 GCF_003611675.1 Corallococcus sp. CA053C
GGGCAACACGCAGCGCGGTCGAGCAAGGCAGCAAGCAGGACGCAACACGCAGCGAGCAACACGGGGCTGGGCGATGGGACGGGGCAGTGTGCAGCTTGGGGGAGTCCGGCAAGGAAGTCGCAACACGCCGGACGGGAGCAAAAAGCAGTGATGCACGCAGGGCATGTCGGTGCGGTGGCAGTCGCGATCAAACCGGATGGCAGCTGACGGGAGCGCGATCGCCGGTACTCGACGTGGAGCAGCGGCAGCAACAGGTGGTGGTTGGGGGAACGAAGAGAAGCCGGGTCCTGCGGATGGGTCGCTCTCGGGAGCCGGCACGCCTCGCAATTCTCATCGCGCACAGCCGCGATGTCTGTAACGGGGGAGAAGCCTCATGGGAGCGGTGTCCATCTTCACCGCGGCGTTGGTCGTCTTGTCGGCACACACGGCCATCGCCCAGACGCAGGAAGTCCAGGTCCGGCGTCGCATGAATGATCCGGAGAAGTTGGCGCCTTTCGGTCTGATGCTCGACGCGGGCATGCCTGAAGGCGCGGGACTCTCCGGTGTCTTCCGACCGTCGCCGCACCTGCGGCTGCACATCGGTGGCGCACACAACGGGTTGCGCGGTGCCGCTCGCGCGGGGCTCACGCTCCTGCCGCTGAACGGGAAGTTCTCGCCCTCGCTGTCACTGGAGCTCGGCCATGCACAGGCCGCGAGCACCAAGACCTTGAACCGGCGACTCGCGGACCGGACGCAGCTGCCCACGTCTTCGATGGAGCGCGTGGGCTACTCGTACGCCAGCGCGCACCTGGGCCTGGAGTTCAATGCCACGCGGCGCCTCAGCTTCTTCGTGCGCGGCGGCATGAGCGTGATGGAGATGGCGGTCCCCAGTCTCCAGAAGCTGGATGAGCCCTTCCGCGACTCGCTGTCTCCGGTGGAGACGCGGTCGTGGATGATGCGCACCGTGCAGCCCTCCGCGAAGCTCGGCTTCGCCCTCTTCTTCGGCTGATCCTCCGCGTCCGAGCAGGCGCTACATCGCCGCCGGACGCTCCGCGAGCACCTGCTCGAAGAACCTCAGCGCCTGGTCCTCCGCCCAGAAGGAGGGCCGGTGCAGGCGCCCCGCGACGAAGCCCACGTGTCCGCCGTGCTCGGTCAGCACCACGCTGAGGAACGGGTTGTCGTGGGCCGCGGCCGGAATCACCGGCGACTCCAGCATCGGATCATCCGCGGCGCTGAGCAGCAGCGTGGGCCGGCGGATGTCCCCCAGCCGGGGCCCCGAGGACGCCTCCCGGTAGTAGTGATCCGCGCCTTCAAAGCCATGCAGCGGCCCGGTCACCACGTCGTCGAAGCCGAAGATCGTGCGCGCCGCCTCCATGGCCTTCCCATCGAACGCGCCCGGAAAGCGCACGAGCTTCTCCCGGGACTTGCTCTTGAGCGTGCGCAGGAACCGCATGCGGTAGAGCCAGAGGAAGCCGCCGCCGGCATCCAGCTTCCGGCAGCACGCCGCCAGGTCATACGGCGCGCTGATGGACGCGGCGGCGGTCACCGGGGCCGCGTCACCCGTCTCCTCCAGGAGCCGGCACAGCACGTTGGCGCCCAGCGAGAACCCCACCGCGAGCATCGGGCCGGTGACTCGCGCCCGCACGTCCGCCATGACGAGCCGCGTGTCGTGCGTGTCCCCGGAATGGTACGCCCGCGCGAGCCGGTTCGGCTCTCCGCTGCACGAGCGGAAGTTGATCGCGGTGGCGCCCCAGCCGCGCTTCGCCGCGCCCCGCAGCACCTCCGTGACGTAGCCCGCCTGGGACGAGCCCTCCAGCCCGTGCAGCACCACCACGTGCGGCGCGCCCGGGGGCCCGTCGAAGCTGTCCAGGTCGACGAAGTCGCCGTCCGGCAGCTCGCGTCGCTCCCGGCGCAGGGGCGGCACGCGGGTGGGCCGCGCGAGCGAGGCGTAGATGGTCTGCGCATGCGCGCCGCGGATCCCCGGCGCGGGCACGAAGGGCTCGGTGGGCTGGAACTTCACGCGCCGCCTCCGGGCACCCGCGGGCGCGACGACAGCGCCGCCACCGACCGCGCCGTCCGCATGGATGCGCAGCCGGAGGTCCGCACGGCCTCCGCTTCGCCGGTGAGCTGGAACAGGGCCAGGTAGTTGTGCACGCGCTCCTCCAGCGTGGGGGCCTCGATGCGCCGGCACACGTCGTCCGCCGCGTAGTCCCGGCACACCTGGGGCCTGCGCTCGTAGACGGTGCAGAGGTTGTCCGCGCCCAGGTGCGGGCACCTCAACCCCAGGGGCTTGTCCAGCGCGGCGATGTCCGGCGCCACGCAGCAGGCGCCACAGCAGGTGCACTCCATGGAACTCCCTAGCGGCGGATGGCCTTCTCGACCTTGCCCAGGTTCGTCACGGTGAGCGTGACGCCCTGGCCCTTCTTCCACGGGAGGAACTCGTCCTCGCGCGTGGGCTCCAGCACGTGTTCCTTCACGCCGTCGTCCTCATAGCGCACGTTCACGCGATAGGACTCCTCGCGGCGCACCCGTTCGTTCGTTCCGGCGCTCAGCTCCGGCCAGCGCGGCGGGTCGTCCGTGCCCTTGAGCTCCCGCTGATCCACCTGCTTCCAGGCATATGTGTCGTAGTCGCACTGCTGTGCGTAGACGGGCTCGTTGCGGTAGCGCGTCTCCGTCTGGCAGTCCTCGTAGGACTCGTTGCAGTACTTCGTCACGTCGTGACAGACCTCCTCGGCGAAGCCGTTGCCCTTGTCGCGGCGGGTGCACTTCTCCTCGGTGCCGCACGCCACCTTGCGCGACTTCGTCCGGCACACGCGCTCGGTGCCATCCGCCACCCGGCGCGTGCCGCGCTGTCGGGACACGCAGCCGCGGATGTTCGTCACGCCCGGCACCTCACCCGCGCCGTTCACCGGCATGCGCGGGGCGGTGTTGCTCAGCTGATCCCTCCAGCCCGTGCGCGTCTCCGGCAGGAAGCGCTCCTGCACCACCGCGCGCCGCCAGCTCGTGGCCACCACCTCGCCCTGGAAGTCATGCGTGAGGTTTCCCCAGTAGCCCACCGCGCAGGTGCCGAAGCAGCACGAGCCCAGGACCGCCAGCACGATGAGCCACCCCTTGCTCAAGCGTCGTGACTTGGGAGCCGGTGCCGGAGGCGGCTTCGGGGACAGGTCCGCGACGGGCGCGGCCTTCGCATCCGAGCCTCGCTCGGCGGCGCACTGCCGGCACGCCTTGGCGTCACCCCGGTTGGACGCTCCGCAGTAGGCGCAGAACCAGTCCTCGCCCGCGCCGGCCAGGTCCAGGGCCTGCTCGTCGGTGACGCCCTCGCGCGTGGACTTGCCGGAGGCATCCACGTCACCGAAGTCGAACTCCGACTCCTTGCCGGTGAGCTCGCGCGGGTTGTTGCACGAGGGGCAGTTCTTGTGACGAGCCGGGATGTTCCTGGCGCCACAGGACGTGCAGTTCCAAGAGCCCTCGATGATGCGCCTTCGTTCGGCCATGGGCGCATCCTAGGGGACCTGTTGTCGCCTGACACGTCTGGGATAAGGTCGTGCCCCTCAAGTCCCCGCCGGGCCGGCGCTGGGGACACGAGCCGGTTTCCCGAGTGGAACCGCGAGGGGGATTCCATGTCGCGTCAGACGCGGGTTGTGATTCCGAAGCATCGGTTGTTGCGCCGTACCCTCTACGGTCTGTTGCTGGCCGCTCCGCTGCTGCCCGTGGGGCTGGCCTGTGGAAACAGCGAGGACTGCGGATTCGGCCACGAGACCATGAAGGGTGGAACCGTTGCCCTCAATCCGGATGGCACCGTTCCGGGCACGCTTTCCTGCGACAGGTGCCCCGAGCAGGACGACGGCGTCCACCTCATCAACTGCACGGCGAGCAAGTCCGAGACCGCTGGACGGGCGGACGTCACCTGCCGCTACATGACCTGCATGAATGATGGACGTCGGCCGGAGGGCTTGAGGGAGGCCCTCGCGTCGCAGTCCGGGGACGCGCTCGGAGCCCTCTTCGCGCACGCGGCCTGGCTGGAAGCCGCGTCGGTCCCGGCCTTCCTGCGGCTCGCGGACGAGCTCAAGGCGCACGGCGCGCCGGAGTCGCTGGTGAAGGCGGCGCGCCGCTCGGCGGGGGACGAGGTCCGCCACACCCGCGCGATGCAGGCGCTCGCCCAGCGTCACGGCGCGACCATGCCCGACGTGGACCTGCCGCCCTTCGAGTCCCGCTCGCTGGAGGAGATGCTCCTGGAGAACGCCGTCGAGGGCTGCGTGCGGGAGACCTTCGGCGCCTTCGTGGCGGGCTGGCAGTCACGCACCGCGCAGGACCCGGAGGTGCGCGGCACGCTGCGCACCATCGCCAGGGACGAGGTCCGTCACGCGGAGCTGGCGTGGGCCGTGGATGCGTGGGCCCAGGAAAAGCTGACGCCCGCGCAGCGGCAGCGGTTGCTCCAGGCCCGTCAGGACGCGCTGCGAATCCTCGGGGATGAGGTGGAGGCCCAGCGGCTGCCGGAGCCGCTCATCCGCGAGGCGGGGATGCCGTCGCGCGACCAGGCCCGGACCCTGTTCCAGGGGCTCTCTACCCTGGTCGCCTGACGCGCGCCTCACACCCAGAGGGCGCGAGGGAAGGGGACGTCGAGCGCGGGAGGCAATCCCGCGCGCAGGGGCCGCAGCATGGGCAGCGAACCGTCCCGCTGCACCCGCACCGCGCCGGGCACGCTCGCGACGAGCGGCGCCGTCGCGGCCTCCTCCCACCACACCACGCGCTGGAGGCCCGCCCGGTGCGCCACGCGGCGCGCCTCCGTGAGCAGCGCCTCCGCGTCCGCCGCGTCGCGAGCGTCCAGCATCAGCACCACCAGGTCACCGTAGCGGGCCACCATGGACCACAGCGCGGTGGAGTCGCCCACCACCGCGCCGCACGTCTGGGGCCTCGGGCGCGCCAGCAGCTCCGCGTAGACGCGCTCCCGCTCCAGGTGCCAGTCCACCTGCGAGGCGCTGGGCCAGAGGTAGAAGGGCGCCCGCGGCCTCTGCATCCGCGCGAGCGCCGCGGCCACGTCCGTCTCCGCAATCCCGCTGTCCACCGGGCGTCTCCCGGGCACCTGCGAAGCGTCCAGGTGCCAGTCCCACGCGGGCACGTCCACGTACCCCGAGCGGCGATACAGCGGAGCCCCGACGTCGGAGAAGAGCACGACGGAGTGCGGGCGCGGCGCCACGCGCTCCAGCTCCGCGGCGACGCCGTCCATCAGCCGCGTCGCATACCCACGACCGCGCAGGTGGTCCTCCGTGAAGACACTGGCGATGGCGTAGCTGTCCCCTTGCGTGAACGTCCCATCCGCGCCGCGCAGGAAGCTGTCGGTGTGGAAGGTCTCGCACGAGGCCAGCTCCGCGCCGTCGTCCGCCACCCACAGCCACGTGTTCATGCCCTCGCGGCACCAGGGGTGGGCGCGCAGCCGCGCCTCGCGCTCCTGGTACTGCGCCACGCTGAGGGGCGAACCCCACGCGGCATGGGTGACGGTGTCACGCTGCGCCTTCTGCGCGTCGGTGGCGAGGACGAGGGGCATGGTGCGCGGCAGGCTAGACGCGAGCCCCTCCCGGCGCGAGCGCTACAGCCGCGTGGTGTACGGGAACCGGAAGTGGAACTGCAGGTACGCCTGCCCCACGTGGAAGATGCCGTCCCCCAGCGAGTCCGGCAGCCCCAGGCCCCCCAGCTCCTGCGGCACGTAGAAGGTGGACTCCCAGCCCACGCTGATGAGGAAGCTCTTCGACAGCTGGAACTCCAGGTCCGCGCCCACGTCCACGCCGGGCCGCAGGAAGTGCGTGTCCGGCAGCGTGTCGGAGAAAATGTACGCGTACGTCAACACCAGCCCCGCGCCCACCGTGAAGCGCACCGGACTGGACGACAGCGGCAGCCCCAGGGCCAGCGGCTTGAACGTCACGCCGTACATCCCCGTGTCGCGGTACTTGGGCGAGATGATGAACGAGTCCGGAATGAAGATGGACGGCGAGATGCGGATCTCCTCCACCTTCCGTGACTGCTTCCGGTAGCGGTTCGGGATGACGCGCTGGTTCTTGCGCAGCCACTCCTTGTCCAGCACCGCGTCCACCGACAGCTTCAGCCCGGTGTGGATGGGTTGATCCTCGAAGACGGGCCCGAAGAACAGGAACGCCGCCGGGCCCACGCCCACGTCCACCGGCACGGTGACCTTCTGGTCCGCCAGGGCGACGGCGGGCCACGACAGCAGC
>NZ_RAWA01000506.1 GCF_003611675.1 Corallococcus sp. CA053C
CATCCCGAACACGGAAGTTAAGCCCTCCAGAGCCGATGGTACTCCGCGGGAAACCGCGTGGGAGAGTAGGTCGCTGCCGGATTCTTTTTGAGCAAAGCCCCTGGTGCCGCAAGGCGCCAGGGGCTTTTGCCTTTGCGGGCTGCGGTCGTGGCTGCCTTTGAGGCGCTGCTGAGGCCGTGCGGCATCCGGTGGCTCTCTTTCGGGGCTCCGTCGCGCCTGACTTCTGCGACGTACGTCGCGAACGCTGTTCGGCTCCGCGCATGTGATCGGCCCTAGGGTCCGAGCTCTGGCGCCGGTTGGCGGCCCTCCTTCAACCCTTTACCTGGTGCCCTGACCCGTGCGGGAACTCGTTTGGAACGCGTGGCGGGCCTCGTCCAGGACTGCGGGCCTGGCGTCCTCCGGTGCTGGTCCTGCGGCGCTGTGGAGCGCCTGGGACGCGGGGTGGGTCAAGGCGGGCGCGCTCGGAGGCCAAGTTCTCGGATTCCTTGGGGAATCGCGTCATCGTGGATGTTTGACCGCCGTTCCCGCAGGATCTAGAGTCTCTCCTCCCCCCGGTCTGCGCACCGCCTGCCGCGGTCCGTACTCGCCGGCGCAGGGCAGCCCCGCGAGATGAAGAAGCCGACCTTCTTTGGGAAGTACCTGCTCCTCGAGCGCATCAACGTCGGCGGTATGGCCGAGGTCTTCATTGCGAAGGCCTTTGGCGTCGAGGGCTTCGAGCGCATCCTGGCCATCAAGAAGATCCTCCCGACGATGGCCGAGGACGACGAGTTCATCACGATGTTCATCGATGAAGCGCGGATCAGCGTTCAGCTGAACCACGCGAACATCGTGCACATCCACGAGCTCGGAAAGCACGAGGACACGTACTTCATCGCCATGGAGTACGTCGCGGGGCGCGATGTGCGCACGCTCCTGGAGCGCTACCGCCGTCGCAAGGAGATCATGCCCACCGCCCAGGCGGTGTTCATCGTCTCCAAGATGTGTGAAGGCCTCGACTACGCGCACCGCAAGAAGGACGCGCGCGGCCAGGACCTGGGCATCATCCACCGCGACGTCTCTCCGCAGAACATCCTCGTGTCCTACGAGGGAGAGACGAAGATCATCGACTTTGGCATCGCCAAGGCCGCCAATCGTTCGCAGAAGACGCAGGCCGGCATCCTCAAGGGGAAGTTCGGCTACATGAGCCCGGAGCAGGTCCGGGGCATGCCCATCGACCGGCGCAGTGACATCTTCGCCGTCGGCGTGCTGCTCTACGAAATGCTCACGGGCGAGAAGCTCTTCGTGGGCGAGTCGGACTTCTCCACCCTGGAGAAGGTGCGCAACGCGGACATCCCGCTGCCTCGCGAGTTCAATCCGAACATCTCCGCGGGCCTGGAGAAGGTCGTCCTCAAGGCGCTCGCGCGCGAGCCCGAGGACCGCTACCAGTGGGCGTCGGACCTGCAGGAGGACCTGATGCGCTTCCTCCTCGCGGGGGATGCCATCTATTCGTCGAAGCACCTCTCCAGCTTCATGAAGGAAGCCTTCGCGGAGGACATGCTCCGCGAGGCGGAGAAGATGGAGCGCTATGCCTCCGTCGAGCGTCCGGACCAGATCGAGCACTCGGGGGTGACGGTTCCGCCTCCGACGACCCGTCCGACCTCCCAGAAGAAGTCACCTGCGGCTTCCTCGTCTGGCTCTCCCGTGGGGCGTGCCTCCACGGCGCCCGCGCAGCCCGCGCCTGGCTACATCCCGCCGCCTACCGCCGAGGAGCTGGCGGAGATGGATGGCGCCGCGGACAAGACCCAGATTGTCGACTCGACGCACACCTTTCGTGCGCCCGAGACCCGGATCGCCGACAGCAGCGTCGTGGTGGATGACAGCATCACGGGTCGGTCGGAGAACCCCATCGACCGGGCCGGGCATCACACCAGCGCCTCGCCCTTCGCGCGTGATGAGGCCCCTCGCGGCAAGGGCAAGAGTGGCCCCAAGCAGGTCATCATCGGGGATGAGGGTGGTGAGGCCTATGCCGGCGCCACGATGATTGGTCCGGCTCCAACGGCGCCGCCTTCGCGGGGGCGCGGTGGCTCGGCCGCTCCCGTGCTGGACCCGGAGGAAGAGGAGACCACGGGCAACATCACCCTGCCGGTGGGCTCCCGCCACAACGGGGTGCGGCCTCAGGCGCAGGCCGCTGACGCGGATGACGCCGGGGAGTACGACGATCCGGCGGACGACTACGGCCGCGACGGCCAGGACGGCCAGGACGGGTACGACAACGAGGGGCAGGACTCCGACGAGCAGCGCTACGACGACGACGAGGCCGACGGCCCTGCGACCATCCCGCAGAAGGCCTCCAAGATGGCCAAGACGGCTCCGCCCGCCAAGGTCGTGGCGAAGCCCAAGCCGGCGGGTGGGAAGAAGCCGATTCCCAAGCCCGCCATCATCGGCGCGGCCGCGGGCGTGGCCCTTCTCCTCATCCTCGGTGTGGTCTTCGTGGTCCGGGGCTCGTCCACGGGGTACGTCAACTTCGTCGTGACCCCCAGCGGCGCCAAGGTGCTCGTGGACGACCAACCCGTACGGGCCAACGAGGTCGTGGAGCTGTCCGCAGGCGTGCACAAGGTCCAGGCCACCGCTCCGGGCCACCAGCCCGCGATCCAGCAGATCGAGGTCGTCTCGGGGCAGGAGGCGGCCGTGGTCCCCCTGGCGTTGAAGCCCAACGCGCCGCCCCCGCCTCCCGTGGTCGTCAAGGAGCCTCCTCCGACCACACCGACGCCTCCCACCACGGCCGAAAAGCCTCCGGAAAAGCCCGTGGAGCCCCCGCCGGCTCCGAAGACCTTCGCCGCCGTGTTCGAAGGCCAGGAGGGCGCGGAGGTCTCCGTCGACGGAAAGCCCGTGGGGAAGGTGCCTGGAGCCCGGCTGCCCGACCTCGAGGTGGGCAAGACGTACCGCGTCACGGCGAAGCGCGCCGGGTTCAAGCCCTTCCAGGGCGAGTTCACGTCCACCGGCGATGCCGAGGTGAAGGTCGCCGTCGCCATGGAGGCCGAGCCCGTCAGCGAGCCGCCACCGAAGCCCACGCCTCCGAAGCCCACGCCTCCGAAGCCGAAGCCTGTGGTCGTCGCGGAGCCGACGCCGAAGCCCACGCCTCCGAAGCCCGCTCCTGCGAGCGCGAAGGGGAAGTTCGCCTGCAGCACCTCGCCGGCGGGCGCGCAGATCTGGGTGGATGGCAAGAACACGAACCGGGTGAGCCCGGTCCCGCTGGGCAACCCGCTGGAACTCCCCGTGGGCAAGCGCAAGGTCGTCTTCAAGCTCAACGGCAAGTCGACCAAGCCCCAGGTGGTGGTCATCGAAGCGGAAGGCGTGGCGAAGCTGATCAACGTCCCGGTGAACTGATGGACGTGCGGAGGGCATCTTGTGCCCTCTGCGATTGTTGAGCAGGGATGTCGGGGGGGTGGGCTATGACGCCTCGCCGAAGTCGCTCCATTTGTTGAGGTGATGCGTTCATGAACACGACGTCCACTCGAGGCAAGCCCGACGCTGGCCCCGCGCAGCAGCCCTTCACCTACCCGCTCCGCAAGGAGTTCGTGGAGCCCGACTGGCGGCGCATCCCGGGTTTCAAGGACGTCACGCAGGCGGAGTGGGAAAGCGCGCTCTGGCAGCGCAAGCACACCGTCAAGAACCTGCGCGAGCTGAAGGCCACGCTCGGGGCGCTGCTGCCCGACGACCTGGCGATGAGCATGGAGCTGGACCAGAAGGAGCGGGCGACGATGTCCATCCTCGTCCCGCCCCAGATGCTCAACACCATGGCCGTGGAGGACCTGTGGCAGGACCCCGTGCGCCGGTACATGCTGCCGGCCTTCGCGGACCGCCGCACCGACTGGGCCAACCACCCGCGCGCCAGCCGTGACAGCCTCCACGAGGCGGACATGTGGGTCGTCGAGGGACTGACGCACCGCTATCCCACCAAGGTGCTGGCGGAGATGCTCCCCACCTGTCCGCAGTACTGCGGGCACTGCACCCGCATGGATCTGGTCGGCAACGACGTGCCGCAGGTGTCCAAGCACAAGTTCGCGACGGGGCAGAAGGAGCGCTACGAGCAGATGCTGGACTACCTGCGCCGCACGCCCACCGTGCGCGACGTGGTGGTGTCCGGTGGCGACATCGCGAACCTTCCCATCCAGGCGCTGGAGCCGTTCGTCAGCGCGCTGATGGACATCCCGAACATCCGGGACATCCGCCTGGCCAGCAAGGGGCTGATGGCCCTGCCGCAGCACTTCCTCCAGGACAGCGTCCTGCAGGGGCTGGACCGGCTGGCGAAGAAGGCCGTCGACCGCGGCGTGGACCTGGCACTGCACACCCACGTGAACCACGCGGAGCAGCTCACGCCGCTGGTGGGCAAGGCGGTGCGCAAGCTGCTCGACATGGGCTTCCGCGACGTGCGCAACCAGGGCGTGCTGCTGCGCGGCGTGAACGACAGCCCCAAGGCCCTGTTGGACCTGTGCTTCACGCTGCTCGATCACGCGAAGATCCTGCCGTACTACTTCTACATGTGCGACATGATCCCCAACAGCGAGCACTGGCGGCTGTCGGTGGCGCAGGCGCAGAAGCTCCAGCACGACATCATGGGCTACATGCCGGGCTTCGCGACGCCGCGCATCGTCTGTGACGTGCCGTTCGTGGGCAAGCGGTGGATCCACCAGGTGGCGGAGTACGACCGCGAGCGCGGCATCTCCTACTGGACCAAGAACTACCGCACGAGCGTCGAGGCGAATGACGCCGACGCCCTCGAGCGCAAGTACGAGTATTTCGATCCCATCGACACGCTGCCGGAGTCCGGGCAGGCGTGGTGGCGGGAGCAGCCCAAGGCAGCGTGATGGACTCCTCCGCAGGCGCGACCGCGCCCGTGCTCGCGCGCCCCTCGGTCAGTGCCGAGGGGCGGGCCCGGTTGTTCCCCTCCGCGACGGACGCGGAGTGGACGGACTGGCGCTGGCAGCAGCGGCACGCGGTGCGCAACCTGGAGCAGCTCGAGCGCTACGTGCGCCTGACCCCCGACGAGCGCGCCGGGGTGCAGGAGACGTCCTCGCTGTTCCGGGTGGGCATCAGCCCCTATTACCTGTCGCTCATCGATCCCGACCACGCGTCGTGCCCGGTGCGCATGCAGTCCATCCCGGTGCGCGCCGAGGCCCGCGTGCGTCCCGGGGAGCTGGAGGATCCGCTCGGCGAGGACAAGACGCGCCCGGAGGAGTGCATCGTCCACAAGTATCCGGACCGGGTGCTGTTCCTGGCCATCGATACGTGCTCGGTCTACTGCCGCCACTGCACGCGGCGCCGCATCACCAAGGGCGGCGAGGCGGAGCTCACCAAGGACCAGATGCGCCGGGGCATCGACTACGTCCGCAGCCACCCCGAGGTGCGCGACGTGCTCATCTCCGGCGGCGACCCGTTCCTCTTGAGCGAGGACCGGCTGGGGTCGCTGCTCGCGCCGCTGAGCGAGATCCCGCACGTGGAGATGATCCGCATCGGGACGCGGGTGCCCGTGTGCCTGCCCATGCGCGTCACGGATTCGCTCGCGCGCGTGCTGCGCCGCTACGCGCCCGTCTACGTCATCACCCACTTCAACCACCCGAAGGAAGTGACGCCCGAGGCGCGGGAGGCCTGCGAGCGGCTGGTGGACCATGGCGTGCCCGTCGAGAACCAGGCGGTGCTGATGCGGCAGCTCAATTCGGACGCCCGGATCATCAAGGAGCTGTCGCACGTGCTCCTGCGCAGCCGCGTGCGCCCGTACTACCTGCACCAGATGGACGTGGCGGAGGGGTGCGAGCACCTGCGCACGCCCATCTCCAAGGGGCTGGAGATCCTCCAGCAGCTTCGCGGGCACACCACTGGGCTCGCCGTGCCGCACCTCGCGGTGGACCTGCCGGGCGGGGGCGGGAAGGTCACCCTGCAGCCCGACTACGTCATCGAGCGGGGTGAGCGGGAGACCCTGTTCCGCAACTACAAGGGCGAGACGTACGCCTATCCCGAGCCGGAAGAGACCGACTGCTCCTGCCCCTATGACGAGGTGTGGCAGGCGCGTTCGCGGGAGCTGCGCGCTCCGGGCCGCTGACGCTCCCGTGCCGCGGGTGATGCACGGGAGCTAGCGGCGGCGGCGGGAGCCCGACTTCGACGCCTTGCGGC
>NZ_RAWA01000507.1 GCF_003611675.1 Corallococcus sp. CA053C
CCCCTCCCCCGTCCGCCGGTGTCCCACCACCTGACATGCGACATGCCCCGCGCGTCAGGAGTACCGGAATGACCCCCTTTTTCCGGGTTGGTCGCGACCCGAGGGGGCCACGTGTGCACCCGTCTCAGAAGGTCATGCTCCTGTTCGTGGAAGGAACTCCCGGCACGTGAGCGGCCAGTCCGTAACAGTCTGGACGGAGCTTGCCGTTACAGCCCGAAGGTCTGAGTGCAGAAGGGGCAAATGATCTCCACTCTGTGGGAATCCGAGTTCCCTGGGTCCGCCGCAACTGGGGAGCGCAGAGTTTCTTCGGACATTGTACAATTCCGCCCCGTAGGACATCGAGGGAGCCCCCCAATGCACACGGACACTCAGGACGCGCCGGCTGGCCGCGAAACCCTTCTCGGTTATCGGGTGGGGACGAAGTTGAACGCGGCGGCGTCATTTGGCGCGGACTTTTCGCCCGGACGTCTGGTGCAGCTGTCCCTGGAACACTTAACGCTCCACCTGGATTCGCGCACCGTGCCTCGCAAGGGCCAGGCCGCGTCGGTGGTGGTGGGCGAGGGCGAGCGGTGGGCCACCGCGCTCGACGCGGAAGTGATTGGCGTCAATGACGCGCGGCCGGAGGTCAGCCTGCGCTTCGTCGCGCCGCCGCTCGACGCGGGCCGCCGCATCGTGGGGCTCCTGGAGTCGCTGCGCGACAACGGCCTGCTGCTTACGCCGGAGACGCGGCCGGTGTGGCGCGAGCAGATTGACCGCGCGGACCGCGTGGCGCGCATCTGTGAGGCGCTCGCGTCGCGCCAGGCCCGGGGCGTGCTGCGCACCCAGGACGGTCAGCGCGTGGAGGTCACGGCCTCCTTCTTCGAGCCCCTGCAGGACATGCTCGGCTGGAAGCTGCACGGCGCGCTCCCGCAGGGCCCCTTCACGGTGGAGGCCTTCGGCTACAGCAGCGTGGTGCACTTCCAGGCGGAGGCCGCGCGCGTGGAAGGCGACCTGCTGGTGATGCCGGTGCCCACGTCGCTCGTGCGCTTCCGTCACCGCTGGCTGCGCCGCACCCAGGCCAGCGCGTCGTGCACGCTGGAGTTCGACCATCCGCTCTGGCCCCAGGTGCACGTGCGCCGCGGCCTGCTGGATGTCTCCTATGAGGGGCTGTCCTTCCTCACCGAGCCCGGCGAGGACCTGATGTACCCGGGCCTGCGCCTGCCGGTGATGGAGGTGGCGCTGGACGGCCACGCCCCGGTGCGGCTGCGCGCGGAGGTGCGCAACATCTCCAGCACGCCCCACGGACGGCGCTGCGGCGTGTCCGTCCGGCCGCTGGACGCCGAAGGGGCCCGCGCGTGGCGGGCGCTCGTGGAGACCCAGGCCCACCCCACCACCCAGGTGGAAGGCGACTGGAATGACTCCACCTGGAAGCTCTTCGAGCGCTCCGGCTACTTCCGCCTCCCGGGCAAGGAGCCGGAGAAGTTCACCAACCTGCGCGAGCAGTTCGACCACACGCAGGACAAGCTCCAGGAGCAGCCCCGCCTGGGCTACCGCGTGGTGCGCCCGGCGGAAGATGGCGTGGAGGCCACGCTGTCCGTCCTCAAGCCCTACGCGGGCAGCTGGATGGCGCACCAGCTGGCGCGGCACCAGCCCGCCAACAGCAAGTCCACCGCGCGCGAAGCCCTGCGCGACATCTACCTGCGCGGCTACGAGCCCACGCAGGCGGATCCGGAGGTGAAGTGGTTCTTCGCCTACTGCGAGGCGAACGTGCGCTGGGTGCGCTACACGAAGTTCGACTTCGCCAACTGGTACTCGCACACCGGCCAGACGTGCCTCGTGCCCTTCCGCCTGATGGAGGGCGAGGTGGATTCTCCCTGGGCGGTGCCCGCTGGCATCGCGCTGGACACGCCCACCGCGGAGGAGCGCACGCGCTTCTTCGAGCGCGTGGCCAGCACCCGTCCGGAGGCCTACCGTGAAGCGCTGGACCTGGTGCCCGAGCGCTTCGACCTGAGCCAGATGCGCACCGGCTGGGGTGAGGCGGGCCTGTCCCGCGAGCGCGAGCTGGTGGTGGCCCGTCACGAGGGCCGCGCCGTGGCGATGGCGGTGTTCGAGTCCGCTCAGCCGGGCCTCAACCTCTTCAACGTGCTGGACGGCGTGCGCCTGGTGCCGCTGGAGGACGACGCGCGCCCGGAGGTGCAGGACGCGTTCGTGGCGCTGCTCGGCCGCGCGGCGGACTGGTACCGCGCGCGCGACCGCAAGGTGTTCGTCCACTACGTGGAGTCCACCTGCGTGGAGTACGCGGAGCGCGTGTCGCTGGCGGACCTGGGCGAGGGCAAGCTGTGGGTGATGTCCGCCCGCCTGCTGCCGGAGTTCCTCGAGCACCTGTGCGAGTCCACCACGCCTCGCGCCGCCTGAGTTCTTCCCGTCGTCCGCACGGGCCGGGGTCTTCTTCCCCGGCCCGCGGCGACGGTGCTGCTGCTGCTACCGCTTAGAGCCCTTCGTCCTCGGGGTCCGGATAGGACTCCAGCTCCTCGTCCTCTTCCTCCACGGGCGCGGCGGCCTTGGCGTTGCGGCCCTTGCCTCCCTTGCCCTCGGTCGCCACGGGAAGGTCCGTGTCCGGGCCCACGACGTAGCCCTGGCGGCCCTGCTGGATGCGGCGCAACAGGCCCTCCTGCTCCAGCGCCTCCAGGAGCCGCGCGAAGGTGGAGAAGCCGTGATCGCGCTCGTCGAAGTCGGGCTCCTTGCGGACGATGGTCTCCTTGATGAGCGACGGGTTGAGCGGGCCGGTGGCACGGCGCAGCAGGCTCTGCACCACCTCGCGCGCGATGGCGGGCACCTCGGCCTTGCTCTTGCCGCCCTTGCCCTCGTGGCCTTCCTTGCCGGAGGCCTCGCCCTTGTGGCCCTTGCCCTCGTCCTTGCCACCCTTGCCGCCGCGCTTGCCGCCGCGGCCCTCGTCGGACTTGTCGCCCTTGTGGCCCTTGCCCCCGTGCTCCTTCTCCTTGTCGCCCCGGGACTTGGGCCGCATGTAGATGAACTGGTCGCACGCGTTCACGAACATGCGGGAGCTGGCCTCCTTCACCGCCAGGCCAATGACGGTGCGGCCGTTCTCACGCAGCTTGTACGCCAGCGGGCAGAAGTCGCTGTCCCCGGAGCCGATGACGAAGGTGTCGATCTGCTCGCGCGCGTAGCAGAGCTCCAGCGCGTCGATGACCAGGCGCATGTCCGCGCTGTTCTTGCCGGCGCGGGTGGAGGGGGGCACGTCCACCAGCTCCACGCCCACGTCGTGCAGGCGCACCTTCGCGTCCGCGAAGCGCGACCAGTCGCAGTAGGCGCGGCGGAAGACGACCTTGCCCTGCTCCAGCAGCTGGTCCAGCGCGGGCTGGAGGTCGAAGTTGTTGGAGCTGATGCCGGTGTTGGTGACCAGGTTCTCGAAGTCGATGAAGAGGGCGATGCGGTGCTGCTCGTCGGTACGTCCAGCCAAAGGTGCCTCGTATTTTTTGCCGCGCTTACGCGGCGCGAAGAAAGACAGACAGGGGGGCCAGCCGCGAGCGGTCCCTGGCCCGTGCGTGCTGCACCCTACTGTGTAGCCGCCACCACGGGCACGGCCCGTGTTCAGCCGCTGAACATTCAGCGCCCTCCACCCCATGTTGAGGTGTGAGCCAGGGGGCAGCGCCCCCATGCCACGGAGGAGTAACGATGATGCGCAGATTCCCCGGAGGATGGCGAGCAGTGCTGTTCACCGCTCCAATGCTCGGTCTGTTGCTGGGACCCGGCCTGGGGCGGGCGGAAGCACCCAATGTGGGGAGGGCCCAGGACCTGGGCGCGAGGGGGATACTCAGCGAACGGGCCAGCACCAGCCCGTCCAACGTCGTGGGCACCGTCTCGGACAGCAACCCCGCGAGCCTCACCCAGAACCAGGCAAGCCGGCAAATCAATCCCGACCCGGACCGGATGCTCCAGGTGACGGGGCCGGTGGTGAAGCAGGACGGGCTGACGCTCTACGTCCAGGACGTGTCGGGTCCGGTGGTGCCCCTCGACATGAGCGCGCTGCAAATCAGCAAGCTGCCCCAGAAGGGCCAGCAGGTCGTGGCCGTCTACCAGGTGGAGGAAAAGACGAACAACGTGGCCCTGTCCATCGCTGGCGAGAAGCTGGACTAGCGCGCCGCCAGGTCGGAGGGGGACTTCAGTTCGCCTTCGCGCCGCGCACCTCGTCCAGCACGCTCAGGTCCACCAGCCCCGCGATGTCGTCGCTGGGAATGAACCCCAGCTCCTTCGCGTGGCGGGCGGAGGTCGCGAGCGCGGCGGGCACCGGATCCAGGCTGGGCTCCAGGCGGGAGAAGGCGTCCTGGAGCACCGGCGCCGGCAGGGGCTTGTGGGTGAGCTGCCCGAAGGCGGCGTTGGTGGACGTGGCGAAGGCGGCCGGGTCCGCGCGCCAGCGCTCGGTGAGCCGCACGTGCGTGCGCAGGAGCGCGGCGATGCGCGGGCGCTGCGTCTCCAGCACCTTCTTCGTCGTCACCACCACCGTGGTGGGGAAGCGCTTGTCCGGCCACAGGTCGCGCTCGTCCACGAGGATGTGGCCGCCGCCTTCGGCGAGCATGCGCGCGCCCCAGGGCTCCGGCACCCACGCGCCTTCAATGGCGCCCTGGAGGTACTGGCCCAGGATGTCCGGGTTGCTGATGGGAATCACCTGCACGTCGCCGCCCGCGTCCGCGGAGATGCTGAGCTTCTGCTCCTTGAGCCAGTGGCGCAGCGCGATGTCCTGGGTGTTGCCCAGCTGCGGCGTCGCCAGCTTCTTGCCCTTCAGGTCCGCGGCCGTCTTCGCGGACTTCACCACCAGCACCGCGCCGCCGTTCACCGCGCCCGCGATGATGCGCAGCTCCTTGCCGGCCTTGAGGTACGTGTTGATGGCGGGGCCGGGCCCCACGTAGGCCACGTCCACGGAGCCCGCCACCAGCGCCTCCATGGCGGCGGGGCCCGCGTTGAACTGGCGCACCTCCACGTGGCCCATCCCGGGCTGCGACCCCAGCAGCCCCTCCGAGTTCGCCACCAGCGCCTGCGCATGCGTGATGTTGGGGAAGAAGGCCACGCGCAGCGGCGCGTTGGCGCCGGACGGGGTGTCGCGCTTGCACGACGACACGCCGGTCAGGAGGACGCAGAGGAGGACGAGGCCGGGCACTGGACGCGGGGAACGCATGGGTGCCCTCACGCTAACGGGCAAGCCGTGCCGGTTTTCAATGCCCTTGAGGGTGAAATGACGTGAAGCGTCGTGAGGCTCACACCGGGCTCACACGCGGCCGCCTCAAGACGACGTCGTCAGGCCCCACCGGCGGCGCAGCTTCGCCTCCACCGTCTGGAAGAGGACCCGGTCCACGGTGACGCCGATGAGGATGATGGCGAGCATCACCGCCATCACCTGCGTCACGTCCATCAGCTCGCGCCCCATGGTGAGCAGCTGGCCCAGCCCGCCGGAGACGAAGAGCAATTCGCCCGCGAGCAGCGCGCGCCACGCGAAGCTCCACCCCAGCTTGAGGCCGGTGACGATGCCGGGCAGGGCGCCGGGCAACAGCACGCCGAAGTAGAAGCGCAGGCCGCGCACGCCCAGCGTCCGGGCCACGCGCGCCAGCTGCGGATCCAGGCCGTTGACCGCGTCCTCGGTGGCGATGGAGATGCCCAGCACGCTGCCCATCACCACCACGAAGAGGATGGCGCTGTCGTTGAGGCCGAACCACAGGAGGGCCAGCGGCAGCCAGCAGATGGAGGGCAGCGCCTGGAGCCCCGTCACCACGGGCTTCACCGCGTTGCGGAAGAAGGCGAGCCGCGCGATGAGCAGCCCCAGCGGCACGCCGATGCACACCGACATGGCGTAGGCGCGCACGAGCCGCCCCATGGAGCGCAGCGTGGCGCCGCCCAGCCGCCCGTCGCGGGCCATGGCGAACAGGCTCTCCAGCACTTCGAGGGGACCGGGGAACAGGTGCTTGTTCCACACGCCCGAGCGCGACAGCCCCTCCCAGAGGGCGAAGAGCAGCACGAGCATTCCCAGCTTCTGCGCCCACTTCAGCATGGAGGGGTCCTCAGCGGCCGGTGACGATGCTGGGCCGCGGCAGGCTGGAAGGGGTC
>NZ_RAWA01000508.1 GCF_003611675.1 Corallococcus sp. CA053C
CCGTCATCCTCCACGCGCCCACGGACCCCGGCTGGCTGCCGCTGGCGCTCGCGAACTTCGACGCGGTGCTGGTGGACCACGCCCACTGCGAGAAGAAGGCCGCCGCCAACGCGCTGTCCATGCTCCAGGCCTACCCGGACCTGCCCGGCCTGCCCGCGCAGATGGCCCGGCTGGCCCGCGAGGAGAGCGCCCACCTGGCGCGCGTGCTGGACCTGATGGCCGCGCGCGGCCTCACCCTCACGAAGGACTCAGGGGACCCGTACGCGCAGGGGCTCCAGAAGCACGTGCGCACCCCTGCCCCGGAGCGGCGCGTGGACCGGCTGCTCGTCGCCGCCATCATCGAAGCGCGCTCCTGCGAACGGCTGTCCCTGCTCGCCGAAGGGCTCACCGACCCGGCGCTCGCCCGGTTCTACGGAGAGCTGGCCCAGTCCGAGGACGGCCACCAATCCCTCTTCCACCGGCTGGCCGTCACCGCGTCGGGCGGGGACGAGGCCGGCGTGGACGCGCGGCTGCAACACCTGCTTGCCCAGGAATCCAAGGTGCTCGCGGACGTGGGCCTGCGCGCCGCCATCCACTGACGCACCGACAGCGAATGCCGCACCGCGCCGTCTACTGATGGGGGACCGGGCGCTGATAAGTGGAATTAGGCCAGAACGGGCGAAAGTCCGGTTGACTGCCGGACGTCGGTTGCTTTTGGGGCTCCGCTCCAGAAGGTTAAATGTCCTTCCGCTGGTAGGGTCTTGCCCCCCTTGTGAACCGGTACGCGGGAGATCCGCTCATGAGACACACCGAGGAGACTTCCATGGCTTCGACGCAAGCGGCCGCCGCCACCGAGCAGGCGCCCACGAAGAACCCCACGCTGCTGGCCTGGGTGGCCAGGATGGCCGCGATGACGCAGCCGGATCGCATCGTCTGGTGCGACGGCTCCGAGGCTGAGAAGCAGCGCCTCACCGAGCAGGCCGTGAAGGACGGCACGCTCATCCCGCTCAACCCCCAGAAGCGCCCCGGCTGCTATCTGCACCGCTCCAACCCGAACGACGTGGCGCGCGTCGAGCACCTCACGTTCATCTGTACGCCGAACAAGACGGACGCGGGCCCCACCAACAACTGGATGGACCCGGAGGCCGCGTACACGAAGCTGGGCCACCTGTTCGAAGGCTGCATGAAGGGCCGCACGATGTACGTGGTGCCCTACGCCATGGGCCCGCTGGGCAGCCCCTTCACCAAGATTGGCGTGGAGCTGACGGACAGCGACTACGTGGTCCTCAACATGCGGATCATGACCCGCATGGGGAAGGCCGCGCTGGACATGCTGGGCGACAGCGACGACTTCAACCGCGGCCTGCACTCCACGGGCGACGTGAACCCGGACCGCCGCTACATCTGTCACTTCCCCCAGGACAACACCATCTGGAGCTTCGGCTCCGGCTATGGCGGCAACGTGCTGCTGGGCAAGAAGTGCCTCGCCCTGCGCATCGGCAGCTACCTGGGCCGCGAGGAGGGGTGGCTGGCGGAGCACATGCTCATCCTGGGCGTCACCAGCCCCAAGGGTGAGACGACCTACGTCGCCGCCGCCTTCCCGTCCGCGTGTGGCAAGACGAACTTCGCGATGATGATCCCGCCCAAGGAGTACAAGGGCTGGAAGATCGAAACGGTGGGCGACGACATCGCCTGGATGCGCCCGGGCCCGGACGGCCGGCTGTACGCCATCAACCCGGAGGCCGGCTATTTCGGCGTGGTGCCGGGCACCAACAACAAGACCAACCCCAACGCCATGGAGACCATCTCCAGGGACACCCTCTTCACGAACGTGGCCCTCACGGCCGACGGCGACGTGTGGTGGGAGGGCAAGGACGGCGAGGTCCCCGAGGAGCTCACCGACTGGCAGGGCAAGCCCTGGAAGAAGGGCAGCCCGGAGAAGGCGGCGCACCCGAACAGCCGCTTCACCGCGCCCATGAGCAACAACCCCGTGCTGAGCACCAAGGCGAACGACCCGATGGGCGTCCCCATCAGCGCGCTCATCTTCGGCGGCCGGCGCTCCAACACCGTCCCGCTGGTCATCCAGGCCTTCAACTGGACCCACGGCGTGTTCCTGGGTGCCACCATGGGCAGTGAGACGACGGCCGCGGCCACCGGCAAGGTGGGCGTGGTGCGCCGCGACCCCATGGCCATGCTGCCCTTCTGCGGCTACCACATGGGTGACTACCTCCAGCACTGGCTGGACATGCAGAAGTCCATCCCGCAGCTGCCGAAGATCTTCCAGGTCAACTGGTTCCGGCAGGACAAGAACGGCAAGTTCATCTGGCCGGGCTTCGGGGACAACATGCGCGTCCTCGAGTGGATCGTGAACCGCGTCCACGGCCGCGTCCCCACGCAGGAGACGCTGCTCGGCTGGGTGCCGCGCCAGGACAACGGCCTCAACCTGCAGGGCCTGGACCTGTCCCAGGAGGCCGTCGCGGAGGCCACCTCCATCAAGGAGGACGAGTGGAAGAGCGAGCTCAAGAGCCAGGAGGTCTTCTTCGAGCAGCTGGGCACCAAGGCCCCCGAGGCCCTGATGCTGCAGCGCAAGCTGCTCATCTCCCGCCTGGACGGCTGATCGCCCGCTGAAGGCGTAGGGAAGTCCCGTCGGGGCCGCTCGGCCCCCCCTGGAGACGGGGGGTGGGGGGCGGCCCCGGTGCATTTGGGCGTCGCCGCTTCGACGCACGGGGGGTTCGGCGCTAGTCTCCGTCCCCCATGAGACTGGCTTTCGTGTTGTCGCTGGCGCTCGCGCTGGCTCCGGGCTCGGCCCTGGCGCAGCGGGGCGGGACCAAGGCCCCCAACGTGCAGGCGCTCCTGAAGGAGGGCAAGCGCCTGTATGACGCGGGCAAGTACCGCGAGGCCGCGGAGGTGCTGAAGCAGGCCCACGCCGCGCAGCCCCACCCGCGCTACATCTACAACATCGCCGTGGCGCTGGAGTACGCGGGCGAGCCGCGCGAGGCGATGACCTGGTACCGCCAGTACGTCACCAGCTCCAGTGACGAGACGGACCCCGCGCTGCTGAAGAACAGCAACCGCGCCATCGACCGGCTGCGGGTGCAGCTGGACCGCGAGGACCAGGCGCAGGCGACGGCGGACGCGGACCGCAAGCGGCTGGAGGCGGAGGCGGACGCGGCGCGGCGGCAGGCGGAGGAGGAGCAGCAGGCGGCCCGGCGCGCGGAGGAGGACAGCGAGCGCCAGCGGCAGGCGGAGTACGACCGCGCGGTGAAGTCCTACCAGCGTCAGCGCATTGGCGCCTTCGCGGTGGGCGGCGTGGCGGTGCTGGGCGTGGGCGCGGGCGTGCTGTTCGGCATGCAGGCCCGGGACGCGCGCGAGCAGTTCGACAACGCCAGCACGCTGGAGGCCAAGGAGACGAACGCGGACAGCACGCGCAGCAAGGCGCTGCTCGCGGACATCGGCTTCGGCGTGGGCATCGCGGGTGCCATCACCGCCATCATCCTGTATCCCAAAGAGGGCCCTCCCACGCAGGGCGAGGTCCGCGTGACGCTCGCGCCGCGCGGGGTCGGGGCTGGCATGGAGGTCCACTTCTGATGCGTGCACTGGGTTGGATGACGTTGGGCATGGCCGTGCTGGCCTCCGGGTGCAGCTTCACCACGGCGGGCGGCCTGTCCGAATGCGACACGAGCGGTGACTGCGGCGCCAACAGCGTCTGCACCTCCGGCTTCTGCCTGCCGCAGCCGGCCGGGTGCGGGCAGGTGTTCGGCGCCACGTCCGCGGCGAACGCGATTGCGTTGGGCGCGCTGGTGCCGCTCACCAACCGCAGCGGCTCCGCGGAGATTGAGCAGCAGCGCCTCAACGGGCTGAAGCTGGCGCTGGACGAGGTGAACGCGCTGGAGGGCGTGGGCGGCCGGCAGTTCGTCCTGTACGTCTGCGACACGCAGGCGGACGTGGAGAACGCCAAGACGCAGGCGCGCTGGCTGGTGGACGACAAGCAGACGGTGGCGGTGTTCAGCGCGGGCAGCGCGCAGACCATCGGCATCAGCTCCATCACCATCCCGAAGAACGTGCTGTTGATGAGCCACACGGCCACCAGCGCGGCCTTCACCTCGCTGGAGGACAAGAACGGCGGCGCGGTGGGCCTGGTGTGGCGCACCACGCCCTCGGACGCGCTCCAGGGCCGCGTCATCGCGGACGTGCTCCGGGGCACCACGGTCATCAATGATCCGGGCGTGACGTTCGTATCGCCGAACAAGGTGGGCGTGGCGTACGTGAACGACACCTACGGCCAGGGCCTGTATTCGGCGCTGCTGAGCAGGCTCACCACCAAGCAACTGGACGGCGCGCAGTACGAGCGCAACAGCGACGTGGCGGGCGCGGTGAGCCGGCTGGCGACCTTCAAGCCGGACCTGACGGTGCTGGCGGGCTTCACCGAGGACAACTCCCGGCTGCTGCCCGCGGCGGTGTCGGCGGGCGTGTCCATGGCCAACGGCAACCGGTGGTTCCTCACCGACGCCAGCAAGGATCCCACCCTGCTGACGAACCTGGGCGCGGGCAAGAACGAGATCGTCGGCTCCTACGGCACGGCGCCCGCGTCGGCGCGGCCCCAGGAACCCACCTACAAGTTCTTCGCGGACCGCTTCACCACCGCCTACAAGGTGGACCCGGGGCAGTTCTCCTTCACCGCGCATGCGTATGACGCCATGTACCTGGTGACGCTGGGCGCGGCGTACGCGATTGGCAACGACCTGGCCAACCCGCAGCCTGTCACCGGCACCCGCATCGCGGAGGGGCTCACGAAGGTGACGCCCGCCTCGGGGCAGACGGTGACCAGCTACCAGTTGGGCCCGGTGCAGTTCACCGGCGCGCGCGACAGCCTGCGCCAGGGCAAGGGCATCAACGTGCAGGGCGCCAGCGGCGAACTGGACTTCAACAACGACACGGGTGAAGCCCCTTCGCCGTACGAGCTGTTCAAGGTGGAGTCCAACGGCTTCCGCACGCTCCAGCTCATCAACCCGACGGCGGACTGAGCGTCAGGCGGAGAGCACGCGCACCAGCGGCGCGAGCGCGGCGGTGAAGACCTCGGGTGTCGGCAGCAGCGACAGCACGAGGTACGCGCCGCCGCCGAAGTCGTGGAAGTAGCCCGGCTGTACGCGCACGCCGTCGGCGAGGAGCCGCAAGCAGGTGGCCTCCTCGCCGGGCTCGCGGGGGATGCGAAGCACCGCACTCCAGCCGCCGTGCGCGGGCACCACGTCCCAGGAGGCATCCTGGGGGCGAGCCGCGAGGAGCCGCGCGCGGTTGCCCTTCACGCGCTCCAGGAGGGCCTGCTGGAACACGGGCGCGTGCGCCAGGAGCGCGGGCAGGGCGAGCTGCACGGGTGTGCCCACGGACAGGGCCGCGTCCGCCACGTCCTCCAGCCGGGCCAGGGCCTCGTCGCGTTCGGCGCTGGGGCCGCCCACGTGCAGCCAGGACAGCTTGAGGCCGGGCAGGCCCGCGACCTTGGACAGGCCGGACAGGCAGAAGGTGAGGCATGGCAGGGCCCGTCCCGCCACCGACGTCACCCTCCCCGCTTCGGTGTCCCAGCCGAAGTCGGAGAACACCTCGTCACAGATGAGCGCGAGGCCGTGGCGCGCGCACACGTCCGCGAGCGCCTGGAGTTCGCCTTCGTGGAGGAAGTGGCCGGTGGGGTTGCCGGGGTTCACCACGAGCACCGCGCGCGTGCGGGCATCGACCGCCGCCTCCACCGCGCTCGCATCCAGTCCGAAGCCATGCACGGCGGGCAGCCGGTAGGGACGCGCGTGCACGCCCTCCAGGCGCGCCAGCACGTCCACCAGCGGGTAGCCGGGCGCGGGCACGAGCACGCTGTCCCCCGGGTCGCAGAGCAGTTGGAAGAGCCACCCGTAGGCCTCGCTGGTGCTGGCGCCGAGGACGACATGGGCGGCGGACACGGGCGCGCCCCGCGCGGACAGGTGCGCGGCCACGGCCTTGCGCGCGGAGGGCAGGCCGAAGGGCTCAGGCGTGTACTGGAAGGGCGAGCCCGGTCCACCGGGCGGATCCGCTGCGTCCGCGGTCAGGAGCGGCTCGTGCTCGGAGGCGTCACCCGGAG
>NZ_RAWA01000509.1 GCF_003611675.1 Corallococcus sp. CA053C
TGAAGCCCCCTGCACAGCCGAGGCGCATCAGAGGGATGGGGGCCCTGTTGAGCGGGAGGGAGGGTGCAGAGGGGCCGAGGAGGGACGCTGACGGGGCCGCCCGAGCGATGCTCCCGGCCAGTGGACAGGCCGCTGGAGCCCCCTTGGGGTACACGCCAGCCCTGGCTCCGCTCCCATCAGGTGCGCGGCAGGGGCCCGGACTTCTTGCCTGTCTTGAGCCGGGCCCCGGTGGACCACAGCGCCCAGCCCATCAGCACGGGCTGGAAGAACAGCCGCGCCAGCCGCTGGGTGTCCGTATCGAGGCCGAACGCGGGGAGGTGTTTGGCGTACTGATGCAGGTTGCCGGGAAAAACCGCCGCGAAGAAGGCCGCCAGTCCCAGCCCGACGAGGGCGCGGTGCCGCTTGTTGAAGAGCAGGGTCAGCCCGAGTCCTATCTCGACCACTCCGGAGAGCAGGACCACGGTGTCCTTGTCCATCGGGACCCAGTCAGGCACCTGCGCCTGGAAGGGCACTCGCGCGAAGCTGAGATGCCCCGCGCCGGCGCCGACCATGAACGCGCCCAGCAGCCCACGCCCCACGTCCTGCACGGGTGTTGTCCGGCTCTCTTGCAGCACGTGTCGCCTCCGCTCCAGCCCTACGCCTCCCGGAATATGAGGTGGGGAGCGGGCGGGCGCACACCGAGGGGCGGAGCCTGCCTGGCCGCTGCCGCTTCCTCGCCGGGACACGCCCCTGTAAAGCAGGGCTGAGAAAGGCAGGCGCATCCTCCATGGGAACGTGGCTCAACGTGGCCTTCATCCAGAGTGCGGATATCGCTCGGGTCGAGAGGGAACTCTCACGCTTGTTGGTGGAGGCGGGGCGGCGATTGACCACCCCCAGGCCACGCACCCCGGAGCGGTCCGATCGCATGCAGTACGGGCTCGGTGACGAGGTGCAGCGCTGGGGACTGGCGGGGTTTCACGGCGCCCCCGGGTGGACCGTCCTGCGCACCGCACCCTTCGAGCTCCTGATGCAGGGGACCCCGCCGCTGCTCGCACGCCTTTCCTCGCGGCTGGGCGTGCCCGCCTTTCAGTACAACATCTACGACAGCACCCCCGCGTTCTTGATGGAGGTGGATGCCGCTGGGCGCGTCGAACTCTCAGGGTTCGTCGGTTCTGATGTGATGCGCTATTGGAACGGCGAACCGCCGATGGAGCGGTCGTGGACGCGGTTTCATCTCATTGACCCAACGGCAGTGGCCGCATGGGCGGAGTCGGCCATGCCGGAGGCGCGTGTGACCGAATGGATCTCTCCCTCCAGCGCCAATCCTCCCAGGACGGAATTCGATAAGTTTTTTGAGTCACAGCAAGCGGATCTCGCGCAGTGGCTCGGCCAGGTCGGCACGCGAATCGCTCCTGGAAGCCAGGAGTGGAGCGTTCATCCCGCGCACATCGTTCGCAGGCTCGCTCAAGCTGGCAGCACGTTTCTCTCCGCCGACGAGTGCGTGGAGCCGGCCATCAAGACTGTCTTTGGCGGGCCGAACGCCGAGCACTGTGACAACCTCTTTCTCGTGGAGACGCTCGTCCCCCATGCACCCATGCCCGTCGATGGGTTCGTGCTGTACGCGGAAGCGGGCAACCCGTAGAGAGGACCGTCAGGCGGAAGATGACCCTCATCGTCTGCGCGCCTGCGTAGCTCCCTCCCCTGACCTGGTGGAAAGGTCGTGACCATGCGTTCCCGCGCTTGCATCGGACTCCTGCTGATTCTCTCCGCCTGCGCTGCGTCGACACCGCCTCCCAGCGCGCGGGGGACTCGGAGCCAGAGAATCGCCAACCTCCAGCGAGCGGCAAAGCTGCCCTGGACTGACGGAGGACGCTGCGTCGTCCACGAGGCCTCCCATTCCTGGTCCGTGGTGGCGGAGAGATGTTTTCAGGCCCTCGACCAGGACCGGATCCGATTTCACGACCCGACGGGACGGTGCACGGTCGCCTCCGCGGACGCGGCTGCCATGGGACTCGGGGTTTGCGTCCTGGCGGCACCGGAGATTGTTGTGGGTGCGGTGATCGTCCTTGGCGTGGTGGTCGTAGGAGTCGCCATCAAGGAGGAACTGGATGCGTATGAGTTCCGCCACGCCTACCCCGAGGAAGCAGGGACCTCACGCGGAACGAAGGTGGCCTCCCGGGAGGCTGAAGCGCAACGCAAGCCCAAGCCACAGCCCGAGCCAGCAGGGCAGGACTGGCAGCCCCCGGTGCCACCCGTGCTCGTGGACCGGACGCGCCGCGCCAGTTGCGAGCCTGTTCCGGTGCCGCGCGCAACCAAGGATGTTCCACATAACGAGTGCGCCGACTGGTTCCCGCCCAACCGTTATCCTGGGATGGACGTGAGCGTGGACGGAATACGCTTCGATGCGCTGCAAGTCGGCGTGCGCGTGCTGTGGGAAATCAAGACCCATCGATTCGACTCATACAACGGCTTCATCCAGGAGCGGGAGATTGAGAATGAACTCAATCAATTGAACAAGGAACGCGACGTTGCGCGGGCCTGTGGATATGACTTCGTTGTTGGCGTGAGCACCGCCGCGCACAGACTCGCGCTGCTCGCGCAGGATTCCACCTTCAAGGTCGTCGTCACGGGATGCAAAAGATGACTTCTCGCCCCCCCCTCATCCTCAACGTCTATGCGCCTGCGCTTGTGGGTGACGACAACCGCACACTCGCTGTCGTCCATGGTTTGGAACAAGCATTGCCCGGCTTGCGCATGGAATGGAGAGTTACCGAGAGGCGACGGCTTGCCGCGTTGCCACAGCGCGACGCGTGGTTATCCGAGGCGGCCACGCGCGGCGAGTTCCCGCTGGTATGTAACGGCGATGAGCAATACCCCGTGGTTATTTCCGGGCGTCACCGATCCGCGTATGTGAGCCCAGGCGGTCGGCCACAACTCCAAGTCCATGCAAAGTTGCCACTGGACGCGGCCGTAATCACGGCAGCAGCGGATGTGCTTGAAGCCGTGGCAGAGGGCGCACGTGCATTCTGGGGGCAGGCGACGCCGGACGGCGCTGCGCTGGACATCGCACATCAGACAGCACCTACGCTGGAAGGGCCGCCGGCCCCACGCCGGGGGTTGCCCGCCCTGAAGCTCTTCGAGCACATCCGCTCGCCCGAGATTCCCTACTACCTCGGATGGCTGAACTACTGGTCTGCCGCTGCCGCACGGGCCATCGGGTTCCCGGACCCTGCGCGCGACGCTGAACTGCTCTCACGGGCGCGGCGCACGGCGACGGGCGGGTGGGTCGTGCGGCTCACGGATGCGCCGCTCGACCTGGACAACCCCGCCCATCTGGACACGCTCAAGCGGACCTACGAACGCTTCCCGGAGATCGGCGGACGCTCAGCGCCTTGATCCGCGTTGCCACCCGAAGGAAAGAGCCCTCTGCGCGCGTGTAGGGAGAGGCGTCGCGGCCCGGAGGATGGAGGGGGAGAGGAAGTTGCCCCCGGGCCGCGAGCCCCGTGAAAGTGATTAGTGGCGACCGCCGCCGCGCTCACCGCGCTCGGGCAGGCTCACCGTGGCGCCGTCGAGCGTGCCGTCACCGCACGCCGGACCGAAGGCGAGCACGTGGCTCTCCCCGTCCGCGGTGGTGCGCGTGAGCGTGCCGCCCGTAGGCCAGGGGCACACGTCGCGCGAAGGCCGCACGATGCCCGCGAGCGTGACGGTGCCCTGCGAACCATCGAGCAGGGTCTCCGTGTAGGCGCCATCGATGGTGCGCACCGGCGGCGTGTCGCTGGAGAACGCGACGGACAGCTCGCCCGTCAGGCGCACCGACTTCACCACCGCGCCGGACGCATCCGTGTGCGTGCGCGTCACATCCGCCTGCGTGCTCTTCTGCCGCGGCGGCGCGCCGTCCACCAGCTCCGAGGTGGAGGACGTGGTGCCCTTCACCGTGGAGACCTCGCCCTCGGCGTTCGTGCGGGAGATCTCGAAGGTGACTGTCTGGCTTTGCGTCACCGCGCCCGTGCAGTCCTCGGCGGCCGAATAGGCATTCACGATGTCCACCGTGCCGCTGGACGGTCCACCGCGCGGGCCGCGACCACCAGGCCCGCCAGGCCCGCCAGGACCACCCGGCCTGCCCGCGTCTCCGCCTCCGAACGCCGGGCCGTCCACCGGGGGCGCTCCGCCGTCCGGGGGAGGAGGCGGCGGGCCCTCATGGCCACCACCGCCGCCGGGACCGCCAGGTCCACCGGGTCGCGACGGGGCCGCGCAGTCCGTCCACTCCAGGTGCACCGTGGCGGGCAGACTCTTGCCACACACGTCCACGGTGGTGATGTCGGGGGTCGCGTCACAGTGAAAGCCTTCCACGGCCTGGGGACGCAGCTTGTCCAGACCATGCAGCAGGCTGGACACCTCCACCGCGTCGCTCGAGTCCGACGTGGCCTCCACGGTCTGCGACACTTCCGACGTGGCGTCCGAGTTCGCGGAGTCCGAACCGCAGCCGACCGTCATGGTGCCCACCACCAACGCGACTGCCCCAAGCCACTGACTGCCCCTGCTCCAGTGCCTCATGTGTGCGTGCTCCCTTGTGTCATCCGGTGCCCGGCCGCTGCCCGTTGCCTCCATGAGACGAAATGAATTTCCGCCGTGTTCCCGGCGGATGATTTCTCGCGGCTTTTTGAGCGCGACCCGGGGCCGGATAGAGTGCCGCCGACCGTGGACGGCGAACTGCGCGCACTCATCCTCGAAGCCCAGGACGGCAGCGTGCCGGCCTTCGAGTTGCTCGTCGCGTCCCACCTGCCGCGGGTGCGCCGCTTCGCGCGGGCCTTCGCCGCATCGGACGCGGACGTGGACGACCTGGCGCAGGAAGCGCTGGTGAAGGTGTACCGGAGCCTGCGCTCGTACCGCTTCCAGTCCGCGTTCCAGACGTGGCTCTATTCGGTGGTGCGCAACACCTTCTATGACACCACCCGCAGCCGTGCCGGCCGGGAGCGCGCCCGGGAGGAGTCGCTGGAGCAGGAGCACGTCCTGGCGCCGTCGGGCGCGGAATCCGCGGACGAAGGGCTGATGCGCGCCCAGGAGCGGGACCGGCTGTGGCGGGCCCTGCGCGCGCTGCCGGAGGAGTTCCGCACGGCGGTGGTGCTCTTCGACGTGGAAGGGCACAGCTATGAAGAGGTGGCCGACATCGAGGGCGTCCCGGTGGGCACGGTGAAGTCGCGTCTGTCGCGCGGCCGGGCACACCTCAAGGCCCTGCTGGCGGGGGGACAGGGGCCCGACGGCCCGGCCGATGAACCGTCGGCGGGAACATCCGGGCGGGAGATTCCGTCGCATGTGACAAGGAGTGGGAAATGAGTGAGCCCGAGGAGAACGAGGACCGCGCGTTGCGCGAGCGTCTGGCGGCGCTGCGAGACGACGCGCCCGGGCTCGACTTCCAGGCCACGCTCCACCGTCGGCTGGTAGAGGCCGGCCCACCGACACCGGCGCCAGGGTGGGATGCGGTGCGCTCCTTCTGGCGGCGGCACGCGCCCGTGCTCTGGCCCGCGGTGGGCATCGCGGCGGGGGTGGCCACCTTCCTGGTGCTGGGCGCCGTGCGCGACCTGCCGGGTGCCACCGTCCCGGAGACCCCGCAGGCGCGCGCGCTCGAACGGCCGGGCACCCAGGTGCCGGTGAGCAAGGTCGCGGTCATCAAGCTGGACTTCACGGCGGACGTGGCCGTGGAGCAGGCGGACTTCCAGGTGAGCCTGCCGGAAGGGTTGTCCTTCTGGGCGGACGGCGAGGAATTGCCGCTGCGCTCCTTCCAGTGGACGCAGGCGCTGAGCGCGGGGAGTAACGTGATCCCCATCGCGGTGCGCGGACAGCGGCCGGGGCGCTACCTGGTGACGGCCCTGGCGCGCGCGGGCGACCAACGCATCGAGCATGATGTGGTGCTGGAGGTCACGGGCGGATGAACACCTGGCTCACACGGCTGACGCCGGCGCTCCTGGTCCTCCTGATGGTGGGAGGCGGGACCGCGCGAGCGCAGGCGACCCCCGCCCCTCCTCCCTGTCTCTTATACCCATCT
>NZ_RAWA01000050.1 GCF_003611675.1 Corallococcus sp. CA053C
GGGCAGGGCCTTGCGGTCCACCTTGCCGCTGGGGGTCAGGGGCAGTGCCTCCAGGGTGACGAAGGCGGCGGGCACCATGTACTCGGGCAGCCGCGCGTGCAGGAACGCTCGCAGGGCGGCGGTGTCCAGCCTCCCTCCTTCGACGGTGACATAGGCGATGAGGCGCGGGTCTCCCGCGTGCTCCTGGCGCACGACGGCCACGGCTTCGCGGATCTCCGCCCAGGCCTGGAGCGCGGCTTCGATCTCTCCCAGCTCGATGCGGAAGCCGCGCAGCTTCACCTGGAAGTCGGCGCGGCCCAGGTACTCCAGCGTGCCGTCGGCGCGCCACCGGGCGATGTCTCCGGTGCGGTAGAGGCGGGCTCCGGGCGCATCGCTGAAGGCATCGGGAACGAAGCGCTCGGCGGTGAGCGCGGGACGGCGCCAGTAGCCCCGGCCCACCTGCACGCCGCCGATGAACAGCTCCCCCGGGATGCCCACCGGCACGGGCTGGTTCTTCCGGTCCAGGACGTACATCCGCGTGTTCGCCACCGGGCGACCGATGGGCACGACGCGCAGCGCTTCGTCGCGCGGGCACTCCCAGGACGTCACGTCCACCGCGGCCTCGGTGGGGCCGTAGAGGTTGTGCAGCGTGACGTGGGGCAGGCGGGCCTGCGCCTTGTGCACCAGGTCCGCGGGCAGGGCTTCGCCGCTGCACATCACCTGACGCAGCCGCGTCAGGCCCTCCAGGCCCGGCTCCTCCACGAAGGCCCGCAGCATGGACGGCACGAAGTGCGCCGTCGTCACGCCCTCCCGCGCCATCAACGCCGTGAGGTAGTCCGGCTCCTGGTGGCCTCCGGGCCTCGCGAGCACGAGCCTCGCCCCCGTCATCAGGGGCCAGAAGAACTCCCACACCGACACGTCGAAGCTGAACGGCGTCTTCTGCAACACCGTGTCCCCGGCCGTCAGCGCATACCGCCCCTGCATCCAGCGCAGGCGGTTGACGACGCCCGCGTGCGCGTTCATCGCGCCCTTGGGTCGGCCCGTGCTGCCGGATGTGAAGATGACGTAGGCGAGGGCGTCGTCGCCGGCCAGCGGGTGGGGCCGGTGCGTCGGCTCGCGGGCGATGGCGTCCCAGCCCGAGTCCAACGCGACGACGTGCGCGGAGTGCGGCGGCAGCGCGTCCCGGAACCGCTCCTGGATGAGGAGGACGGGCGCGGCGGTGTCCTCCAGCATCCCGGCGAGCCGCTCACTCGGGGTGCTTGGGTCCAACGGCACGTAGGCGGCGCCGGACTTGAGGACGCCCAGCAGGGCCACGACCATCTCCAGGGAGCGGTCCAGGCAGACGCCGACCAGCGTCTCCGGACCGGCCCCTCGTGCGCGCAGGTGGTGCGCGAGCTGGTTGGCGCGGGCTTCGAGCTGCGCGTAGGCGAGCCGCTGCTCCTCGAACTGGAGCGCGATGGCGTCCGGGGTGCGCTCGGCCTGGGCTTCGAAGAGCTGGTGGAGGCTCGTGCCGCGCGGGAAGTCCACGCGGGTGTCGTTCCAGGCTCGCAGCACCTGATCGCGCGCATCGGCGGAGAGCAGTGGTAGGTCCGCGACCGGCGCGTCCGGGGCGGCGATGACGGCCTTCGCCAGCACCGTGAGGTGCTCCGCCATCCGGGCCAGCGTTTCCTCGTCGAAGAGAGCGGTGGCGTACTCCAGGCGGCAGCGCAGTCCGTCGCGCTGCTCCCAGACCTCCAGCGTCAGGTCGAACTTGGACGTCGTCACCGGCACGTCCACGCCGCCAATCTGGAGTCCCTGGCCGCCGGTCGTCTGGGCCTCCGGCACGTTGATGACGTTGAGGATCGCCTGGAACACGGGTGTGCGGCTCAGGTCGCGCGGCACCTGGAGCACGTCCACCAGTCGCTCGAAGGGCATGTCCTGGCGCGCATAGCCGCCCAGGGCCTGCTGCTTCACGCGGGCAATCAGCTCCCGGAAGCTCGGGGCGCCATCGAGCTTCGCGCGGAAGGCGAGCGTGTTGACGAAGCAGCCCAGCAGGCCCTCCACCTCGGGGCGGGTGCGGCCGGCGATGGGCGTGCCCACCGCGAAGTCGTCCTGGCCGGAGTAGCGCGCGAGCACCCCCTGGAAGAGCGCCATCAGCACCATGAAGGACGTGGCGCCTTCGCGGCGACCCACGGCGAGCAGGGGCTCCGACAGCTCGCGCGGCAGGTGGAAGCGGTGGGCCGCGCCCGCGTAGGACTGCACGGCGGGGCGGGGCCGGTCGGTGGGCAGCTCCAGCGGCGGGGTGCCCTGGAGCAGCGCCTTCCACCACCGCACCTGATCATCCAGCACCGCGCCCTCCAGCTCCCGGCGCTGCCAGACGGCGTAGTCGGCGTACTGCACCGGCAGGGGCGGCAGGACGGACGGCACGCCCGCGCTGGCGCAGGCGTAGAGGACGGGCAGCTCACGGCTGAGGACCAGCGCGCACCAGGCATCGGAGACGACGTGGTGCAGGAGCAGGTGGAGGATGTGCGTGTCCGGAGACAGCCGCAGGAGCAGGGCGCGCGCGACGGGGCCCGTGTCCAGGTGGAAGGGCGTGGCGGTGTACGCCTGGCAGCGGCGAAGCATGGCGCTCTCGCGCGCTTCGGCCGTGTCACCGGGGACGTCCTCCCTGTCCAACGGGAGCGAGCCCGTGGCGTGGATGACCTGCACGGCGCCCGCGTTCGCCAGGGCGTAGGTGGTGCGCAGGACCTCGTGGCGCTCCACCAGTGCGTCGAGCGCCGTCTGCAGCGCCCGCACGTCCAGCGCGCCCGTGAGCCGGAAGATGATCGCGTTGTTGTAGGCGGTGCTGTCCGGCTCCAGCTGCTGGAGGTACCACAGGCGTTGCTGGGCGAAGGACAGCGGCAGGGGCCGGTTGCGTGGCACTCGCGGGATGGCCTGCGCGGCTCCGGAGGTCCGTGTCGCGGCGGTGGACGGTCCAGCAAGCGGGGCTGAAGCCTCGGTGGCACGGGGCTGCGGCGCTCCAGATTCAGTGCCCGTGGCCGGACGCGAGACTTCCGGTTCCTGCGCCTGACGCGACGGCGTGACAGGGGTGGAGGTTGCTCCGTTGGCAGGGCTCGCAGTCGGACGCTGTGCGAAGGGCTTGAAGGCCGGGAGCGACATGGGCTCGACGTGACCGTCGGCGCGCAGGCGCACGGGACGGCCGGTGCGGTAGAGGCGCGCGGAGGCGTGCCGGGGATGCGGCACGAGTCGGTGCGGCTCCTCTCCCGACACCTTCCACAGCGCGGCGGGCAGGCCCGCACCCTCAAGCGCCAACTCTCCCACGACGCCCGCGGGCACCGGCTCACCGGCCGCGTCGAGCACCCAGGCCTGGAGCCCCGAAGGCAGCTTCTCCCCAGGAGCCCGAGGCAGGAGGCCCGCCTCATGGGCCTCTCCCGCGAGCAGCACATCTCCCCCGGCAGTGCGCTGGAGCGCCGTCGCGAGTTCCACCGACGCGCCCTCCAGCACCCACGTGCCCACCGGTGCCAGGGCCTCGCGTGCGCCCGGTGCCGCCGTCAACGTGCGAGCCAGCCGGGCGGTGGTGTTCACCCACACCGCGCCGGCCTGTCGGGCCAGGGCCAGGAACTCCTCGATGCCCGCCGCGCCTTCGCCCCGCACACGGTGCTGACGCGAGGACTCGTCCGACACCAGCGCTTCACGCAGCGTGGCCAGCCGACGGAGCCCCTGCAACACGACGGGCGTCTCCAGCCCGAAGTCGATGAGGCACGTCACCTCATCCACGTCCGAGGCCCGCACGTCGCGCAGCCGCTTGAGCCCGCTCTCCACCGTGCCGATGAGGCCCGTGCCCTTCGCGTGGTGCTCGAAGGTGTGCTCCAGCAGCGCGTCGATGTCCTCCTTCGAGATCTTGTTGAGCTCGCCCTGGTGCCCCTGGGCCGCGAGCAGCGAGGCGGTGATGTCCGCGGAGCTGCGGAAGTACGCCAGCAGCGGCTTGCGCACCTGCCGGAGGACCTCGGCTTCGTCGTCACCGAGGAACGTGTGCAGCATGCACGTGATGTGTCCCCGGCCCGGGTGACCGTTGCGGCGCCAGGCCTCGCGGTACAGCGCCACCTTCGGCTTCAGCTCCTCCAGCGAGTGGGCGAACAGGCCCGTGAGGACGCCCGCGCCCAGCTCCCCCGCGAGACGGAAGGTCTCCGGGTTCGCGGTGGCGGTGAGCCACACGGGCAGCTCCTTCTGCACGGGCCTGGGACGCAGGCCCACCTCCACGGTGACGCCGTTGCCGCCGGGACGCACCATGCGCTCACCGCGCCACAGGGCGCGCAGGGTCTCCAGGTGGCGCAGCAGGATGTTGCGCCGGTCCGCGTAGTTCTGCGGCGCGAAGGTGAAGTCCTGCACGTGCCAGCCTGTCGCCACCGACACGTCGACCCGCCCTTGCGAGAGGTTGTCGACGACGGCCCACTGTTCAGCGATGAGGAGCGGGTCGTGCAAGGGGAGCACGACGCTGCCGGAGCGCAGGCGCAGGTTGCGCGTGACGGAGGCGAGCGCGGCGGAGACCACAGCCGGCTGCGGGTAGATGCCGCCGAACGAGTGGAAGTGACGCTCGGGCGTCCAGATGGCGGAGAAGCCATTCGCGTCCGCGAACTTCGCGCCCTCCATCAGCAGCTCGTACTTGGGTCCGGTGAGCGAGTCCTCGTCGTTGGCGAAGTACGACAGGCTCAGTTGCAGCGGATACGAAGCGCCTCCAACCGCATGGGAGAGGCGTGAGGCGACGGCCTCGGAAGGGAAGAGGATGCGCAGGCCGCGCGAGAGCGCCCAGAGCGCTTCGAGCTCGGGCTTCTCGGGCGCGGGCTCGGAGGCGGCGAGCCAGGTGGTCCCGGGTGTCGGACGCAGGCGCGCATCGAGGCCGGCGAAGAAGCCCGTCAACGACGCGTGACTCAGCGCCCACGCGGGCTGGCCCGCGCCCATGGGCAGCAACCACGCCAGCGTTTCGGGTGACGCAAGCGGGAGCGCACGGTCCTCCGTGAGCGGAGCCGCACCGTCCAGCACCTCCTCGACCTGGAGCACGCGCGTGGCGTCCAGGCGGGCGGAAGTGACCAGCCCCCGCCACGTGATGAGGCGGGGCGCGAGGCTGCCCTCCAACACATACAGGGGCAGCGAGTCCAGGTCCGTGGGCCCGAGCGTCACCGGAGCGCCGCCGGCTTCGAGCACGCCCCACAGCGCGGCCAGCTTCTCCGGCGATGCGCGGAGGCAGAGCGCCACGGGCTCTCCCGGCTGGAGCCCCTGATCCACCAGTCGCGTCGCGAGTCGATGTGCACGGGAGGCCAGCTCGCTCCAGGTCCAGCTCCGCTCGCCCTGGCCGAGGGCGACAGCGTCCGGCTGGCGCCGTGCATGTTCACGGAGCCGGGTGATCAGGGACGGCACGTCGGGGAGGGGCCGGGGCTCGGGCCACGCGAGGCGTTCAGCCTCGGTGGCCAGCGGCAGGCGGGAGAGGGACTCCTCGGGCCGGGCCAGCGCCGCGCCGAGCAACACCTGGAGGTGCTCCAGCATGCGCCGCGCGGTGGAGGCGTCGAACAGCTCCGTCGCGTACTCCAGCGCGCCGTGCACGCGCCCGGGCTCCTCGGTGAGGATGAGCGTCAGGTCGGACAGCGTGGCGCCCCATTGCACGGGCGTGCCCGGTACTTCGATGAACGTGCCGCGTGCCCCGACGGCGGCCAGCGCATCGCCGCCCATCTCCAGGTTCGAGTGGTACACGAAGACCGTGTCCGCCATGCGGTCCCGGCCAATGTCCTTGCCCGGGACGAGCTGTTCGACGAGCAGCTCGAACGGGACGTCTGGCCGCGACTGCACGTCGGTGACCTCGCGCCGCACGCGGTGCAGCAGCTCGCGGAAGCTCGGATCATCTCCGACGTGCGTGCGGAACGCGGCCGAGTGCGCCACGTAGCCGATGAGGGGCAGCAGCTCCGGTCGCGTGCGGTTGCCGATGGGCGTGCCGACGATGAGGTCCGTCTGGCCGGTGTAGCGGTGCAGCAGCGCGTTCCACGCGGCGAGCACCGTCATGTACGACGTGAAGCCCTCGCGCTTGCTGAAGGCGACCAGCTCCTGCGCGAGCGCGGGCGGGAAGTCCAACACCATGCGCTCGGAGGTGAGCGGACAGTTCGCGGGCCGGGGCCGGTCCGTGGGGATGCCGAGCTGCCGCGGCATGCCGGCCAGCCGCTGCCGCCACCACTGCTCCTGCTCGGGGAAGCGGGACTCCGCGAGCGACTGCCGCTGCCACGCACCGAAGTCCGCGTACTGCACCGGCAGGGGGGCCAGCGGGGACGGTCTGCCCTGGACGAAGGCGGCGTAGATCTGTCCGACCTCCTGGAGGAAGAGGGACGTGGAGAGCGTGTCACAGACGATGTGGTGGATGGCGCAGACCAGCAGGTGCAGGTCCGCGCGCAGGCGCACGAGCGTGGTGCGCAGGACGGGACCGCGCACCAGGTCGAAGGGCCGCGCGGCGTCCTCGCGGGCGAGTTGGAGGGCGGCCTCCTCGCGCTCCTCGGGCGTGCCTTCCACTTCGACGACGGGAAGGGGGATGCGCACGTGGGCGTGGAAGCGCTGTACGGGCCTGCCGTCCACCGCGTCGTAGGTGGTGCGCAGGGCCTCGTGTCGCTGGACGACTTCCTGGATGGCGCGCTCCAGCGTGGCGACGTCGGCGGGGCCCTCCAGGCGCAGGACGAAGGGAATGGTGTAGGCGGACAGGCCGGGCAGGTACTGCTCCAGGCGCCAGACGCGCTCCTGCACGAAGGAGAGGGGCAGGGGCCCGGTGCGCGGGAGGGGCACGAGCGGCAATTCGCGCGTGGGTTCGGCTGCGGGGGCGTTGCCGAGGAGGGGCTTGATGCGGAATGCGAGGCCCGCGACGGTGGGCGCCTCGAAGAGCGCGGCCAGCGGGACCTGGACGTTGAAGGCATCGCGGAGCTGGTTGAGGAGCTGCGCGGCCATGAGCGAGTTGCCGCCCAGCTCCAGGAAGTTGTCGTCGCGGCCGACGAAGTCCATGCCCAACCGCTCACGCCAGAGCGTGGCGATCCGGGCTTCGACGTCACCGCGCGGCGCGTCCTCACGGCCATCGGCGACGGAGGGCGGCGATGCCGTCTCTGCTGAGACGGGGGAAGCCGCCTGTACCGGAGACAGTGGAGGCCGGGTGTTCGCGGCGGAGACCTCCGAAGCGGAGACGCTGTACGGCGACACGGCGTTGGCGGAGCGCGAAAGCCCAGCGCCGAGCCGCGATGCAGGCCCATTCGCCGGTGCCGATGTTGAAGTCGAAGGTCCAGCGCCGAGCAGCGAGGCCGACCTGCTCTCTGGTGCGGACACTGCAACGGGTCGCGAGTCCTGGACATCGCGCGGCGGTGTCACGCTGGCCGGCGGCGCGAGGGGCCGTCCGGTGGCCTCGGCCTCGGAGGGCGCGCTGTCCTGGACGCGCGGCTCCACCCAGCAGCGCTTGCGCAGGAACGCGTAGGTGGGCAGGTGCACGCGGCGGCGCTGCTCGTGGGCGTAGAAGGCGCCCCAGTCCATCTCCAGGCCGGCTGACCACAGGTCTCCCACGCATTGCAGAAGCCCGGCCTGCTCCGTCGTGGTGCCATTCCGCCGCAGCGAAGCGAACGCCTTCACGCGCTCCTTGTCCTCGCCCAGGCAAGCGCGCATCAGCGGGGTGAGGTCCTGACCGGGCCCCACCTCCAGCAGCACGCTGCAACCCTCTTCCAGCAGCGCACCCACCGCGTCGGTGAAACGCACGGGCTGGCGCATCTGCGTGGCCCAGTAGTCAGGTGACGCCAGCTCGCCCGGAAGCGCCAGGGCGCCGGTGAGGCTGGAGACGTAGCGCACCGAAGGCTCACCGCGCTGGAGCGATGCCACCACGCGCGCAAGCTCGCCCATCAAGGGCTCCACGTCCGCGGAGTGGAACGCGTGGAGTGAAGGCATGCGCACCGCGCCGGCCTTCCGCTGCTGCAACAGGGCCTGGAAGCGCTCCACCTCCTCCACGGGCCCGGAGACGACGCACCGGTCCGGAGCATTGAGCGCGGCGAGCGTCAGCCGACCGGAGAGCAACGGCTGGACCTCCGCCGCCGATAGGGCCACGCCGAGCATCGCGCCCGGAGGCAGCCGGTGCATCAGCTCGCCTCGGGCCACGGCCAGACGCAGGGCCTCCGGCAGGGAGAGCACGCCCGCGACACAGGCCGCGGCATATTCGCCAAAGCTGTGTCCCAGCACGGCGTAGGGGACGATGCCCCAGTCCTGCCACAGCCGCGCCAGGGCCACCTGCACCGTGAAGAGGGCGGGCAGGGCGACGCGGGTGTCCGTGAGCGCGGTGGCTGCTTCCGCCTCCTGGCCCGGCCCCGGACGCAGCAGTGCTTCCATCCGCGCACGCAGGGGCGCATCCAGCAGCGCGAGGCACGCGTCCACGTGCGCGCGGAACGAAGGCACGGTCTCATCCAGCTCCCTGCCCATGCCCACCTGCTGGGTGCCCTGTCCTGAGAAGACGAAGGCCACGCGCTTCCGGCGAGCCCCTTCCACGTCCTTCAGCCGTACCGGTGTGGCTGCCTTGCGAAGCTGCTTCGCGAGGTCCGCCGCGTCGCGCGCCACCACCGTGCGCCGGTACTCGAAGGCCCGTCGTCCAACGGCCTGCGTGTACGCCATGTCGGCGAGCGCGGTCCGTGCCTCCGGCACATCGACGGAGAACCGGGCAGACAACGCGTCCAGTGCCTCGGGCGAACGCGCGGACAACACGTGCAGCGCGAGCTGCTTCGCCGCCGCCTCCAACGCTTCGGGAGAGCGCGCCGAAAGCACCGCGTTGGCGAGCTTCGACGATGCCGCCTCCAACGCCTCCGGAGACCGGTCTGCCAGCACATGCGAGGCAAGCCTCAGCGAAGCCGCCTCCAGCGCCTCGGGCGACCGCGCCGACAGCACGAAGAGCTGGTGCGAGCGCGCAGAGGGGCCGCTCCGGACGACGGGTGCCTCCTCCAGCACCGCGTGCGCGTTGGTGCCGCCCACGCCGAAGGAGCTCACCGCCGCGCGCCGGGGCGTCGCTCCCCGGGGCCACGGCCGCAAGCGGGTGTTGACGAAGAACGGCCCCGCGTCGAAGTCGATCTGGGGGTTCGGGTTCTCGAAGTGGAGGCTGGGCGGAATCTCTCCCTCGCGCAGCGACAGCGCGACCTTGATGAGCCCCGCGAGCCCCGCCACCGTGTCCAGGTGGCCCACGTTCGTCTTCAGCGAGGCCAGCGGGATGGTGCCCCGGTGTTCGGGCCCCAGGCCGTAGGCGCGCTGGAGCGCCGCCACCTCGATGGGGTCTCCCAACGGGGTCGCGGTGCCGTGCGCCTCCACGTAGCCGATGTCCTGCGGCGCCACGCCGGAGCGCTTCAGCGCCTGGGTGATGACGGCCGCCTGCCCCTGCACGCCCGGAGCGGTGAAGCCGGACTTGTTGCGTCCGTCGTTGTTGACGGAGGTGGCTCGGATGACGGCGTGGATGGGATCTCCATCGCGCACCGCGTCCTCCAGCCGCTTGAGCACCACGGCGGCCACGCCGCTGCCGGAGACGGTGCCCTGGCCCTTCGCATCGAAGGCGCGGCAGTGACCATCCGGGGAGTAGATCATCCCCTCCTGGTGCACGTAGCCCGTGCGCTGCGGCACCGACAGCCGCGTCGCGCCCGCGAGCGCCACGTCCGACAGGCCGGACAGCAGGTTCTGACACGCGACGTGAACGGCCACGAGCCCCGTAGAGCACGCGGTGTACACGAGCATGCTCTCGCCGGTGAGCCCCAGCTTGTAGGACACCTTCGTCGGCAGGCTCTGGTACGTCGCGGTGCCGAACAGCTCGAAGTACGCCGCCGAGTCCAACGGCATGTGCTGCTGGACCTCGTTCGCGTAACCCGACTCGTTCGCTCCCGCGAACAGCGAGATGACACCGGGGAAGCGCGCGGGGTCGACGCCCGCGTCCTCCAGCGCGGCCCACGCGCACTGGAGGAACATCCGCTGCTGCGGGTCGGTCCACTGCGCTTCGCGCAGCGACATATCGAAGAACGCGGGATCGAATTGATCGATGTCCGCGAGCACCCCGTGGGCGGGCACGAAGCCCGGGTGCTGCCACAGCTCCACGCCCGCGGGCAGGCCGGGAAGGTGCTCCAGCTCCTCCGGGCTGAAGCGGGAGATGGACTCAACGCCCTCGCGAAGGTTGCGCCAGAAGTCCTCCACGGAGGCCGCGCCGGGGAAGCGCCCCGACATGCCGATGATGGCGATGGCACCTGATGGCAGCGCGGGCGCGGGTGCGGACACAGAAGGCGTGGGTGCTGGCGTCGGCGGCGCTGCCGCAATCGTGGTCACGGGCGCCGCCGCGACCGGAGATGACGCAGGGAGGGGCGCTTCCGTGAATGTTGCGTGCAGGGCAGGCTTCTCCATCTTCGACGCCTCAGCCTTCCCTCCCTCGCGCGCCAGTCGCTGGGCGAGCGCATGGATGGTGGGGTGCTCGAACAACCAGACGACAGGCACGTCGCGCTGGAGCTCCTCACGCAACCGATTGGCGACGCGGACCACGGTGAGCGACGTGCCCCCCAGGTCCTCGAAGAAATGATCGTGGACTCCGACGCGCCGGGCCCCCAGCTCACGGGCCCAGACGGCGGAGAGCTGTTCCTCCAGCGGATCACCGGGCTCCACGAAGCGGCCCTTGCGCGCGGTGGACGCGGCGTCAGGAGCGGGGAGGGCGTGGCGGTCCAGCTTGCCGTTGGCGTTGAGCGGCAGGGCGGGCAGGGTGACGAACGCGGTCGGCACCATGTACTCGGGCAGTCGCTGCCGCAGGTGTTCGCGCAGGGCCTGGACGTCCAGTGCCCCCGCGACGCCAGGCACCACGTAGGCCACGAGCCGCTTGTCGCCCGGAGCGTCTTCGCGCACGAGCACGGCGGCATCCGCGATGGCGGGCCTCCAGGCCTTGAGGGCGGCTTCGACCTCGGACAGCTCGATGCGGTAGCCGCGCACCTTCACCTGGCTGTCGATGCGGCCCAGGAAGTCCAGGCTCCCATCCGCGCGCCAGCGCACCAGGTCCCCCGTGCGGTACACGCGCTCGCCGGCCGTGGTGGCGAAGGGGTTGGGGAGGAACCGCTCCGCGGTGAGGTCGGGGCGGGAGATGTAGCCGCGCGCGAGGCCGTCACCGCCGATGAGCAGCTCACCGGGCACGCCCACGGGCACGGGGCGCAGCGCGCCGTCCACCACGTACACGCGCGTGTTCGACAGCGGCGGACCGATGGGGATCGCATCGCCCCGGATGTCCTCGGGCCTGTTCATGCGCAGGCAGCAGGTGAAGACGGTGGCCTCGGTGGGTCCGTAGCCATTGACCACGGGGAGCCCCAGCGTCTCCACCACTCGGCGCGTGTGCGTGGGCGACAGGACGTCCCCACCCACGAAGAGCTGCCGCAGGCCGCGCAGCACCTCCAGCTTCACGTCCACCACCTGCGCGAACAGGCCCGCGGACAGGTAGAGCGACGTGACGCCATGCCGGCGAAGGACCTGCCCCAGCAGCTCCAGGTCGGTGGGTGGCTGGGGCGGGAAGACGACGAGCCGACCGCCGGAAAGCAGCGGTCCCCAAACCTCCAGCGTCGATGCGTCGAACGACAGCGGCGCGATCAACAGGAAGGCCTCGTCCGGGCTGAAGCGGGCCCAGGTGGCGCCGTGCAGCAGGCGCAGCACGCCCCGGTGCTCCACGGCAACGCCCTTGGGACGGCCCGTGCTGCCGGAGGTGAAGTCCACATAGGACAGGTTCCGCGCGGAGATCGCCACGTCTGGAGCGGTGGTCGGCTGTCCCTCCAGCGACAACTCCTCCACGAAGACACACGGCACGTCGTCCGAGACCGGCAGCGTGGAGCGCAGCGCGCGCGTGGTGACGAGCAGCCGGGGCGGTGCGTCCTCCAGCATGAGGCTCAGTCGCCGCGCCGGATACGCGGCATCCAACGGCACGTAGGCCCCGCCCGCCTTCAGGATGGCCAGGAGCGTGACGATCAATTCGACGGAGCGCTCCAGACACACGGCCACGAGCGCATCCGGGACCACACCGTGCGAGCCCAGCAGGTGGGCCATTGCATTGGCGCGCGCATCCAGCTGCGCGTACGTGAGGCGCGCGTCACCGAACTCCAGCGCGACGGCGTCCGGGCGCAGGGCCACCTGGTGCTCGAAGTGCGCGGCGACGTTCGAATCGCGAGGGTAGTCCACCGCGGTGGCGTTCCACGTCGTGAGCACCTGTCGACGCTCCTCAAGCGTGAGCCACTCCAGCCGGGACAGCGCCACGTCCGGAGCGGCGACGACCGCGTCCAGCAACGTGCGCAGGTGGCCGATCAGCCGCTCCACCGTGGAGCGTTCAAAGAGGTCGGTGCTGTATTCGAGGACGCCACGCAGGCCGTCCGGGGCCTCGTGCAGCAGCAGGCCCAGGTCGAAGCGCGCCGTGGCGTTGTCCACCGGCACCGGGCGCAGCGTGAGGCCCGGCGCCTTCAGCTCCCCCGTGGGCGCGTTCTGCAGCGCGAAGACGACCTGCACCAACGGATTGCGGCTCAGGTCGCGCGGCACCTGGAGCTCCTCGACGAGCTTCTCGAAGGGCAGGTCCTGGTGTTCGAACGCGGAGAGCGTCGTGCCGCGCACCTGGGCGAGCAGCGTCCGGAACGTGTCACCCGCGCGCACGCGTCCGCGCAGCACCAGCGTGTTCACGAAGAAGCCGACCAGTCCTTCCAGCTCCCCGTGGTTGCGGCCCGCGATGGGCGAACCCACCAGCAGCTCCTCCTGCCGTGCGTAGCTCGACAGCAGCACCTGCCACACCGCGAGCAGCGCCATGTACGGCGTCGCGCCCTCCTTGCGACCCAGCGCCACCAGCCGCTCCACCGCCTCCAGCGGCAGGTGCACGGGAAGGAGCGCGCCCTGCGTGGACTGGAGCGCGGGGCGGGCCTTGTCGGTGGGCAGCTCCAGCACCTGGGGCGCCCCGGCGAGGTGTTGTTTCCACCACGCCACCTGCTCGGCCAGCACGTCCCCCTGGAGCCACGAGCGCTGCCACACGGCGAAGTCGGCGTACTGCACGGGCAGCGCGGGAAGCACGGGCGTCCGGCCCGAAGCGAAGGCCTCGTAGCCCGTGGCCACCTCGCGCACCAACACCCCCAGCGACCAACCGTCGGAGACGATGTGGTGCATGCACAGCAGCAGCAGGTGCTCCGTCGGCCCCAGTCTCAGGAGGCGCGTGCGCAGCAGCGGCCCCCGGCCCAGGTCGAACGGCCGCGCTGCCTCTTCCACGGAGCACCGACGGGCTTCGTCTTCACGCGCCGCCGCGTCCACGGTCGTCAGGTCGGTAACGGGCAACTCCCAGGCGGAAGCCGCGTGCACCGTTTGAACAGGCTGACCGTCCTTCATCGCGAAGGTGGTCCGCAGGGCTTCGTGGCGGGCGACCACCTGCTCCAGGGCGTGCCGCAGTGCCTCGGTGTCCAGGGCGCCTTCCAGCCGCAGCGCCGTGGTGATGTTGTAGTGGCTGCCACCGGGACGGAGCTGCTCCACCACCCACAGCCGCTGCTGCGCGAAGGACAGGGGCAGGTCCCGCTCGCGCGATGTGGCGACGAGGGCCGGAATGCCGGGGCCCGCGACGCGGGAGAGCAGCTGCGCCTCCACCCGGTCGGTGAGCCGCGCGACGGTGGGCGCATCGAAGAGGGCCCGCAGCGGCAGCTCCACACCGAACGTGGTCCGCAGCCGAGAGACGAGCTGCGTGGCGAGCAGCGAGTGCCCACCGATGACGAAGAAGTCGTCGTGCAGTCCCACCTGCTCCAACCGGAGGAGGTCCTGGAACAGCGTGGCGATGCGCTGCTGGAAGCGCGTCATCCGCTCCGGAGCCGAGGGCCCCACGGCGACCGCCCGCGCATCCGGCGACGGCAGGGCCTTGTGGTCCACCTTGCCCACGGGCGTGAGCGGCAGGGCGTCCAACGCCACGAACGCGGAGGGCACCAGGGGCGCGGGGAGCCGTTCGGAGACGAAGGCGCGCAGCACCGTCGCGTCCACCGGAGCGCCGGGCACGTACCACGCCACCAGCCTCGGGTCGCCGGAGCCCTCATCCCGCAGTCGCGCCACGGCGGCCTTCACCGACGGGTGCTGGCGGAGGATGGCCTCCACCTCGCTCAACTCGATGCGGAAGCCGCGCAGCTTCACCTGCGTGTCGATGCGGCCCAGGAAGTCCAGCGTGCCGTCCGGCAGCCAACGGACCCGGTCACCCGTGCGATAGAGCCGGGCTCCGGGCACGTCCCCGAATGGCGAGGGCACGAAGCGCTCGGCGGTCAGCGCGGGACGGCCCAGGTAGCCGCGCGCCAGGCCATCACCGCCCAGGTACAGCTCGCCCGGGACGCCCACGGGCACGGGCTGGCCGCGCGCATCCAGCACATACGTCTGGACCCGCGTCATCGGCCGGCCGATGGGCACCGACGTGGCGTGCTCCGGCAGGTCCACGAGGTCGTGCGTGGTGACGCCGACGGTCGCCTCCGTGGGGCCATAGAGGTTCACCAGCCGACCCGGAGCGCCCGCTCGGAGCACGGCGCGAGCGGCGTCCGCGTTCGCGGCCTCACCGGCGAACAGCACCACGCGCATCGTGGCGAAGGCGTCCGGAACCTCGCGGGCCACCGTGTGGAACAGCGCCGTGGCGAACAGCGCGGTGGTGGCGCCCACCTCGCGCAGGGTTCGCGCCAGCTCCGCGGGAGCCAGCGTCACCTCTCGCGGAAGGATGACCAGCCGGGCGCCATGGAGCAGCGCGCCCCAGACCTCGAAGGTGGCCAGGTCGAACGACGGCGTGCCCGCCTGCACCATGCGGTCATCGGGCCCCAGCTGGACGTAGTTCGTGTCCCGCACCAGGTGCACGATGGAGTGGTGCGTGATGCCCACGCCCTTGGGCTGGCCCGTGGAGCCCGACGTGTAGAGCACATAGGCCAGTTGCTCCGGCACCACGGTGACGTCCTCGTTCGCGCGGGTCGACTGCTGACCCAGCGCCTCCGCGTCGGAGTCGAGGCACACCGTGGGCAGCGCATGCGAGGGAAGCGCGCCCAGGAGCGCCTGCTGCGCCACCACCGCGCTGACGCCCGCGTCCTCGAACATGAACGCGAGCCGGGGGCGCGGGTACGCGGGATCCATGGGCACGTAGCACCCACCCGCCTTGAGGATCCCGAGCATCCCCACCACCAGCTCCACCCCTCGCTCCACGCACAGCGCGACGCGAGCCTCCGGTCGCAGCCCGGACGCCAGCAGGTGCCGGGCCAGTTGATTCGCCCGTGCCTCCAGCGCCGCGTAGGTGAGCGACCGTGCCTCGTGTTGCACGGCCACGGCGTCGGGAGTGCGCAGGACCTGGGCCGCGAACAGCTCCGGGACGGTGCGCGGCGCGAGCGGCTGGTGCGTGGCGTTCCAGTCGACCAGCACCCGCTGTCGCTCGGTCCCGTGCAGCAGGGCGTGTCCCGACAGCGGCACGTCGGGCCGGGCCGTGAGCGATCCGAGCAGCGCCTGGAAGTGCGACATCATCCGGACGACGGTGGCGGGCTCGAAGAGGTCGGTGCTGAAGTTGAGGTCGCCGCTGAACGCGTCGTCCCGTTCCTGGAGGCTGAAATCCAGGTCGAACTTCGCGGTGCTGATCTCCCCGCTGCGCAGCTCCAGGCGCAGGCCGGGAAGGTCCAGCGCCCCAAGAGGCGCGTTCTGGAACGTGAAGGCCACCTGGAACAGCGGCGAGCGGCTCAGGTCCCGAGCCCCCTGCATGCCCTCCACCAGCTTCTCGAAGGGCAGGTCCTGGTGCGCATACGCCGCGAGCGTCGTCGCCTTCACCTGCGCCAGCAGCGCACGGAACGAAGCCCGAGGGTCGATGCGGGCGCGCAGCACCAGCGTGTTGACGAAGAAGCCGATGAGGCCTTCGGTCTCCGCGCGGTTGCGGTTGGCGATGGCGGAGCCCACGAGGACGTCGTCCTGGCCGGCGTAGCGCGACAGCAACAACTGGAAGCCCGCGAGCAGCACCATGAACGGCGTGGCGCCTTCACGCGACGCCAGCGCCTTCACGGATGCGGAAAGCTCAGCAGACAACGCCACGGGGAGCGACGCGCCGCGGAACGACTGCGCGGCGGGACGAGGCTTGTCGGTGGGCAGGTCCAACGCGGCAGGTGCATCGGCGAGCTGCTGCCGCCACCAGTCCAGCTCCGCCTGGAGCACGTCTCCCTGCAACCACTGGCGCTGCCAGAGGGCGAAGTCGGCGTACTGGACGGGCAGTGCGGGCAGTGCGGGCGTCTGTCCGGAGTCGAAGCCGCGGTACAGCGCACCCAGCTCACGAGCGAAGACACCGATGGACCAACCGTCGGACACGATGTGGTGCAGCGTGAGGAGCAGCCAGTGGCGGCGCGGGTCCAGCCGCAGCAACACGGCGCGCACGAGCGGGCCGGTGCCCAGGTCGAAGGGGCGCGCGGCTTCGACGGCGGCGTGGCGGCGCGCTTCCTCTTCGCGGCGGGACTCGGTAACGGACGTCAGCGCGACGACGGGCAGGGAAAGCGTGACGCCGGTGTGGAGCCGCTGGACGGGAGCCTCTCCCTCGGAAGCGAACGTGGTGCGCAGCGCCTCATGCCGTTGCACCAGGGCCTGGAGTGCCTGCTCCAGCGCGGCGGCATTCAAGGTGCCATCAAGCACGAGGATGCCGGGCACGTTGTAGAAGGCACTGCCGGGCTGGAGCTGATCCAGGAACCACAGCCGCTGCTGGGCGAACGACAGCGGCACGGGGCCGGTGCGAGGCATGGGCACGAGCGGCGGCGTCCCCGGACGTGAACCCTCCTGCGCACGCAGTGCCGCCACGCGGATGGCGAGCGTCTCCACGGTGGGCGCGGTGAACAAGTCCCCCAGGGGCAGCTCCACCCCGAGCGTCGAACGCAGTCGTGACACCACCTGGGTTGCCAGCAGCGAATGGCCGCCCAGGTCGAAGAAGTCATCGTGGATGCCCACGCGAGCCACGTGCAGCACTTCGCCAAACAGCGCGGCGAGCTGTTCCTCCAGCGCATCGCGCGGAGCGACGAAGCGATCCTCCGACGCCACGGGAGCCTCCGGCACCGGCAGTGCCGAGCGGTCCAGCTTGCCGTTGGCGTTCAAGGGCAGTGCATCCAGCACCACGATGGCGCCAGGGATGAGGTAGTCGGGGAGCCGCTGCTGGAGGGCGGAGCGCAGGGCCTTGCCCTCCAACGCCACTCCGACGACGTAGGCCACCAGTCGCTTGTCCCCGGCGACGTCCTCGCGCACCACGGCCATGGCCTCGTGCACGCCGGGCAGTCCGCGCAGGGCTGCTTCGATCTCGCCCGGTTCGATGCGGAAGCCCCGCAGCTTCACCTGGAAGTCGGTGCGGCCCAGGAAGTCCAACGTCCCATCCGGACGCCAGCGGGTCCTGTCACCGGTGCGGTAGAGGCGCGCGCCCGGCGTAGTGCTGAAAGGGTGCGGGAGGAAGCGCTCGGCGGTGAGTGCGGGCTGGTGCAGGTAGCCCCATGCGAGTCCTTCGCCACCGACGTACAGCTCGCCGGGCATGCCCGGAGGCACCGGCCGCATCGCCGCATCCAGCACGTACGCGGTGGAGTGGGGCAGCGGCCGACCGATGGGAACGGAGGCGCCCACCGTGTCTCCCGCGCGCAGGGCATGGGTGGTGGAGAACGTGGTGTTCTCGGTGGGCCCGTAGCCATTGACGAGCAGGGCGCCCGGAGGAAGTCGCGTCAGGTGCTCCTGCACGCGGGACGCGGGAAGCACATCACCGCCCGCCAACACCTGGGGCACGCTGGCGAGGGCGTCCGGATGGTGCACCGCCATCTGTTCAAAGAGCGCTGCCGTGAGCCACAGGGTGGTGACGCGGTGGTGGTTCAGCGTCCCGGCGATGCGCGCGAGGGACAGCTCTCCCGGAGGTGCGAGCACGAGCCGGGCCCCATGCAGCAGCGCGCCCCAGATTTCGAGCGTGGAGGCATCGAACGCCGCGGGCGCAAGCTGGAGGAACACCTCCTCACGACCGAAGCGCACGAAGTCGGTATCCACCACCAGCCGCAGCACGGCGCGGTGCGGAACGCAGACCCCCTTGGGAGTCCCCGTGGAGCCCGAGGTGAAGAGGACATAGGCGAGGCTGTCCCCGCCCAGCCCCGGTACGGGCGGAGCCGTCTCCGGCCGCGAGGCCCACCGCGAGGACTCCGCGTCCAGGAGCACCAGTGGCGTCAGCAGGGAGGGCAGCTCGTCCGCGAGCGCTTCCAGGGTGAGGACCATCGCCGGGCCGGACTGCTCCAGCAGGAGCGACCACCGCTCGGGAGGGGCGTTCAGGTCGATGGGCACGTAGGCAGCGCCAGCCTTGAGCACGGCCAGCAGCGAGACGATGAGCTCCGGCGAACGCGGCAGGAGCACCGCGACGCGACTGCCACCCGCGATGCCCGAGGCCCGCAGGTGGTGCGCGAGCTGGTTCGACCGCGCCTCCAGCTGCGCATAGGTGAGGTTCCCCGCTTCGGAGACCAACGCCAGCGCATCGGGCGCAAGCGCGACCTGCTGGGCGAAGCGCTCGGGGATGGACTGCTCCGGGAACCCACGGAGCGCCGAAGCGCCACTCCAGTCCTCCAGCACCCGCCGCCGCTCCTCGCCAGCCAGCAATGACAGTCCCTGCACGGGGACGTCGAGCTGTCCGGGAAGCGCTTCGAGCAGCGCGGCGTAGTCGCGCAGCAGTCCCTGGAGGAAGGCCTCGTCGAAGAGGTCGGTGTTGTAGTGGAGGCTTCCGGTGAAGCCCTCCGCGGACTCCTCCAGGATGAGGCTGAAGTCGTACTTCGACGGTGTGAACGGGGCAGGCAGCTCGCGCAGCGCGAGTCCCGGCAGACGCCACTCCGCCGTGGGCGCGTTCTGGAGCGTGAGGGTGACCTGGAAGAAGGGCGTGTGGCTCGTGTCACGCGCGGGCTGGAGCTCCTCGACCAGCTTCTCGAAAGGGACGTCCTGGTGCTCGAAGGCGCTCAGCGTGGTGGCGCGCACCTGGGCGAGCAGCGTCCGGAACGAAGCACGCGGGTCGATGCGGGCACGCAGCACCAGCGTGTTGACGAAGAAGCCGATGAGGCCTTCGGTCTCCGCGCGCGTGCGCCCCGCGACCGGAGCGCCCACGCTGACGTCCTCCTGTCCCGCATACCGCGAGAGCAGGAGCTGATACGCGGCCAGCAACACCATGAAGGGTGTAGCGCCTTCCCGCTTTGCCACCGCGTGCACCACCTCCGACAGCTTCCGCGGCAGTCTCACCGCGACCTGACTCCCCGCGAACGTCTGCACGGCCGGACGCGGCCGGTCGGTGGGGAGCATCAACAGCGGAGGCGCCCCGGCGAGCTGCTCGCGCCACCAGGAGAGCTGCGTCGCGAGCACGTCGCCCTGCAACCATTGGCGCTGCCACGCGGCGAAGTCCGCGTACTGGATGGGCAGGGGCGGCAGCGCGGGCGTCTGGCCGGAAGCGAAGGCGCGGTAGAGGGCCACCAGCTCCCGCACGAGGACGCCCGTGGACCAACCATCCGAGGCGATGTGGTGGGTGAGCACGAGCAGCACGTGCCGCGTCTCCTCCACGCGCACCAGCACCGCGCGGAAGAGCGGGCCTCGGGCCAGGTCGAAGGGCTGCCGCGCCTGTTCGGCGACGAAGCGCTGGAGCCGTGAAGCACGCGCATCGGGAGGCAAGGCGCCCAGGTCCACCACTTCGAACGGGCACGCCGCATCGGAGGCGATGCGCTGCACGGGACCCTGGGGGCCCGAGACGAACGTGGTGCGCAGCACCTCATGGCGCTGGACCAGCGTATCCAGGGCCTGTCGCAGCGCACGGGCCTGGAGTGCTCCTTCTAGCTGCACGATGCCGGGCAGGTTGTAGGCGATGGAGCCGGGCTGGAGCTGCTCCAGGAACCACAGTCGCTGCTGCGCGAAGGACAGGACGAGCCCTCCGTCGCGAGGCACGGGACGCAGGGGCGGAGCCAGGGGACCCGAGGAACGCCCCTGCGCTTCATCGATGGCGGAGGCGAGCGCCGCGAGCGTGGGCGTCTTGAAGACGGCGCGCAGTGGGAGCTCGAACTGGAAGGCCGCGCGGATCCGCGACAGCAGTTGCGTCGCCAGCAGCGAGTGGCCGCCCATGGCGAAGAAATCGTCGTGCACACCCACGAGCTCGACGCGAAGCAGCTCCGCCCAGATGGAAGCGAGCCGCTCCTCGGTCGGCGTGCGCGGTGCGACATACGCGGGGGTGACGACCGTGGCGACGTCGGGCGTGGGCAGGGCCTTGCGGTCCACCTTGCCGCTGGAGGTGAGGGGCAGGGCGGACAACGGGACGAACACCGCGGGCACCATGTACTCGGGAAGCTTCTCCACGAGGAATGCGCGGAGGGCTTCGGTCTCCACGGGGGGCAGGCCCGCACGGCCGACGAGATACGCCACCAGTCGCGTGTCACTGGTCGTGGTCCCCGCGCGCGCGACCACCACCGCCTGCTGCACCGCGGGGTGCTGCTCCAGCGCGGATTCAATCTCCCCCAGTTCGATGCGCAGCCCGCGCACCTTCACCTGGAAGTCGGCGCGGCCCAGGTACTCGATGGCGCCGTCCGGCAGCCAGCGGGCCACGTCCCCGGTGCGGTACAGCCGGGCGCCGGGCGTGTCGCTGAACGCATCCGGAATGAAGCGCTCCGCGGTCAGCTCGGGACGGCCCAGGTACCCGCGCCCCACCTGCACGCCGCCGATGAACAGCTCCCCGGGCACGCCCTGGGGCACGGGCCGCAGCGAGGCATCCAGCAGCCGGATGTCCGTATTCGCCACCGGATGACCGATGGGCACCAAATGCCCCAGCGCGCCGCGCACGCATTCGTAGGCCGTGACCTCCACCGCGGCCTCGGTGGGGCCATAGAGGTTGTGCAGCCGGATGGTGGGAAGGCGCGCCAGACAGCGCTCGGCCAGCTCCAGCGGCAGCGCTTCACCGCTGCACACCACGCGGCGCAACGAGGCGCAGCGCTCCAGGCCCGGCTCCTCCAGGAAGGCCTGGAGCATGGACGGCACGAAGTGCGTGGTGGTGACGCGCTCCCGGGCGATGAGGTCCGCGAGGTAGCCCGGATCCTGATGACCGCCAGGACGTGCCACCACCAGCCGCGCGCCCGTCATCAACGGCCAGAAGAACTCCCAGACGGACACGTCGAAGCTGAACGGCGTCTTCTGCAACACGACGTCGTCCGGCGACAGCGGCTGCGCTCCCTGCATCCACAGCAAGCGGTTCACGATGCCGGGATGCGCGTTCATCGCGCCCTTCGGTCGTCCCGTGCTGCCGGAGGTGAAGATGACGTAGGCCAGCGCCTCTTCGGGCGACACCGGAGGCGGTGTCGTGGACGGCTGCCGCTCCACGGCGGTCCATTGGGAGTCCAGGCAGAGCACCGGCACGTCCTGGACGGGGAACCGCGCCACCAGTCGCTCCAGCGCGAGGATCACCGAGGGCCGCGCGTCCTCGAACATCCACGCGAGCCGCTGCGCGGGGAAGGACGGATCAAACGGCACGTAGGCGCCACCGGCCTTCAGCGTGGCGATCAGCGCCACCACCAGCTCCAGCGACCGCTCCAGCAGCAGCCCGACACGGACCTCCGGCCCCACCCCAAGCCCGCGCAGGTGCCACGCAAGCTGGTTCGACCGTGCATCGAGCTGTGCGTACGTGAGCGACGTGCCCTCGAAGGTGACGGCCACCGCCTCCGGCGTGCGCGCGACCTGTGCTTCCACGAGCTGATGCAACAGCAGGCCGCGCGGGAAGGCCTCACGAGGGCCATTCCAAGCATGGAGCACGCGCTGACGCTCCGCTGCATCCAGCAGGGACAGCTCGGACAGGCGCGCGTCAGGCCGTGAGGCAGCGTCCTCCAGCAGCGTGCCCAGGTGGCCCAGGAGCCGCGCCATCGTGGCCTCGTCGAAAAGGGCGGTGCGGTACTCGGCGGTGAGGCGCAGCCCGTCAGGCTGTTCGAACGCGAAGAGGGTGAGGTCGAACTGGGCGAAGCCGCTGTCGACGAGCTGCGCATCGAGCGACAGCCCGGGCAGGCGCACGGCGGGCAGGGGCGTGTTCTGCAGGACGAACATCACCTGGAAGAACGGAGGCACATCCAGGTGGCGCGGAGGCTGGAGGACCTCCACCAGCTTCTCGAACGGCACGTCCTGATGCGCGAAGGCGCCCAGCGACGTGGCGGCCACGCGCCCGACGAGCGTGCGGAACGATGGATCGCCCTCCAGCGATGTGCGCAGCGCGAGCGTGTTGACGAACAGGCCGACGAGCCGCTCCAGCTCCGCGCGGGAACGCCCCGCGACAGGAGTGCCCACCGTGAGGTCCTCCTGGCCGGAGTAGCGCAGCAGCAGCAGCTTGAAGCCCGCGAGCAGGACGGTGAACAGCGTGGTGCCTTCCTGTCCCGCGAGCGCGGTGAGGCGCTGGACGAGCACGGTGGGCAGCACCGCCGACACGGTCGCGCCCCGCGTGTCCACCTGGGCCGAGCGAGGCCGATCCGTGGGCAGCGACAGCACCGCCCGGGGATCCAACCGCGAGCGCCACCATTCGAGCTGCGAGGCCAGCTCCTCGCCCCGCAGCGATTCGCGCTGCCACACGGCGAAGTCCCCGTACTGCAACGGCAGGTCGGGCAGCGTCGCTGGCGTGCCTGAAACCAGGGCCGTGTAGAGCACGCCCAGTTCGTGCACCAGCAGGCCCATGGACCAGCCGTCGGACACGGTGTGGTGCAGCTTGAGCAGCAGCAGGTGCTCCGTGTCGGAGACGGCGAAGAGCGCGGCGCGCAGCAGCGGGCCCTGCTCCAGATCGAACGGCGCGCGCGAGGCCTCGTGCAGCAGGCGCCATGCGTCCGCGTCATCCTTCGCGTCCACCACGGGCAGGGGCACGACGAACTCGGGGACGACGCGCTGCCAGGGCCGGCCCTCCTGTTCAACGAACGAGGTGCGCAGCACGGCGTGGCGGCGCACCACTTCGTTCAGGCTGCCCGCCAGCGACCCCACGTCGAGCCTTCCCGACAGCCGCACGGAGTAGAGCAGGTCCAGCCCGGCCTGCCCTGGCGACAGGCGCTCCTGGAACCACATGCGCTCCTGGCCGAACGACGCCGGGATCCGCTGCGAGGGGCGGCGCTTCTCGCGCAAGAGCTCCGCCAGACGCGCGCGTTTCTGCTCAGGGGTAGGGGACATCGGGGCCGCGACTCCTTGGGAGGGGACTCGCCGGGCACTCGGGAACAGCGATGCGACCTGCTCCCGGGCTGCAAGACGGCGCGGATAGTAGTCAGCGCCTCCGACACGGCGGCAGCGTTTTGCGCCCCGGGCCTGGCCGTCAGCCCGCTCCGGGGCCACGGCTCCGACGCTTCGCGGCCCCACGGGAATTCACCTGCACGGACAGTGTTGGACGCAGGGCGCGCGACTCAGCACCCCATGGCCGCGGCGATGCACCGCAGGTCGCTCTCACTCAGCTGCACCAGGCCGGCGCGAAGCCGGTAGCCCCAGTTCCGGATCCCCGCCGAGAAGTCGAGCGTCTCAAGCAGGGGCTGGATGGGCGCCTCCCGCGCCGGAAGCCATTCCACGTCGCGGCGGAACGGGCGGAACCCACCGCCCATGTCAAAGAGGTAGGGCGCTCCAGGCTTCACGACGCCCAGGGCCGTGAAGGCCTGGAGCTTGTCCTTGCCCTGGAAGGAGACCGTGGGGGAGTAGTAGACGACGCGGTCCCCGGGCTGGATGCGCTGAAGCGGCGCGGCCTTGCCGTGGCAGACCTGCATGAAGCCTTCCTCCCGGCCTCGGCGGACATGCTCGGCGGAGGCCACCGCCAGCCAATGGCCGCGGACGACGAAGTGGGGGTCGGTCATGGTGGGGCTCCTCGGTGAAAGAAGGGGGGACGGCCTGTGCAGTCCCTCTTCTAGAAGCACCCCCTGTCAGATTCTGTCAGCAGCGCGCAGGCGCTCCGCCTTCCGCTTCATCTAGGCTCACGGGAATGATGGACCGTTCCCAGCTTCGTGAGGCCGTGCCGGGCGATGCCGCGCGCCTGTCCCAGGTGTTGCGTGAGGCGTTCGAGGAGTACCGGGGCCGCTTGGATCCGCCCTCCAGCGCGCACGACAAGACGGAGGCGTTGGTGATGCGGGAGCTGCGGGACGGTGGGGCCTTCGTGGCGGAGGCGGACGGCGTCCTGCGCGGCTGCGTGTTCTTCCACCCGAAGGCGGACCACGTCTACCTGGACCGGCTCGCGGTGCTGCCAGCGTTCCGGGGGCAGGGGCTGTCGCTGCGCCTCATGGAGGCCGTGGAGAGCCGGGCGCGCGAGCTGGGGCACTCGCGGGTGCGGCTGTCGGTCCGGCTCGCGCTGGAGTCGCACCACGCGTGGTACGCGCGGCAGGGCTACGGCTTCCATTCCCACGGCACGCACGCGGGCTACACGTCGCCCACGTTCCTGGTGCTGGAGAAGACGCTCTCAGCCCCTGGCCATCGCTAGCGCGGCCCGGCGGATCAGGCGGTCACCCTCTGGAACTCGGCGATGACGGGCGAATGATCCGACTCCGGGTACAGCACGTCGGAGGCGAAGGCGATGGACTCGTCGTGCAGCAGCTCGTTGTGGATCTCCGTGTGCTGGTAGGCCGCGAGCAGCGCACGTGAGGAGAGGATGTGGTCGAACATCTGGCCCTTGCCTCGAAACAGGATGGAGTAGCGCGAAGGCTCCGGCACGCTGCTCTCACAGGGCACGAGCACGCGTTTGGAGAGCTTGGGGTTGTTCGTGTTCTCCACGTCCCCGCGGAGCGCCTCCAAGGGCACCTCGTCCGCGTTCGCGTTGAGGTCGCCGCAGACGGCGATGAGGGCGTTCTCATCCGCGTCGAAGAGCTGATCCACGAGGCGGCGCACCTCCAGGGCCTGTCCCATCCGCTTCATCGCGGAGATGAAGGACCCCTCCGCCCACGCCGAGGCGCCCTTCCAGGTGAAGGCGTCCACCTTCTGGCTGGGGATCTCCGTGGGGATGCGCGACTTCAAGTGCAGGTTGATGACGTGGAGGATGGCCCCGTCCGGCAGCCGCAGCTGGGCGTGCAGCGCGGGGCGCTCCCAGACGACCTCCGACGCGGTCTGCTCCGGCGGGTCGGCGGTCACCACCCGGTAGAGGGGGGCGGGTACCAGGTCGTTGAGGTGCTGCGTGTGCTCGAGGATGTCGAAGCGCGAGAGGATGACGAGGTTGCGCTCCTGCATCAGCTCGCTGCCCCCGGAGACGTGGGTGGAGACCCGATGGAACTGGGAATAGGGCGTGCCCTCCAGGAGGGTGTCCAGCGCGCGCAGCTCCCGGTGCCCGTCCACCTGCTGCCCGTGCACTTCCTGGAGGCAGAGGACGTCGGCATTGATCCGCACCAACTGGGGACGCATCAACCCGATGCGCTCGGCGAGCGAGGGCTTCAGCCCCGGTTTGTCATCGAGGTTCTCCAGATTGAACGTGGCGATGCGGATTCGCTTTTCCATGGGGCTGCTCGCTCGGCGGGGGATCGCGGAGGTTCTTGCGCGACCTGTTCAGGCTGAAGATGGAGACGCGTCGCCGCGCCAACAATCTCACCGGGAGGAAGCGCCCCCTTCTTCAACGGCCCCTGGACGCAGGGAGGTGCCGGGTGGACGGGTGCTCCACGCCCTGCACGGGCTCAGCTCATCCGCGGGGAGCCAGGGCGATGCGGCGGCCTTCCGCGTCGCTCTGGAGCGCGGCCTGGAGGACGCGCACCGTCTGGCTCGCGCTCACGGCCGTCACGGGCACCGGGGCGCCGTGGAGGATGGCGGCGGCGAGCTGCCGGTAGAACTGGCCGTAGTCACCGGGCGCGGTGGGGACGGCCTCTCCGGAGACGAGCAGTCGGCCGTGCTGCTGCGCGGGCTCGGCGCCGAAGTCCGGATGGCCGGGACGCAGGCCCGCTTCGAGCTGTCCCTCCTGCACGTCGAGTCCGTGCTTCACGTAGGCGTCCCGGTCGCCCTGCAACACGAAGCGGGGCCACGGCGCATGCACCACGGAGCCCGAGTGCAGCAGCACGCGCAGCGCTCCGTACCGGAGGACCAGGTGGAACCAGTCCGTCCCCTGCGCGCCGGGCCGCTGCCGGCCGAGGTCCGCGGCCACCGACTCCGGCATGCCGAACAGCTCCACGGTCTGGTCGACGAGGTGCGCGCCCAGGTCCCAGAGCGAGCCGCCGCCGGGCACGTCCTGTTCCTTCCAGCGCACCTTCACCTGGGGGCGGAAGCGGTCGAAGTGACTCTCCAGGCTGTAGAGCGTCCCCAGCCGTCCCTGGCCCAGGAGCTGGCGCACGGTGAGGAAGTCACCGTCCCAGCGCCGGTTGTGGAACACGGTGAGGCACAGGCCGCGCTCCTGCGCGAGCGCGTCCAGCCGCAGCGCCTCCTCCGCGTCCAGTGTGAAGGGCTTCTCCACCACGACGTGCTTGCCCGCGCGCAGGGCCTGTTCGGCGAGCGAGGCGTGTGAGTCATTGGGCGTGCAGACGACGAGGACCTGGAGGTCCGGATCCGACAGCAGCGCGTCCACGGTGCCCGTGCGGACCCCCGGCCAGTCGCGGGTCACGACGTCCGCGCGCCGCGACGCCACGGCGGCCAGCGTGAAGGCGGGCTCCGCGGCGACGAGCGGCCCATGGAAGCGAGAGCCGGACAGGCCATAGCCAAGGAGACCCACGCGAATGACGGAGCCAGGGGCGGGAGCGGAAGCCATGCCCGGCAGGGTAGCGGGAAATGGCTCCGGGGCGGGTTTCAGCTCTGTCGCTTATGCGACGATTCAGGGTCAATTACAGAAGTCCAGCCGTAAACAGGAAAAACCCGCTTCTATGGTCATGCCCTCACTTCGAGGGGGTATCGACACATGAAGCACTTCAAGCACGCCGGTGTTCGTGGACTTGTTGCCGGGTTGTTCGTCGCCACGTTGTTCGGCTGTGGTGATGGGGGACTTTCCCCTCCCAGCACAAGCACGGAGACCCTGGGAGAGGCGTCACATTGCGCCATGATCGACGCGACCGATCCCCAGGTCACGCGAAGTCTCCAGGGCGCGAAGGTGATGCCCCTGGGCCCGCCCACGGAACAACACATTGACGGGCGGAAGGTCTCAACCCTGCACTTCCGGGTGGAGTCCACGACCGCGTCACAATCCGTAGCAGGTGGGTCCGTGGTTCCCATGACCGAGGGAAACGGGACGATTACCTGCTCTGTGACATGCACTGGCAAGAGCTGTGGTTCTCCCGAGGGCTGCGTTGCCATGCACCTGGGCTGCACGGCAGCCGAATGCGCTGATCACTGCACTGGGGCTTGCACGAAGACCACGGTGTATACGCCGTCCGACGCGGGCGTTTCAGACGCGGGGACCTCCGATGCGGGAGCTTCGGACTCAGGCGTCGCCGACGCGGGAGCTTCGGACGCGGGCGCCGCCGCGTTCCGGTAGGCGGCCTTCGCATCCCCGGGCCCGCTCCGACGCGTTAGAGTCGGCGTCATCCGCCCCGGAGGAAGCCGTTCTCATGGACACCGTGCCCGTCATCGACGTCCGCGCCCTTGTCGATGCCACGTCGAGCCTCGCGGCCCGTCACGAAGTCGCCGCGAGGATGGGCGCCGCGTGTCGGCACAACGGGTTCTTCTACGTCGTCGGACATGGCGTGGACGTGGGGCTCCAGGCCCGGCTGGAGGCGCTGGCGCGGGAGTTCTTCGCGCGGTCGGAGGAGGAGAAGCAGGCTGTGCGCATGGCCCTGGGCGGCCGTGCGTGGCGGGGCTTCTTCCCCGTTGGCGGCGAGCTCACCTCCGGCCGGCCCGACCGCAAGGAGGGGTTGTACTTCGGCACGGAGCTGTCGCCGGAGGATCCGCGCGTCCGCGCTGGCACGCCGTTGCATGGCCCGAACCTGTTCCCCCGGGAGCCGGAAGGCCTGCGCGGCGCGGTGCTGGACTACATGGCGGCGCTCACATCGCTGGGGCACGCGTTGATGTCCGGCATCGCGCTCAGCCTGGAGCTGGAAGCGGACTTCTTCGCCACGCGGTACATGGCGGACCCCACGGTGCTGTTCCGCATCTTCAACTACCCGCCGGGTCCTGAGGTGGATGGAGAGGGGCTGCCGGTGTGGGGCGTGGGCGAGCACACCGACTACGGCGTGCTCACCATCCTCAAGCAGGACGACGCGGGCGGGCTCCAGGTGAAGTCCCGCCGGGACGGGCAGACGCGCTGGATGGAGGCGCCGCCAGTGGAGGACGCCTTCGTGTGCAACATCGGCGACATGCTCGACCGGATGACCCGGGGCGTGTACCGGTCCACGCCGCACCGGGTGCTCAACCGCGCGGGCCGCGACCGTCTGTCATTGCCGTTCTTCTTCGACCCCAGCTGGACGGTGGAGATCCACGCTATCGACTCGCCGGTGCTTCGGGACGCGGGCGCGGATGATCAAGCGGAGCGGTGGGACCGCCAGAGCGTGCACGCCTTCCGGGGCACCTATGGGGACTACCTGCTCGGCAAGGTGGGCAAGGTGTTCCCGGACCTGCGCGCGGAAGTGCTGTAACGCACAACGGGCGATGCACGCCAGGAAGCGCGCATCGCCCGTGGATACAACACCACCGTGACTCCGGACTACGCGCCCGCGTACTTGCGGCGGTGCTCGTGGATCTCCGCCAGCCGGAACGTGCCCGGCTCCGGCGCGATGGCCTCCGGCGCGTCGTACGGCAGGTTCATCAGCCGCTCGTACTCCTCCACCGACACGCGCTCGCGCTTCGCCAGCACCGTGTCCAGGTCCGCGCGCGCCATGCGCTCCGCCGCCTTCTCCCCGACGACGCCGGAGTAGAACTCCGCGCAGCAGCCGCTGCCGTAGGACAGCAGGCCCACGCGCTGGTTCGCCAGCGCCGCGCCCTCCGCGTGCAGTTGCCCCGCGAGCGCCAGGTACAGCGACGCCGTGTAGACGTTGCCCACCCGGGCATTCAACCCCAGCGACTTCGCCACCTGTGCGTCGTAGCTGGCCTGCGACTTCGCCGCCTCGTCACGCGCCTCGGCCGGGACGGACCCCGGGCCCGTCGCGTCCTCCAGGTCGCACAGCCGCACCTGCGCGTGGGCCTTGCGCGCCATCTTGCAGAAGGGCACGTGGTACAGGATGCGCGCCAGCTGCTCGCTGGGCAGCTTCGAATCCCAGCGCACCAGCCCCTGCTCCAGCGCGCGCTCGCGCCAGCCCCGGTACGCTCCCGCCATCGCGTCCAGGTAGCAGGTGATGGAGTAGTGCCCGTCCACCAGCGCCTCCCGGCGGCCCACCGGCCTCCAGAAGTCATACACGTCCGACGTGCACACGCCGTTGAGGCCCACGTCCATCGCCAGCAGGTCCGGCGTCTCCGACACCAGCAGCGCCACCGCGCCGCCGCCCTGGGTGGGCTCGCCCGCCGTCTTCAGGCCGTAGCGCGCGATGTCCGTGCACACCACCAGCGCGGAGCGGCCCGCCCCGGCGCCAGAGGCGATCCACTCCACCGCCGCCATCAGGCCCGCCGTGCCGCCGTAGCACGCGTGCTGCGAGTCGAACGTGCGCATCGAGCGCGGCAGCTTCAGCAGGCCGTGCACGTGCGACGCGATGGGCTTCGAGTGGTCCACGCCCGTCTCGGTGCCCACCACCAGCATGCCCACCTTGGAGGTGTCCACGCCCTGCTGTTTGATCAGCCGCGCCGCCGCCGTGGCCGCCAGCGACACCGAGTCCTCACCCGGGTCGTTGACCGCCATCTCCTTCGCGCCCAGGCCCGCGGTGAACTTCGCCGGGTCCACGCCGCGCGCACGCGCCAGGTCCTCGATGTCCACGTACCGCCGGGGCACCGCCACGGCCAGCGCTTCGATTCCAACCCGCTTCTTCATGGGGAGCTCCTCAAGTCTCTCAAGGTCCTGCGCGTGTTCGAATGCCTCAAGCCTCGGGCGGCACCAGCACCAGCCGGCCCGCCACCTCGCGGTTCTCCAGCCGGAAGTGCGCGCGGCCCGCATCCGCCAGCGCCACCTCCTCCGACACGAAGGAGCGGATCTTCCCCGCCGCCGTCAGCCGCAGCGATTCGTCCAGCTCCTCGCGCGTCGTCGCGTACGCCCCGAGGATCTCCAGCTCCTTCACGATGACCAGCCCCGGGTTCAGGTTCACCACCCCCGACTCCAGGTTGCCCACCACCACCACGCGCCCGCCCGGAGCCATCGCCTTGAGCGTCTGGTCGAAGGTCGCGCTGCCGACGATCTCCACCGCCACGTCCACGCCGTTGCCGGACGTGCGCTTGCGCGCCTCCGAACCGAAGTCCAGCCCGCGCGACACGATGACCTCGTCCGCGCCCGCCTCCTTCAGCGCCGCCACCTTCGCCTCACCAGAAGTGATGGCGATGACGCGCGCCCCGTCCACCTTCGCGAGCTGCACCGCCGCCAGGCCCACGCCGCCGCTCGCGCCCGTGATCAGCACCGTCTCACCGGCCTTCACCCGGGCGCGCGTGCGCAGCGTGTGCACCGCGGTGCCCAGTGTGCAGCACACCGTCGCCGCCACCGACCAGGGCAGGTCCGACGGGACGCGGCCCAGGCCCCGCACGGGCGCGACCATGAACTGCGCGTAGCCGCCCTGCAGCTCCTCGCCGAAGAAGCGGTTGTCCGTCTTGCACAGGCTGTTGCGGCCGGCGAGGCACAGCGCGCACTCGCCGCAGGACATGCGCTGCAACGTCGCCGCGCGGTCTCCCACCTTCCAGCCGACGGTGTTCGGGCCCACCTCCACCACCTCGCCCGCGGCCTCGTGGCCCAGGATGGCGGGGACGTGCGTGCGCGGCAGGTTGCCGCGGCGGTTGATGACGTCGTGGTAGCAGACGCCGCACGCGTGCACGCGCAGCAGCACCTCGCCCTTGCCCGGCCGGGGGACCGGCACGGTCTCCAGACGCAGGTTCTCGGCACTCCCGAACTGGCGAAGAACGACAGCTTCCATATGCGGTGCCTCTTTTTCTGTGTCGCGAAAGGGGGGAATGCGTCAGCTCCCGACGAGCGCGTCGCGGAGGTTGCGGGGGTCCAGCGCGCGGATGGCCGTCACCGTGCGCGCGTCCGGCAGGGAGGTGACGGGCAGGGCGTCCGGCACCGCGAACTCGAAGCCGGTGCGCTCGGCGATGCCGTCCACCGACGCCCACGGGTGACGGGACAACAGCCGCGCGCCGTGCGGTCCGCCCACCTCGAACGTGCCCAGGTCGGAGATGAGCCGCACCGGACGGCTGGGATCGCGCGTGGTGGCCACCTGGACCTGCGGCACGAGGTTGCGGCGCGACTGACGCGGCACCAGCAGCACGGGGTTCTTCACCCACTGGCGCAGCGTGGCCGCGCCCGCGACGCCGGGGAACTTGGCGCGAGGCTTCTCCAGGCTGCCCGACGCCGTCATGTTGGTGCGGCCCGCCGGATCCACCTCCACCGCGCCGAAGAACACCGTGTCCACCCGGCCGCGCCGCGCGTGGTCGAACAGGTCCGCGATGCTCACCTCCGCCGACCGACCGTTCAGGTAGCGCAGGTCCTCCGACGAGGGGTACAGCTCCGGCAGCTCCGGATCCAACGAACCCACGCACGCCAGGTACGTCAGCCCGGGCGCATGCGTGGCCCGCGCCACGGCGATGGCCAGGATGACCAGCGGCGACGCCACACCCGTGGCCACCACCGCGCCGTCTTCAATCTCCCGCGCGAGCAGCGACACCACCGTCTCCGCGGGCGTCGCGTCCATCGTCATTGCCATGGCGGTCATGCCGCGCTCCGCGTCGCGCGCAGCGACATGAGGAAGGCCCGTGCTTCACCGGCCTCGGCCGCGGCCAGGTAGGCGGAGAGCATCGCGTCGTCGTGCGGGTACTGGCCCAGGCAGCCCGTGGGCAGGGCGCCACCGGGGGCGAGCACCACGCGGTCCACCTGGAAGCCCGGGATGGTGACGCGCGACAGCTTCGGAACGCGCTGCTCCACGGTGGCCACCACGCGCTTCGCCGCGCCCGCCACGAGCAGGTCCGTCGTCGGATCCTCGATGAAGAGGTTGCCCTTGTCGTCCGCCGCCTGCGCGTGGATGAGCGCCACGTCCGGGTAGAACGCGGGCTCCACCGGCACGCGCCGGCCCGTGAAGGGATCCTCCACCGTGCGAGGCACATCCATCTCCGCCAGCTCCGACACGTCCGCGTCCGGCGCGGGGATGAACGGCAGCCCCATGGATGCCGCGCGCAGCCGCTGCACCACGCGGTAGCCGTCGTGCTCGCGCCAGGCGATGTCGCCCGCTTCGATGGCCCGCTTCAGGCAGGGCAGGGGACGCACGCGGTTCTCCAACACCAGCGCGCCGAAGGGCAGCTCCACGCGCTTGAGGCACCCGCCCGCCACCAGGAACTCCGCCGGCAGCGGGTTGGGCAGCGAGATGAGCTGGAGGTCGCGCTTCTCCTGCGCCACCAGCTCCAGCACCAGCGCCATGGGCGCGCGGCCCAGCATGAAACCGCCGGCCGCCAGCCAGGCCCCGTTCGGGATGGAGGCCACGGCCTCCGACAACGAACTCCAGCGTGCGCGGTTCACTGGGGCTCCTCCCCCGACGCGGCGCGCGGCACCATGCGCAGCGGCGCCGGATCATTCGCGTCCGACGTGGGAGCTGTCTTGGCGGCGGCGCTCGCGGAGAAGCCGGGGAGGATCATCGCCACCATGCCGTCGGCGATCTGCTCCTCGGTGAGGCGCCCGTCCGGCTTGAACCACTTGTAGACCCAGAGGACCATTCCCAGGAACGAGAAGGCCGCCACCGTGGGGTCCACGCCGGGCAGCAGGCCCTGGGCGATGGCGTCCGCGAACGCGCCCTCCAGGAAGCGCACGTAGCGCTTCTTGCGCCGGTCGATGAACTCTCGCGCTTCACCGGTGAGCGTGGCGTGCTCGTGGAGGATGATGATGACCTCCTTGCTGCGCCCGCTCGTCACCAGGTGGATGTTGTTGCGCATGCACAGGCGCAACCGCTCCACGGGGTCCACCACGTCCTGCACGGGCGCGAGGACCTGCTCCTCGAACACGTCCATGCCGTAGTTCATGATGGCGAAGAGCAGCTGCTCCTTGTTCTGGATGTGGTGGTAGAGCCCCGCCTTCGTCATCCGGCACGCGGCGGCGATCTCCTGCATCGACGTGCCCTCGTAGCCCCGCTCACAGATGAGCCGGGCCGCCGTCTCCAGGATGGTCCGGTACCGCTCGCCCTCGTCCGGTTTGCGCCCTGTGGGTGTCACGCGTGCTCTCCTTGCCGGCCTGCGCCTTCGAGGACCGGGATGGACCACCTACCGACCGGTAGGTCACTTCGCCTACCGACCGGTAGGTAGCATTGGCCGACGCGCGCCGTCAATGGGCATGTATTGGCGTTCAGGTGGGACAAAAGGCCCTGTAAACAAGGACTTGGGACGACTTGTCAGGTTAGGTTGCGGGACACCCATGCGGTCCACGCTCCTGCCCATCCTGCTGTTGTGCGCCGCGCTGGCGAGCGTCGGGGTGGGGGTCTGGACGCTGGTGAAGCGCAGCCGCACGACCCTGGTGGAGCAGTTCGCGGGGGACCGGCAGAAGCAGCTGGACGAGGCCGTGGGCGGCGTCACCGACTCGCTGGAGGAGGTGGGCAAGAACCTGCGCTTCGCGGGTGAGTTGATGTCCCAGCCGGGCAGCCTCGCGGAGCACCGGCGTGAGCTGCGCGCGCTGCTGGAGGCGGTGGGCCAGTACAAGGCCATCGCGGCCTACGACGGCGAGGGCGCGGAGCGGCTCTTGCTGGTGGACCGGCGCTCGGACTCGAAGGTGTCGCGCGAGGGGCTGGTGCCGGAGATGGCGGAGACGGCGCGGCGCGCGCTGCTGCGGCCTCCCGGGGACGTCACCACGTCGCCCAGCCTGGACGCGGCGAATGGAGGCTGGCTGCGCATCCTCGCCACCGCGCTGCCCGCGAAGGACGGCCGGCCCGAGGGCGCGGTGGCGGTGCTGGTGGACACCGAGTCCTTCTTCGCGCCGCTGAAGATCGTCACGTCGGACCTGGAGGCGCGGCTGTTGCTGGTGGGCACGCATGGACAGCCCACGCCCGCGAGCGACGCGGGGCTGTCCGAGTGGTTCGGCCGCGCGGCCCAGAAGGACGCGGGCGTGCCCGGCTTCGCGTTCCTCGTCTCGCGCCTGAAGGCCGGGGCGCGCGGCATGCTGCCCCTGTCGGAGCAGGAGGCGGAGCGGCTGGGGCTGGGGCGCGCGGAGGTGGTGGCCGTCTACACGCCCATCCGCATGCGCGGCGGCAACCACTGGGCGGTGGCGACGCTGGTGTCCACCGCGGCGCTGCGTTCGCACGAGCAGGCGCTGGTGGTGCGACTGCTGGGCGCGGGCGCGCTGGTGGCGTTCTTCCTGGTGGCCTTCGCGGTGTACGTGGTGCTGGCACGGCGCAGGGCGGTGGCGCTGCGTGAGAGCCGGCGGCACGCGGCGCAGCTCGCGGCGCTCCATGACCGGACGCGAAAGATCCTGGATCACATCCCCACGGGCGTGCTCGCGCTGACGGCGGACGGGCGGATCAGCGCCGTCAACCAGGCCCTGCGCGCGCGCGTCCCCGGCAACGTCACCGGCGCGCCGCTGGCGTCCGCGTTCCCTGGAGCCCCGGAGCCGGTGCTGGAGCGGATCCGTGCGCTGGTGGCGTCCGCGGGCCAGGAGGACCGGCCGCTGAGCCTGCTGGGCGAGCCGCTGACGCTGTTCGGGGAAGAGGGCACGTACAACCTGCACGCGGTGCCGCTGACGGTGGGGGACCCGGAGGAGGAGGTGCGCGCGCTGCTCGTGGTGGAGGACCTGAGCGACGTGCGCGCGCTGGAGACGCAGCTCTTGCGCGCGGAGAAGCTGGCCACGGTGGGCGTGCTCGCCGCGGGCATCGCGCATGAGATCGGCACGCCGCTGGGCGTGGTGCGCGGCCGTGCGGAGTACGTGCAGGGGAAGCTGGGTCCGTCGCATCCGCAGGGGCCCGGCGTGGGCGTCATCATCGAGCAGATTGACCGGGTGAGCCGCACGCTGCGGCAGCTGCTGGACTTCTCGCGCCTCCAGCCCGCGATGGTGCGGCCGGTGGCGCTGGGGCCGCTCGCCCGGAGCGTGCATGAGCTGCTTCGCGTGGAGGCGGAGCGGCGGCAGGTGTCGATGACGCTGGACGTACCGGAGTCGGTGCCCGCGCTGGCGGCGGATCCGGATCAGCTCCAGCAGGTGTTGCTCAACCTCTCGCTCAATGCGTGCGACGCGTGCAACGCGGGCGGGCGGGTGGAGG
>NZ_RAWA01000510.1 GCF_003611675.1 Corallococcus sp. CA053C
CTGCTGCTGGCTTTGCTGGCCGTGTGGACGACGCAGTCGACCCGCGAGGTGCCCGCCTCGTGGCTCACGCCGGGCCCCACGCGCCCCCTGGAGGCCCGGCTGACGTACGCGGCCCTGGACGGCCATCGCGCCTACGTGCCCATGCGCAGGCAGGCCCCCGGGGCGGCGCCGCTGCCACTGCGGGAGCTGGCCACGCTGGCGGACCGCCACGACTGGCAGGGCATCGCCACCGTGTACCTGCTCGCCGGCGACCCACGGCAGGCCCTGACCTACCTGCGCAGCGCCCCCTCCTCCCCCAACCTGGACTCCGACCGCGCGGTGGCGACAGCGCTGGGCCGCGCGGGGCCCCCGGAGCAGACGGCGCTCGATGAAGCCCTGGCCCTGCTGGACGGCGTGCTCCTAAAGCGGCCGGACCACCCCCAGGCCCTGTGGAACCGCGCGCTGGTCCTGCGGGACATGGACCTGCCCCTGCTGGCGGCGGACGCCTTCGAGGCGATGGCGAGCCAGGGCGAGCCGGGCTGGAGCACGGAGGCCCGGACCCAGGCGCACAGGCTCCGCGAAGAGACGCTGGCCCGGGGACGCGCCTGGAAGCAGGCCTTCGCGGCCACGAAGGACCTGGTGATGGACTCCGGCGCGCGGCTGCCGTTGGAGGAGGCCGCGAGGCTGCCGGGCATCGTGCGGATGGCCTTCTACGACGCGGTGCGGGCGGCGCCGTCGCGCGAGGCGACGCTGCGGCTGCTCCCGCTGGCGGACGCACTGGACCGGGCCTACGGCGGCACCGTGCTGCGCGAGTACGTGGCGCGCGTGGCGGCGCGGGACTTCCGCCGGCGCGGGCCCCTGGCGCGGGACTATGCGCTGCTCGTCCGGGACAAGCGCTCCTCCCGCGAGGGCTTCCTGGAGGAGCTGAAGCGCTCGGGCGAGGACGACCTGTACGTGGGGGCGCTCGGGTATGAGAGCGCCGCCGAGCGCCCCGTGGACTCCGCCGCCTACGCCCGGGCCGCCGACGGCCTGGGCGACCCCTGGTTCCACCTCATCGCCGAGCGCGAGCGCGCGAACCAGGAGGTGCAGGCGGGAGAGTGGTGGAAGGCGGAGACGCGGGTGCTGCATGCCCTGCGCACGTGCCAGGAGCAGCGGCTGCACTACCGCTGCGCCGACCTGCGGAAGTGGCTGACGGACATGTACCTGGGTGAGCTGTACCGGCCCGCGGACGCCTCCGTGCACGCGCTGCGCGGCTGGCAGCTCGCGAAGGCCCAGGGGGAGTGGGCGATGGAGCGGCAGTTCCTCCAGGAGCTGGCGCAGGTGGCGCGCCTGCACCACCGGCTGCCGACCGCGAGCGCGTACCTGCGGGAGTCCCTGACGCGCATGCCCGAGGACCTCCGCCAGCGCGGCTACGTGCACCGGAACCTGGCGAGCCTGGCGTGGATGGGCTTTCGCCTGGACGAGGCGCGCCATGAGCTGGAGCAGGCGATGGAGTCCGGCCTCCCGCTGGGGATCCACGGCACCCTGGTGCTGTCGGACATGGCCCGCTTCGGTCCCATGCTCGGGGCCGCGGACGAGATGCGCCGGGCCCTCTCCGAGCTTCGCCGGGGCGAGCCCCGACCCGGCGAGCGCGCGCTGATGGACTTCATCGAAGGCCAGTTCAAGCTGGAGCACGACCCCGTCGCCGGGCGCCAGCTGCTGTGGAGCGCCATCACCCAAGCGGAAGCGTGGCCCGACGACGCGAACGCCCGCCGCGCGCTGGCGTATGCCCATGCCGAGCTCGCTTCCGAGGCGGGACGCGCGGGCGCGTTCACCGAGGTGCTGGCCCTGGTGGGACGGCGGTTGAAGCGGGGCGAGGTGCCCGAGCGCTGCGTGCTCGCGGTGTCGGTGCGGCACGAGAGCACGGTCACGGTGGTGCGAGGGCCCGCAGGCGCGGTGCTCGGGGACTTCGCCCAGGGGCGCACGGCGCCGCTCGGACAGGACGCCTCCGGGCTGGTGCCGGTGCCGCTCGTGGAGGTGCTGCGGGGGTGCGCCCAGGTGGAGGTGCTGGCGCCCCCCCCGGTGTATGGCCTGCCAAGGCTGCTGCCCCCGGACCTGGCCTGGAGCTACCGGGTGGGGCGCGCGGCGCCGCCAGGCCCCACGGCGCCGCAGGGCACGCACCTCGTCGTCTCGGGCGTGGACACGCCTGGGGCCCTGGGGCTTCCCTGGCTCCCGCCCATGGCCTCCGCGGCGGGCGCGGACCCCTGGCGCGTGAGGCTGGAGGGCGCCCAGGCCACGCCGTCGCGCGTGCTCGACGCAATGGGCACGGCCACCGAGGTGGAGATCCACACGCATGGGGAGTTCAACCCGGAGCTGTCGGACGCCTCACTTCTCATATTGGCCCCGGAGAAGGATGGCCGGTACGTGCTCACCGCCAGTCAGGTGCGAGCGCGAAGGCTCTCCGGAGCGCCGCTGGTGTTCCTGGCCTCCTGCAGCGCCGCGCGCACGGCGCCCTTCCCGATTGAGTCCTCCAGCCTGCCGGCGGCCTTCCTCGACGCGGGAGCGCGCGCGGTGCTGGCCGCCACGGTGGATATCCCGGATTCGGCGGGCCGCTTCTTCAACGCGGTCCGGGAGCGGATCCGCGCCGGGGCCCCGCCCGCCGTGGCCCTGCGCGACGAGCGGCGGCAATGGCTGGAGTCCTCCCCGGGCGACAGGTGGGTGCGCGACGTCCTCCTGTTCGAATGAAGCACCCTCCCCAAAGAGAGTCATTCAAAGAGAGTCATTCAAAGGGAGTCATTCAAAGGGAGTCATTCAAAGGGAGTCACTTAATAAAGCGTCATCTAAAAGGATACGACCTGGTGCGTTATAGAAGAGAGACCGCCCGCGGCAACGGGCCGGAAACACGGCGGTCTCTTCAAGGAGACGGACATGATGAATCACCAGGTCCCTTCCGAGCAGTTGCCGCTCCCGCACAATCCGCTGAACGACCTGCCGGACAAGCCGCCCCCGGGCCCCGCGGGCATCCGGTTGGCGCCGAACACCGTGGCCACGCCGGATCCTCGCGAGAAGCCGCAAAGCGACCCTAGCGACCAGCCGGACAAGCCCCCCACGGACCCCCCCGGACTCCTCTCCTAAGCCCTGGGCTCCTGGCGCGGGAGCCCTATGCTCCCGCGCCATGCCCAGTCCCTACGTCGTCAGGGCCGTCCAATCCCTCGCGGAGCTCGAACAGGTCCTGGCGCTGCAACGCAGGAACCTGAAGCAGCACCTGTCCGAGGAGGAGCGGCGCACGCAGGGCTTCGTGACCGTGGCGCATGACCTGCCCACGCTGGAGCGCATGCACGCGGTGGCCCCCAGCATCATCGCCCTCCAGGGCTCCGAGCTCGTGGCGTACGCGCTGGTGATGCCCCGCGAGTGCCGGGAACTCGTCCCCGTGCTGGAGCCGATGTTCGCGCTCGTCGAACAGCTCGAGGACCAGGGACGCCCCTTGCGGGACCAGCGCTTCTACGTGATGGGGCAGATCTGCATCGACAAGGCCCACCGGGGCCAGGGCCTGTTCGAAGCGCTCTACCACCAGCACCGCGAGCAGCTCCGGGGCACCTTCGACTGCGTCGTCACGGAGGTCTCCGTGCACAACCGCCGCTCCCTGCGCGCGCATGAGCGGCTGGGCTTCCGCACCCTCCACACCTACGCGGACGCCACGGACACCTGGGCCGTGGTGCGCTGGGATTGGAACCCGCCCCCTCGGCGGCTGGAGGAGCTTGAGCGCACCGAGAAGGTGCTCGCCGCGGCGGGGATTGGCCGCTGGTCCCGCGACCTGTCCCTGGGCCCCATCGTCTGCGACGCCATCTGCCGCGTGCAGTGCGGTCTGCCCGCGGACGGCCCGGTGAGCACCGCCCAGCTCCAGGAGCGCATCCATCCGGAGGACCTGGAGCGGGTATGGGACGCGGCACGGCGCGCGCTGGAGGAGCAGGCGCCCTTCGAGCTGCGCTTCCGGATCCGCCCGAACGCGGAGGCCCCCTTCCGCTGGTTGCACGTCACGGGCTCCGTCTTCCACGACGCGGCGGGGCACGCGCGGCACTTCGAGGGCATCTCGCAGGACATCACGGCGGAGCGGCAACTGGAGGAGTCCCTGCGCCAGACGCTCATCGAGAAGAACGACTCGCTGCAGAACCTGGAGCTCATCAACAGCACGGGCCAGGCGCTGGGCGCGGAGCTGCAGCTGGAGAAGCTGGTGCAGGGCGTGACGGACGCCGCCACCCAGCTCACCCGGGCCGCGTTCGGCGCGTTCTTCTACAACGTGCTGGATGAGCGCGGAAACGCATACATGCTCTACACGCTCAGCGGCGCGCCCCGGGAGTCCTTCGCGAAGTTCCCCATGCCGCGCTCGACCCGCGTCTTCGAGCCCACCTTCAAGGGCGAGGGCATCATCCGCAGCGACGACATCACGAAGGATCCGCGCTACGGCCACAACACGCCCCGCCACGGGATGCCCGAAGGCCACCTCCCGGTGCGCAGCTACCTCGCGGTGCCCGTGACGTCGCGCTCCGGTGAGGTGATTGGCGGGCTGTTCTTCGGCCACCCGACGACCGGCGTCTTCACCGCGCGCGAGGAGCGACTGGTGGCGGGGCTGGCGGCGCAGGTCGCCGTGGCCATGGACAACGCCCGGCTCTTCCAGCGGGTGCAGGAGGCCGTCACGTCGCGTGACACCTTCCTGTCCATCGCCTCGCACGAGCTGCGCACGCCCATCACGTCCATGAAGCTGCTGTCGCAGCACATGCGCAAGCGCATCCATGCCAACGACCCGGCGGCCTTCACCCCCGAGCGCGTCACCCGGATGGTGGAGCAGACGGAGCGCTCCATCGACCGGCTCGCCCGGCTGGTGGATGACATGCTGGACATCTCGCGCATCGCCGCGGGCCGGATGCAGCTGCACCTGGAGCGGGTGGACCTGGGCGACGTCACGCGCGACGTGGTGGACCGCTTCGAGCAGCAGCTCACCGAGGCGGGCCACTCGCTCACGCTGCGGCTCGCGCCGGGGCTCGTGGGGAGATGGGACCGGGTCCGGCTGGAGCAGGTGCTCGCGAACCTGCTGACCAACGCCCTCAAGTACGCGCCCGGGACGCCGCTCACGGTCAGCCTCCAGGCCCGGGACGACCACGCCGTGCTGGAGGTGGAGGACCGCGGGCCCGGCATCGCTCCGGGGGATCAACACCGCATCTTCGAGCGCTTCGAGCGGCTCGTCACCGCGAGCGAGGTGAGCGGCCTGGGACTGGGCCTCCACATCGCCCGGCACATCGTCGAGTCGCACGGCGGCCGCATCCACGTGCGGAGCGCCGTGGGCGACGGCGCCCGCTTCTTCGTCGAGCTGCCCCTGGCAGGGCCCCCGGACGCCACGCCCGGGAAGCCGTAGGCGCTTGGAGCGGGCAGCTACCCGGACGTCGCGGACGCCTGGGCGGAGGAGCCCTGGGATGCGACCACGGGACGGGACGCCATGTGCTTGTGGTGCATGCCCGACAGCTTCAGGGCCAGCTCCGGGCCGCTGACGCTCTTGGGGATGTAGCCATCCGCGCCGGCGGTCCGCATCAGCTCGCGCAGCTTCGACTCATCCATGGACGAGTAGAGGATGAACAGCGTCTGCGGGCCCGCGAACTGACGCACCACCGACAGGATGCGGTCGCCGCTGAGCGCCGGGATGTTCACGTCCAGCAGCACGATGTCCGGCTGGTTCGTGCGGATGAGGTTCGCCACGCCCAGCGCCGCGCGCGTGGTCGTGACTTCGAAGCCGTAGCGGCTGATGGAGCGCTCCACCAACTCGAGCACGAGCGGATCATCATCCACCACCAGTGCCTTCAACTTGCCTTCCGCCATGCTCGCCTCCTGCCTTCCGTGACACCGCGGAGGGAAACCCGAAGTGCGCTGCATTCAGCTCTTCTGTCAATATACACACTAACTGTAGTCTTCTGCAATTACCCAATCCACAGGCTTTACCGCTATTACACCCTGAGTCAAGGCGGACCATGACCCACAGTGGCCCCCTCTGCCGCCTGGTGAACGTCAGGCGGCGGGGGCCTGGGG
>NZ_RAWA01000511.1 GCF_003611675.1 Corallococcus sp. CA053C
GCTCGGGGCGTGGGGGCCGTGGGCCTGGGCTGGGAGGTCCCGCTCTCCTACGTCCGGCGCGACCTGACGTTCGCCCATCGCAAACCCCAGATTGGCTCCGACGTTCCCCCCGCGGGCCGTGAGCAGGTCACGCTGTCCCTCCAGGGACAGGCCATGGACCTGCTTCCCAAGGGGACGACCTGGATCGTCCGCTACGACGCGCCCGACCTCGTCCTCAAGGAGCAGGCCGGCACCTGGGTGATGTACGACGGCCGGGGCAAGACGTGGACCTTCACCGAGCCCGCGCCCCTCTCCGGCGCCGGACTCTGGTTGCTCAGCTCCGTCACCGGCCCGGATGGCACCGCCGTCCAGCTGGAGTACGACGTCTCCAACGTCGCGGTTCCGGGCGGGAGCGCTGTCTCCATCGACCTGCGCCGCGTGCTCTACAACAAGCACCCGACCTCCTCCTGCTTCAAGCACGAGGTCACCCTCAACTACGGCGCCCCGGCCGCGGCGCCGCTGTCGCTGTCCCTGCTGGGCGACCGCGTGCTCACGCGGCTTCGCACCCTGAGCAGCCTCGACGTGGGCAGCCGCGCCAGCTGCACGGGGTCCCCGGAGAAGCTGCGCTCGTATGCCTTCACGTACCTGCCGGACGCCGACACGAAGCAGCCGCGCCTGAGCGCGGTGCGCCTGTCCGGGCGCCAGGGCACCCCGGAGGCGTCCGTCTCACTGCCGGTCGCTTCGTTCGGCTACGGGAGCGCGACCACCAATGGCACGCTTTCGTACCAGAAGACCGGCTCCATCCCGCTGCCCGCCGGGCCGGACCTCACGAAGATCGCCAGCACGTCGCGCGACGGCACGTTCACGCCGCCGGTCGCCGCCGGGACGGGCTCCGCGACCTGGCAGAGTCTCACCGACGTCACCGGTGACGGCCTGCCCGACCTCGTCTACCAGAAGACCGGCACCTTCCAACTCTGGGTGGCCCTCAACCGCCCGGGCGCCTCGGGCGCCACCACCCTGGGCACCATCAACGCGCAGCTCGCGGACACCGTCCTCACCACCGGCGCCTTCGAAACCCGGAGCGCCACGCAGAACCGCTTCGTCAACAGCAGCGCCGCCGTCAACATCGACCAGGTCTGGCGCCAGGCCATGGACATGAATGGTGACGGCCGCGTCGACATCGTCGATGCCGCCGAGACTCCCTGGAAGTGGGTCGTCTACCTCAACACGCCCGGCACGGGCGCCACCGGCGTCCAGTGGCAGCGCCGCGCGTATGCCATCACCCCGCTCTACAACCGGCTCGTCGCCGCCGGGCACCTGCTCAGCAACGGCTACCTGCCCCTGTCCAGCCGCTACAGCGGCCATGACCGCATCATCGGCGCCTGCTGGCGCTGGAGCGGCTCGGCCTGGGCGTCCTACCCGCAGGGCTTCACGGAAGGCATCTGTGGCGGGAACTTCCCCAACGCGGAGCTCAGCGCCAGCCCGGAGAAGACCTACACCGAATGGGCGGTGAACGACGTCAACGGCGACGGCTTCCCGGACCTCGTCTTCAACTCGTCGCGCGTCGAGGTCGTGGGCTCCGTGCCCGCCTTCCCGGGCACCTTCACCGGCGAGGTCATCAACACCCAGCGCACCATCACGATGCAGCCCCTCCACGGGAGCTCGAACCGGGTCGATGCCGTGTTCAACCTCTACGGCCTGTACATCGAGGATGCCTCCCCGGTCTTCTCCGCCCCCATCACGCTCAAGGCGAACACCGCGTGCGGCGTCGGGCTGTGGGCGACGAGCAGCTTCAACCAGGAGGTGATCTGCGGCCTCGCCGACGTCAACGGTGACGGCCTCGTCGACCGGGTGGAGAACCGGACCACCGTTGCACTCGGCACGGGACGCGGCTTCAGCACCGTCACCCTGACCCTGCCGGGAAGCTACGCCACCCAGTCCAGCGCCCAGTTCAACACCTGCTTCGCCCCGGAGCCGGATGCTCCCGGCGCCACGACCTTCTTCGCCGACCAGGTCAACGGGTTGCGCGACCTCACCGGTGACGGCATCCCCGACTTCGTGACCCGCGGTAGCGGCTCGATCTGGACCGTGGCGGTGGGCACCGGAGCGGGCTTCGCCCCGGCGGTGAACATCGACGTCGTCGGCTCCGGCTTCGTGCTCTCCAGCGCGCAGGAGCGCTGCGACGGCATCACGTCCAACACCCAGAGCGGCCTCTACGACCTCAACGGTGACGGCAAGCCGGAGGTGGTGCGCCGCACGGGCTCCACCCTGGACGTCTATCAGCTCGCGGGCGGCAGCCTTCCCGGCAGGCCGGAGGCAGGCCGCATCGTCCAGGTGGACAACGGTTACGGCGCGAAGACGACCGTGGGCTACCGCTCCGCGAAGGAGGATGGCACCACGAAGCACCAGGTGCCCTTCCCCGAAATCGTCGTCACGTCGGTGGACACCGTCGGCACCCAGGGGCTCGGCGGCACGCTGTCCGCGACGCGCTACGCGTATGGCGGCGCGGAGCTGATGTACGACTCCGCGCTCCACACCTTCACCCTGCCCGGCTATCAGCGCTCGGTGTCGTTGCGCTCGGTGACGGTCAACGGCAAGACCGACGGGCACGGGACCATCACGGACACGTACCCGCTGCCCGCGTTCACCGCGGCCTCCAAGGCCGAGCGCTTCGGCCGCTACCTCCAGGCGGGCAAGGTGCGCGACGTCACGGTCCTTACCAGCGGCAGCCTCGATCCCTGGACGTTGCTCGCCACCGACCTGACCACCTATGCCCGCCGGCTCGGGAGCACGCACTACGACTGGGCCACGAAGGTCTACGAAGAGACCCCGCAGAGCGGTGGCACCAACACCGGCCTGGACTGCTTCGAGCTGGCCTATCCGCTCGACTTCCTCGGCTCGTGGAACGCCGTGGGCAACACCTACAACCCCTGCACGGCGCACGGCTTCATGTACGCGCGCGCCACCAACGCCTGGCGCGGGAGCGCGGCGCCGCCGTCCCTCAACAACGTGGTCACCCGCTCGGAGGTGCTCGACGTGGACGACCAGGGCCGGGTGCTCAATGTCCTGTATGCCAATGACGTCTACCGGAGTGATGACGACCTCTGCGTGGAGACGAAGTACGCCACGCCCACGGGCACGAATGAGCGGGTGCTTCACGCGCCCATGAGCCGGCGCTCGTGGACCTGCGACAAGACGCCCTATGTGACGTACACCTCCGAGTCCTGGCAGTACGACGGCCTGGCTTCGGGCAGCGTCTCCCTGGGCCACCTCACCTCGCACAGCCGCGACCGCCGCGACACCGGCACGGGCGCGCTGCTGAACACGGTGAACGAGTACACCGTCAGCTACGACGCTGGCGGCAACCCCTCCACGGTCACCCGCGTGCGCGAGGACGGCGCCGTCCGCACGGTGAAGCTCGCCTACGACGACTTCGGGCTCGCGCTGGTGGAGCAGCGGTTGGAGGCCACCGGCACGCCTGTGCTCACCACCTCCCTCACGCGCGACCCGGTCAGCCTCGCGACGCTGACGGTGACCGATCCCAACAACACCCAATACGGAACCGATCTGGATGGCCATGCACGGCCGGTGCGCTCCACCGTGCGCCCCTTCAACGGGACGCTGGGGGTGATGTCGACGACCCGCTACGACGGCTTCTCCGGCACGGATCCGCTGGGCCGGCGCATCGTCGGCAAGACCTTCACCGACCCCGTCGCGCCCGGCACCGAGGACAGCGCGCCGGGGCGCACCGGCACCGTGTACCTGGATGAGCTGGGCCGCTCGCGCCGCACTGAAGTGGAGCTGGGCACCGACTACGCGAAGGAGCTCCTGATCACCGGAGCCCGGACCTACGATGCCCTGGGCCGGGTGCTGTTCGAAGCGGACCCGTATCCGGCCTCGCAGAACGGGGCGACCGCCTACGGCACGACCTACTTCTTCAACCTGGACGGCACCCCGTCCTGCGACGTCCGCGGCAACGGCCCGCAGGCGTACAGCGCCTCGACGGACCTGGCCACCGAGCGCATCGTGACCTGCTACTTCCGCTCGTTCCTGGATCATCAGGAGACCTTGAGCGTCAACGACGCGGCGGCCCTGACCGCGGCCTCCCCCCAGGCGGGCGTCCTCAAGTCCGCCACCCAGACGGCCGCGGGGCGGATCCTCTCGCGCTCGACGTGGAAGGGCACCGTCCGGCTGGAGCACGCCACGTTCACGCATGACCGGCTGGGCCAGCTCACCGGGATGACCCGCTTCCTGAATCCCGCCCTGCCCTCGGGCCCCGTGCAGTCGTCGTGGACCTACGACTCGTTCGGCCAGCGCCTCCAGTGGCAGGAGCCGGCCAGCGCCGTGAAGACGATGAAGTACAGCAACTGGGGCGAGCCGCTTGAGGTGAGCTGGTACGAGTCCGTCGCAGCACCCGCGGGCAACCGCAACCTGATCAACCGCTATGACGCCCTGGGCCGCGTCACGCACACGGAGGAGCGCAGCAAGGGCGTGGCGGAACCCGACACGGTCTACGACTTCCTCTACGACGTGGGCTCGAGCCCCACCAACCTCGTCGTGCCTGGCAACGTCCTGGGCCGGCTGGCGCGGACCAAGTCGCCCCTGGGCGAGGTCTCCTACAGCTATGACTCCTTCGGCCGGGAGGACGCGCATGTCTTCACCGACAGCGCGGGCAAGTACTACGTCGAGAAGTCCGGGCTGCACGCAGACGGTTCGCTGGATTCGCTCACGCTCCAGCTGCCCGACAACGGCTACGAGAAGGAGGTGGCCTCGTACTCCTACGACACCGCCGGCCGGCTGCGCCTCGTCAGGTTCGAGGACTCCAATGACAGCCGGGAACTCTACATGGCGAGAGACATCGACCCGTTCGGGCGCGTGCGCAAGGCCACGCACGGAGGTGTGGTCGAGTTCGCGGCGGGCTACGCCGACGTCGGCCGTCGGTTGATGACCGACGGGACGCTCGCCTCCAGCTACGGATCCCGAACCCTCTACATGCTCGGGTACGACGCGCTGGGCCGCGAACAGGTGCGACGCGAGATCGTGGACGGCGCCGCCACGGGCCCGAAGACGAACGTCGGCTACGACGCGCTCGGCAGGCTCACGTCGTCGCTGCGCACCAACGGCAGCACCACCCTGGCCCAATGGCAGTACACCTACGACGCGCTCGGCAACGTGCTCACGCAGAACGACCTGCTGGGCACCGCCGATACCGCGATGAGCTACGACACTGTCGACAACGACCAGCTCTGCCGCGTCACGTACGGCGGTGGCGGGACGGGCACCGGTTCGTGTCAGGTGACCCATGACAGCGCGGGCAACGTGGTGAGCCTGCCGTCCCGGAATGGCGGACGCAGCCTGAGCTACTTCCCTTCGGGCAGCGTGCGCACCGTCGCGGATCCGGTCGGCACGGCTTCGTTCCGCTACGGCGCGCTGGGCGCCCTGGAGGAGCTGGACCTGCGGGTCGGAGGCAAGGACGCCCGGCACGAGTGGAAGTTCGGCGGCCTCATCGAGCTGAAGGAGCAGAAGATCGCCGGCCAGGCCACGTCGGTCATCACGCGCCACATCCCCGGCGCGGGCGGCATCGTGGCCAGCCGGCGGGGCTACAAGCAGGACTGGCTCTTCTCCTTCGGCGAGCTGCGCGGCACGCGGTACATGGCGGACAACCAGGGCCGGTTCATCCAGGACGTCGACTACCAGCCCTTTGGCGAGGCGAAGTCCAGCGGGTCCGCGGGACCGGGTGCCCTGCTCTACTCGAGCGCCCAGTGGAATGGCGGCGAGGTGCTGGAGTCCTTCGGCCTGTCACGCCTGGGCGCGCGCCTCTACGACCCCGTGCTCGGCCGGTTCCTCAGCCGGGATCCACTCTTCGTGCCTCGCACCGCGGCCACCACCCACCCCTATGCGTTCGCGATGAACGACCCGGTGAACCTGTCCGATCCAACGGGCCTGGACTCCACCTGCATGGGCAAGGAGTGCCAGGGCCCGTCCGGCGACAGCGGCTTCCCGGGCGGCGGCGGCGGGCCGAGCGGCATCAACGATCCCCGCCTGTAC
>NZ_RAWA01000512.1 GCF_003611675.1 Corallococcus sp. CA053C
CACCCTGAGTGTGTCCTCCCGGGTCGTGACGGATATTCGTCCCGGCCCGGGGCCCGTAGGGTGGCGCGGTGTTCGGCCCTGGACCCACGTGGTGCGGGGGCCTCCGGAGGCTTGATGTTCGCGCGTGTGTCGGTGGGTGGCTTGTGGCAGTCACTGTCCCGGGCGGAGCACGCCCGCTTCCCGAAGGACGGTTTGCTTGAGTGACGCTGCCCCTGTGACGGCCCTCCCGCTTCGGGACGATGAGCTGTCGGACTTCCTCGCTCGCACCAGTCGCACGTTCGCGCTCGCCATCCCGCTGCTGGAGGAGCCCCTGCGCCGTGAGGTGGGCCTGGGTTACCTGCTCCTGCGCGTCGCCGACACGCTGGAGGACGCCGCGTCCTGGCCGCGTGAGGCCCGGCGCGAGGCGCTGGCCGGCTTCGAGGCCCTGCTCAAGGAAGACCCGGAGGCCGACGCCGAGGCGCTCTCCCGCGACTGGCGGGAGCGCCGTCCGAGCGAGGACGCGGGCTACCTGGACCTCGTCGCGCGCACCCCCTCGCTGCTGGCGAGCCTGGACGCGCTGCGCCCGGAGGCCGGCGCCATCCTGCGCCACTTCGTGCTCAAGACGGTGCAGGGCATGCGCGAGGTGCTCGCGAGCGCCACCACCGAGGGCCAGGTGACCCTGGATTCACTCCAGTCCCTGCGTGACTATTGCTACATCGTGGCGGGACTGGTGGGGGAGCTGCTCACGGAGCTGTTCGTCCTGGACTCTCGCCTCACGCCCTTCTCCCCGAACCTGCGCGCCCTGGCCCCGCTGTTCGGCGAAGGCCTGCAGCTGGTCAACATCCTCAAGGACGCCCGGCAGGATCAGAAGGAAGGGCGCTCGCTCTTGCCTCCCGGTGTCCAGCTCCAGGACGTGGAGCGGCTCGCGGGCGAGGACCTGGTCGCGGCCGCGCGCTACGTGCGGGCCCTCTACAGCGCGGGTGCCTCCCGGGACGTGCTCGCCTTCACCACGCTGCCCCTGCTGCTGGCGCAGGCCACGTTGGAGCTGCTGGTGCGCGACGGCGCCGGCGCCAAGGTGTCCCGCGCGGTGGTGACCACCCAGATGATCACCCTCCAGAGCGCGCTGGAGCGGGGCACGCTCCCGGAGGCCGTGGAGGCGCTCGCCGGCCCCGGCCCTGGCGCCCCCTGACGCTTCGCGTTGATTTAAGGGAAAACGCGTATTTCGTTATTAACTGGATATTCACGTTTTAGTGACTTGGCGGTCTTTCCTGGGAATGTCACAACCGTCCTCGCCCCGTCATTCCGGCGGGGCGGATGTCGGAGACAACCCCCATGAAGAACCTGTTCAAGAGCCTGGTGGTGGCGGCTGGGATGGCGTTGGCGGTCGGTTGTGGCGGTGGGATGGAGGCCGAGGAGGCCACCCCGGCGACGCCTGACGAGCGTGGCGTGACGCAGGAGGCGCTGCCCGTCTGTGGCTCGGGCCTGGACTGCCGCGGCTACTCCGTGTCCGGCTCGTCCGCCTGCATCCAGACGCCGACGTCCACGCGTGCCGTCTACTGTTGCCCGAACGGCCAGCGCGTCTACCACAACGACGCGGGCCAGGAGTTCTGCGCCTAGGCCTGGGAAGTTCCGTGGAGGGGCCGTCCCCGGGCCGGAGCGGTGCGCCGCTCGGGACGGGACGGTTCTGTCTCCTGGGCAGCAACTTCTGGGCACCCATACCGGATAATTCCGGTGTTGGTGTTCCCCCTGGAGTGCTCCCCCATGAACTGCGTCCGCTCGACCCCAGCGGTCATCGTGTATTTCCCCTCGCGTCCGGACGCGGCGCCCTCGAAGGTGTCCCGGCGGCCCACGCGGGTGGAGCGGCCCGCGCTCGCGGGAGCGGACGCGCTGCCCTTCGCCGCCTCGCGTCAACGCGGGCTGTGGACCTTCCAGACACCGACGGGGCCGGAGCGCTGGCTGCCCGGTCGGGTGCGGGGGCAGGCCCGGATGCAGGCCTTCCTGATGGAGGTGCTGGGGTTTCGCGGCCTCATCCAGGGGTACGACGTCGCGGCGGACACGCGCAGCGACTCCATCCCCGGGCACCCGGACTTCGCGAAGAACTTCGACCTCTTCCTCCACCACTACGCGGGCGCGCTGCTCAAGCGGATGCTGCCGGAGCCCGCGTTCGCGCAGGCGCTGGGACAGGTGGTGATGCTCAACGGCCAGCAGTGGGCCGGGCTGGGCTTCACGCTGACGGAGGCCGGGCAGCGGCTGGTGGAGGGGTGGCTCGCGGAGCAGGGCGTGGTGCTCGGCCTGGCCGCTTGAGCCCCGGCCCCCGGGGGCTCCCTGCGCGACCCGGCCGGCCCGCCGGGTCGCCTGCCTCCGGAGGGGCCCCGGGAGGCGATGGAGAGGCCCTGGGCGGACGACGGGATTCCGGATAGGGAAGGGGGGATGACTGCCCTGGCCTATCCCATGCCGCTGTGTGTCGCGCCGATGATGGACTGGACGGACCGGCACTGCCGGTTCTTCTTCCGCCAGCTTTCGCGCCACACCCTGCTCTACACGGAGATGGTGACCACGGGCGCGGTGCTGCACGGCAAGCGCGACCGCCTGCTGGGCTTCTCGCCCGCCGAACACCCGGTGGCCCTCCAGTTGGGGGGCTCGGAGCCGGAGGAGCTCGCGGCCTCCGCGCGGATTGGCGAGGAGTGGGGCTACGACGAGATCAACCTCAACGTGGGCTGCCCGAGTGATCGCGTGCAGTCCGGCCGCTTCGGCGCGTGCCTGATGGCGGAGCCGGATGTGGTGGCCCGGGGCGTGGCCGCCATGCGGGAGGCGGTGCGCATCCCGGTGACGGTGAAGTCGCGCATCGCCATCGACGACATGGAGGAGTGGCCCACGCTGGAGGACTTCGTGCGGCGCGTCTCCGCGGCGGGCTGCACGCGCTTCATCGTCCATGCGCGCAAGGCGTGGCTGAAGGGCCTGAGCCCCAAGGAGAACCGGGACGTGCCGCCGCTGCGCTACGACCTGGTGTACCGGCTGAAGGCGGAGTTCCCCCACCTGGACATCAGCCTCAACGGCGGCGTGAAGACGCTGGACGCGGCGGCCGGGCACCTGGCCCACGTGGACGGCGTGATGATGGGCCGCGCGCCCTACGAAACGCCCTACCTGCTGGCGGACGCGGACCGGCGCTTCTTCGGCGGCACCGAGGCGCCCCCCACGCGGCACGAGGTGGTGGACGCGATGCTGCCGTACATCGAAGCGCAGCGGAGCCAGGGCGCGCCGCTGGGCGCCATCACCCGGCACATGCTGGGCCTCTTCCAGGGCCTGCCAGGCGCGCGCGCGTGGCGCCGTCACCTGAGCGAGAACGCCCACGAGGACGGCGCCGGCCCGGAGGTGGTGCTCGCCGCCGCCGCGAAGGTGCCGCGCGACGCCGGCCTCCAGGCCGTGGCCTGACATCGCTCCAGGCTCAGGAGCAGATGCCGCCGCGCTCCTCTTGCTGGCAGTACTGGTTGCAGATGGCGGCGGTGCCGGTGCACTCCGTGCTGTCGCAACAAATAAACGTGTGATACAGCGAGTCGGTGCGAGTGCCCGGCTCCGCGGACTCCACGGACTCTGCTTCGGGCATGCCGCCACACCCTGCCAGCAGCCCGACTGCCATCAGCCCTGCAATGATTGCCGCTCGCATGTGTTTCTCCTGGGTTGACGGCTTGCGCCGCGCTCTCAGGGTACCCGTGCGGATGACATAGGGCCAGCTTCTCCGTCCTGGAGCAGCGCGCATCACTTCCGGGGAACGCCGGGTATGCTGCCAGTCCTTGTCCCCCCGTTGTGACGCTTCAAGTCGAGGAAACAATGATGTCTCACGTCAACCGTCTTCCCTCCCTCATCGTGTCCCTGCTTCTCGTGGTGGGCTTCGCGCTGCCCGCCAGCGCGGACACCTTCACGACCTACGCGACGCCGAAGGTCAATGGCTATCAAATTGGCACCGTGTACCCCAACGCGGGGACCAGCAGCGCGCCGGACACCGCCCGTCGCTTCTGCCAGGACCTCGGCCACACCGGGGCGCAAAGCCAGACCACCAGCATCCGCGGCTCCGCGTACACATACATTGTCGGATCGGGAGGCATTGGCAACTGGAACACCACGGGCAATTCGAACGTGACGATGATCGAGTCCGTCACCTGTGTCACGTCGACCTCGGATGTCACCTATGCGGTCCCGAAGGTGAATGGCTATCAGGTGGGCACCCTCCAGCCCAATGACCCCGCCAGCAACTTCAGCACCGCGGCGGACACGGCCCGCCGCTTCTGCCAGGACCAGGGCCATGCGGGCGCGCGGAGCTTCACCACCAGCATCCGCGGCTCCGCGTACACGTACATCGTCGGCGCGAACGGCGTGGGCAACTGGAACACCACGGGCAACGCGAACGTGACGATGCTGGAGTCCATCACCTGCTTCAACTCGACGCCGGACCTCACCTATCCGAACCCGAAGGTGAACGGCTATCAGGTGGGCACGCTCCATCCCGTCTCCGGCTTCAGCAGCGCGGCGGACACGGCCCGTCGCTTCTGCCAGGACCTGGGCCACAGTGGCGCGAGCACCTACGTCCCCAGCGTGCGCTCGGTCGCGTACTCCTTCATCAACGGCACGAATGGGATTGGGAACTGGAGCATCACGGGCAACTCCAACGTGACGATGCTCGACTCCATCACCTGCACCCCGTAGTCGCCGGAAGGGGGAGGGCCGTCGGACCTGGCTCCGGCGGCTCCCTCCCGTTACTTCGCGGGAGTCGTTTTCGCGGAGAGGTAGCGCGGCGCCACGGCGGGTACGCCCCCCGCACCCTGCAGCCTCCTGCCCGCGAACATCATCACCACGCCCAGCACGGTGAACATGAGGTGCAGCACGCCCAGCGGCTTGAGCACCATCTGCCCCGCGCGTGTCTGTCCTGCCTGGACGCGGTCGACCTCGGGCTGGCGCTCCGCCTGGATCCGCTCGAAGACCGCCGCGTCCAGCGGGCGCTCTGCCTGGAGTGCATCCAGCAGGTGGTTGGCGGCCACGAAGGTGTCCCGGAGGGCCAGGTTCAAGCCCTGTCCACCGGAGGGCGACATGGTGTGCGCCGCGTCTCCGAGGAAGAGGACGCCCGGCGCATGCCAGCGGCGCACGCGGTCGACGATGATCTTCAGCACCTGCCATTCCGTGTGCTCGTCGAGCTTGCGCTCCACGTGGGGCCGCAGCGTCTCCGGCAGCGTGGGCAGCAGCCGGCGCCGCAGCTCCGGCAGGTCCTTGCGCAGCCGGTTGAGGTCGCCCGGCTCGCTGTAGGCGAGGTGCAGCCGGTGGCCCGTGGAGGGCTGGAACACGACGACGAGCCCCTTGCCGAACATGTGGACCTGGAGCGATTCAGGCAGGGCCTCCGGCGCGTCGGAGAGGTCGAAGCGCAGCCAGAGCGCGTCGGCCGTCGTCTCGAACGACTCGGTCTCCAGGCCGCAGGACCGGCGCAGGTGGCTGTTGCGCCCGTTGCAGACGATGAAGAGGTCTCCGTCGACGCGGCCCTCCACGCCATCGTGACGGGTCTTCATCGCGACGACGCGCCCGTCTTCCTGGACGGCGTCGAGCACGGTGGTGCCGAAGTCCAACTGGTAGTGGGGATGGCGCGAGCACAGCTCATGGAGCAGCGCGAGCATTCCAGGCTGAGACACCACGGCCCCGCGCTCCTGGGGACCGGGCACGCGGACCCTGCGGTGCTTGCCCACGAACATGCGGCGCTCGATGTCTGGCAATGCCAGCCCACGTTCCAGCAGCAGGGAGAAGAGGCCCGCCTGATGGAGCGCTTCGACGACCGACGCCTGGAGGAGCTCGCCGCGGAACTCGCGCCCGAAGTCGGGGTGGCGCTCCAGGACGCGGACCGGAACGCCGTTCGAGACGAGCTGGTAGGCGAGGACCATTCCGGCGGGTCCACCGCCGACGATGACGATGCGAGGGGCCTTCATGCCGGCCCTTGTACCGGACTCCCGCTGGTTCCGGGGCCGCCTGGGTCGTTCAGCCGGATTGCCCGGCATCGGGGCGGGACGGGAG
>NZ_RAWA01000513.1 GCF_003611675.1 Corallococcus sp. CA053C
AGATGTGTATAAGAGTCAGATCCGGACAAGGTGAAGAGCTGGGGGCTCATCACCGCGCGGCCCAGCGAGTTCCTCATCCACATGCGCCGGGGGCGCTTGCGCGAGGTGAGTGGCCAGGGGGCGAGCTGCTTCAAGCTGCCCGGGGACTCGGTGGCCATCGTGCCCACCAGCATCCAGCGGCTGCAGTTCACCGCGGATCAGGTGACGAGCGAGAAGGTGGGCGTGGCGGTGACGGGGCTCGCGGTGTACCGCATCGCGGATCCGCTGGTGGCCTTCCGGATGCTCAACTTCAGCTACCCGGAGCGGGCGCAGGAGAAGCTGGCGGAGCTGCTGCGGGAGATGTTCGTGGGCGCGGCGCGCAGGCTCGTGGCCAACCTCTCCGTGGAGGAGTGCCTCGCGCGGCGCAAGGAGGGCATCGCCGAGGAGCTGATGCGCGAAATCGCGCCGGTGCTGGCCGGTCAGGGCCGGCTGGAGGACCGCACGGACAAGGGCTGGGGCGTGCTCCTGGACACGATTGAGATCCAGGACGTGCGCGTGCTGTCCGCGTCCGTCTTCGAGCACATGCAGGCCCGCTTCCGCCGCGAACAGGAGCGGCAGGCGCGCGAGGCGGAGCTCGCGAAGGAGCGCTTCGTACGGCGCGAGGAGACGGAGGGCGAGCGCGTGCTCAACCTCCAGAAGCTCGCGGCGCGGGAGGAGGTGCGCCAGCGCTCGCAGGCCACCGAGGAGCAAGCGCGGCTGGAGCAACTGGCGGTGGAGGCGCGCCTCGCGGGCACCAAGCTCGCGCAGGAGCGGCAGGCCCAGCAGGAGAAGACGGAGGTGGAGCGCGAGGTGGCGCTCGCGAAGCTGGCCGCGCAGGAGGAGGTGCGCATCCAGACGCAGTCCTCCGAGGAGAAGGCCCGCCTGGAGGCGCTCGCCGCGAAGGGCCGGCTCGCGGAGGCGCAGCTCGCCGCGGAGCGCCAGTTCGCGCTCAACCGCGCTCAGGGCGAGCTGGAGCGCCTGCGGCTGGAGCACCAGGCGGAGTCCGCGAAGGCGCAGGTGGAGCTGGAGCGCCTGCGCCGGCAGCAACAGGCGGAGGCCGCACGGCATGAGTTGCAGCTCGCGGAGGCCCGGCAGGAGGCCGAGCAGCTGGCCGCCCGGCTCCAGGTGCTGCTGGCGAAGCAGTCCGTCGCGGAGGCCGAGGCCAGCATCACGGAGCTGGAGCTGCGCCGCACCCGGTCGCAGCAGGCGCTGGAGATGGAGCGGGCGCGGGAGCTGCGTGAGATTGAGAACACGGTGAGCCCGGAGGTCATCCAGCTGACCCTGGCTCGGCAGCTCCCCCAGGTGGCGGCGGCCTTCCAGCAGAAGATGGGCGAGGTGCACGTGACGGCGGTGGATGGCGCGAACCCCTTTGGCTACATCGCCGCCGCGGTGGAGGGCGTCATGGGGCTGGCGCGCTCCGCGGGGCTGAAGGTACCCGGCAACCCCCAGGTGATGCCGGTGGAGTAGCCGCACCGCCGGCTGCCGCATATAGAAGGGGCCCTCGCGCGGGAGCCAGGCACGCATGAATGGATTGAAGCTGACGGCGGCGGCGGTCGCGGTGGTGGCGGGCCTGGCGGTGGCCGTGGTGCCCTGGGTGCTGCCCACGGGCCCGAGCGCCGGGCTGGACGCGTCCAAGTTCCTGGAGTCCGGCAGCCTGCTCTGGGGCGCCGGCGTGGTGTTCGCGGGCGGCCTGCTCACCGCGCTGACGCCGTGCGTGTACCCGCTCATCCCCATCACCGTGTCGGTGTTCGGCGCGCGCAAGGCGGAGGGGCGCGGCCGCTCGCTGGCGCTGACGTCGGCGTACATCGTGGGCATGGGCGTGGTGTTCAGCGCGCTGGGCATCCTGGCGGCGAAGACGGGGCAGGCCTTCGGCTCCATGCTGGGCAGCCCCGTGGTGGTGACGGTGCTGGCGCTGTTCCTGCTGCTGCTGGCGTCGTCCATGTTCGGCGCGTTCGAGCTGGCGCTGCCGTCGTCGCTGCAGACGAAGCTGACCCACGTGGGCGGCGCGGGCTTCGCGGGCGCGTTCCTCATGGGCAGCGTGTCCGGGTTCCTCGCGGCGCCGTGCACCGGGCCGGTGCTCACGGGCCTGCTGGCGTTCGTGGCGAAGTCCGCCAACGTGACGCTGGGCGCGACGCTGCTGTTCATCTACGCGCTGGGCATTGGCGTGCCGTTCTTCCTCATCGGCGTCTTCACGGTGCGGCTGCCGCGCGGCGGCGTGTGGATGGAGTGGGTGAAGAGCGTGCTGGGCATCATGCTGGTGGCGCTCGCGTTCTCGTACCTGAAGGACGCCTTCCCCTGGGCGCGCGACACGGTGAAGGTGCTGGGCAATGAAGTGGGGCAGGTGCCCGGCGCGCTCATCGCCGCGGTGCTGACGGCCCTGGGCGTGCTCGCGGGCGCGGTGCACCGCTCGTTCAAGGAAGGCGCGCGCGACTTCGGCTTCAAGGCGCTGGGCGTGGTGCTGGTGGTGGGCGCGCTGGTGGTGCGCGGCGGCGCGCTGGACGCGAAGCCCACGGGCGCGCTGTGGGTGCGCCTGGGACTCGCGGAGCCCGCGCGCTCGCCGGCCTGGCAGTGGCACCACGTGATGCCGCCGAAGACGGCCACGTTCGACGCGCGGCAGTTCGACCAGGTGCTCGCGAGCGCGAAGGCCGAAGGGCGCCCGGTGCTCATCGACTTCTTCGCGGACTGGTGCGCGGCCTGCAAGGAGCTGGACCGGGAAACGTACCCGTCCCAGGAGGTCATCACCCAGGCGGAGTCCGGGCGCTTCCTCACCGTCAAGATCGACGCGACGAACAGCGAGGACGCGCTGGACGCGCTGATGGAGAAGCTGGGCGTGGAGGGGCTGCCCACCGTGGCCTTCGTGAACCCGGACGGCACGGTGCTGACGAAGCCGCGCGTGACGGGCTTCCTGGAGCCCGTGCCCTTCGCGGCGGAGATGCGCAAGGTCGTGCAGTAGGCCGCACGCGCCCTTGCGCCTTCAGAGGTAGTCCACCCAGCCCAGCCGTCCGCGGCTGCCCAGCACTCGCTGGATCATCACCTCGTGCAGCGCGAGCAGCGGCTCCGCCACCGCTTCGCCCTCCAGCCTCGCGAGCGCGCCGGCCATGGCCTCCAGCGTGGACATCCCGTCCGGGTGCGGCGGGCGGCGCAGGCGGCGGGTGTCCGGCGCGGGGGGCGGCAGTCTCAGGCCCGGCAGCCGCCGCAGGCCGGGGACGCGCTGCACCATGCGCCGCGCCTGCGCCCAGCTCCCGTCAATGACGACGAGCCGCTGGGGCAGCGGGCCCTCCGCTTCCGGCGCGTCGGGGAACAGCAGCCACGTGTCCAACCCGTCCTCCAGCACCGACGCATCGAAGGGCTGACCGGGTGCGCCGTAGGACACGATGCGGCAGCGGGGCAGGGCCAGCGCCGCGATGCGCGCGGTGTTGGTGCTCTTCTGCGCCTCCTTGTTGTGCCGGATGATGAGCAGCTCCGTGCGCGTGGGCACGACGGGCACCTGGGCGCACAGGCACCACGCGGTGGGCAGGTAGCACCGCTCACAGCGACCCACGAGGTCGTCCGGGGTGCGCGACCTCATTTCGCCGTGCGGTAGCGCTCCATCAAAGCCCGCGCCTCCCGCAGCTTCTCCTCGACGAAGCGGTCATCCGCGTCCGGTTCGTACTCCGCGTCCGGCGGATCCAACTGGAACAGGGCGGACAGGCTCGCGGGTGCGACCTCCAGCCACTCGGAGGTGCGGTGCAGGGCGGCCTGCCGGCGTCCGGCGAATGTCTCCGGCCCGTCCTCCGGGCCACAGCGACAGATGCGCGCCGAGTCCCCCGACACGTCCACGTAGAGGCCCAGCACCTCCGCGTCCACCTCCGCGGCCAGCGCGCACGTGGCCTCGCTGATGTAGGCGGCCATGGCCTGCGCCGCGGACCGCTCCGTGAGCGAGCGCACCAGGTACACCTGCCACCCGGCCTCCGTCAGCGCCCCGGCCTCCGTCAGCGGGGCCAGCTCCGCCGGAGGCGCCTGGATGCGCGACAGCAGGCGGCGCACGGGGACCTCCAGTCGCTCGAGCCGGGCGTTCGACGCGGGGCAGAAGAAGACCACGCGGTACTCTCGGCTGTCGGCGGCGGTTTCCATGGGCATACGGCGGTGCCCAAGAGGACCAAAGGACTCCCCAGGCACGCAAGGGGAGTTTCAGCGTGGGACGCTTCCGGGAACGGGGAATCCTGGTCCCCGGAATCCCGGCGCGGCGGGACGGGCGCGAAAAACATCCGGGCCCCGCAATCCCCTGGTGCATGCTGGCAGGCGTTCAGGCCCCGGCCGGGGCCTGAAACACCCGGAGGCCCCCCACACCCATGGAGAGACATTGAACCGGGAACTCCCGAATGTCTGTCTATTCGATGCAATGAATTGGCGTCTGGTTGAAGTGTTCCAACCGCACTGCCAGACGTCCGGCCAAACGAAGCGTCCTGGCTCCCGTCGCATCGGTGAGAAGAAAAAGAATCCGACCCTCGGCGTTCTCTGAGGGAAGGGAGGCGGTCGCATGGTGCCAGGGAGGGAGGAGCCCCCTGTCCGGGAAGGCTCGGGAGGGGAATTCGCCGCGTTCGCGATCCGCCATCAGCCGGTGCTGGTCGCCATCGCGCGCAACGTCTGTGGCCGCGGTGCCAGTGATTGCGACGACCTGGTGCAGGACGTGCTGCTCCGGGCTTTGTTGCAATGGGAGCGGCTCAAACGATGGCCGGAGCCGGCGCGCCGCGCGTGGCTGGTGCGCGTGCTGCACAACCGCTTCCTGGACCAGTGCCGGCGCCAGGGCGCGGAGACGGACCGGAGGGTGGACCTGCACAACGTGCACATGCTCTTCGAGGATCCGGAGGACTCGCCGGAGCCCGAGCAGTGGGAGTGCGTCACGGAGGACGAGTTGCGCCAGGCGGTGGCCCGGCTCAACGAGAAGCTGCGTCAGGCGTTCGAGCTGCATGCGCGCGGCCTGCGCCATGCGGAGATCGCCCGTCGGATGAACACCCCCAGCGCGGGAACGGTGGGCACGTGGCTCTTCCATGCCCGCCGCCGCCTGAAGGTCATGCTCCACGACACCGCGGAACGCCGCCGCCAGGAGAGGGAACGATGAGCCCCGCGTGTGAGGACCTGCGGCCCTTCCTGGACGGGGAGCTGCCCGAAGAGGACCAGCGCCGGATCCGCGGTCACCTGGCCGGCTGTGAGGCGTGCGCCACGCGCTTCCATGACCTGCTGCAACTGGAGATGCTCGCGCGGCTCGCGCTGGAGGACGCGGAGGAGAGCGCGCGCTGGGTGTCCGCCCGACAGGCGCGCGAGCGACTGCCAGGGTCGTGGCACGAGGACGTGCCGGAGAACTGGCCCGGTGAGGCCGCCCTGGCCGCCCAGCCCGCTCCCCCTCCCGAACACCTGGAGGGGCGGGCCTGGCACCAGGGCGCGCGCCGCTACCGCCGCCGCTGCCCGGGCTGCGCGTCCTGCTGCCCCTGGTTCGCGGAGGGCGAAGCGGTGGAGGCCGTCCGCTTGCCCCGCTGGTCCTGCCCGCGCGCCGGCCGCTCCGGCGGGGCCGTGTTGCGCCCCCGTCCACGCCGCTGACCTGCACCTGACGGCAACCCCGCCTGTCCGGCTCCCTTCGCCAGGCAGGCGGGCGGGCAGGGCCCGTTCTTCCCTGGAGGAAGACGGCCAAGGATTCATCCCGTTCGCGTTCGACAGGGACGGGAGGCGGAAGCTCGACCACGGGCTGCGAAACGCGATGGATCTCTGGTGCAAGAAGCTCTACCGGTTCGTGGATGGCGAGCTGGAGTCGGGTGACGAGGAGCGCTTCCGGCTCCACCTGGCCCTCTGCCGCGCGTGCGCCAGTGGCCTGCACGACGCCATGCAACTGGAGATGCTCAGCGTCCAGGCCCTCTATGGCGCGGTGCCCCACAACGA
>NZ_RAWA01000514.1 GCF_003611675.1 Corallococcus sp. CA053C
GTGTATAAGAGACAGCACCCCGCCTGTCTCCCCAGCGGGCGCAGGGTTTGACAACCCTTGCCTCCAACGATTGTCCAGGGCCCGGGCGGCCTGCTCCACACTTCCGGACTTGCCCGCGCACGCGGCTCCGTGTTCCCCCTGGAGCAGTGCGATTTCCTGATGCGGTGCGATTCCCTGGTGCGCGGTGCGACTCAAGGTCCTCACCCTGAACGTGGCCCACGGCGCACCCTTCGCGGTGCCGCTGCCCTTCCTGCGACGGCGCTCGGCGCTGCTGGGCACGCTGGACGCGGTGGCGGCGCTGCTTCAGCGCGAGGCCGCGGACGTGGTGGGGTTGCAGGAGGTGGACCGCGCCAGCCTCTTCAGCGGGCAGGTGGATCAGGTGGACCGCATCGCCGCGCGGGCGGGTTATCCGCACGTGCACCACGGCGTGCATTCCGCGGTGCGCCGACTGTTCGCGCAGGGCACCGCGCTGCTGTCCCACCATCCGCTGGAGGCGCGCGACTCCGCGCACTTCGGCCGCGACCGGCGCGTGGACAAGGGTTACGTCGTCGCCACGCTCGCGAGCGGGACCGACGTTGTCTCGCTGCACCTGGATCCGTTCTCCGCGCCCGTGCGACAGCGGCAGGCGGACCTGATCATCCACGCCCTGCGCCAGCGACCCGAGCGGCCCCGCGTGCTGCTGGGCGACTTCAACGCGGAGGACACGGTCCACGACGGCCCCGTGGCGCGCCTGTGCGCAGCGCTGGGACTCCACACGCCGCCCGGAGCCGAGCCCACCTGGCCCCAGCCCCGGGCGCATCAGCGGCTGGACCTGATCCTCGCCTCCGCCTCGCTGCGCTTCACGCGGTACGCGCGGCTGCCGGAGGCCGTCTCCGACCACCACGCGGTGGTGGCGGAGTTGACGGGCTGAAGCGGCTTCAACCGAGCACGGCGATGAGCTGCCGGCACTGCGCGAGCAGCGTGCCGTCCCGGGTCCAGAGCAGCTGGGACTCCTCGGTGTAGCCCTCGGCGGCCTGGCGCGAGCGGCCGGTGCGCAGGTAGTGCATGTCCAGCGCGCTGCCCGCGAGCGGGAACGTCTGGAAGAACTGCACGGTGAAGTCCACCGTGGCGGCGGCGCGGAAGCCGTCCATCCGCGACAGCACCGACGGCGGATACGCGTCCATCAAGCCCACGCACAGGGCCGCGTCCAGCACCGTGGCGTCGCGAGGCCGCAGCCAGCCCCCCACCTCCGCCACCGCCGCGCCCGAGTACGGCGGCGAACCCACGCAGTAGCGGTACTCGAAGAAGCGGCAGAAGTCCGGCATGGGCGCGTCCGCGTCCACGGGCGTGAGCGTCTCCGGGGCGGGCACCTCCGGCATGACGAAGTCCAGGTAGCCGGGAGCCCCGCCGCGCGCGGCACCGAACGTCGCGGTGGCGACGGCCACGACGACGCCCGCGCTCTCCACGCGAGCGGTGGCGTGGGTGACGAGCTTGCCGGCGCGCTCGATGCGGGTGTGCACGTCCGCCACGCCCTCCGCCGCGGGCGAGCAGAAGTGCACCGTGAGCGAGCGCACCGGCCGCCGGGCGTCACCCAGGTGGTGCTCCAGCGCGCGCATCACCTGCCCCGCCACCACGCCGCCATAGGCCCCGCGGCCCTGATACCAGGCGGCCTCGTAGCGCGAGCGGTAGTGCCCCGGAGCGAGCGGTTCAACGAGGGTGGCGGCGAGGAAGGCGGCGGTCATGATGCGCCGCATCCTAGTCGCATCATCCCCGGTAGGACGCGTCCTGTTCGATGCGGTGGAGCACCCAAAGCCACAGGCTTCCCATGATCAGGACGGGCAGCACGTCCATGTGGTTCTGCCCCGGGCCCGTCGGCAAGCCTACGCGGGCAGGGTCCAGTCGATGGGGCGTTGTCCCCGGGCCTCGAGCGCGGCGTTCGTGGTGCTGAAGGGCTTGCTGCCGAAGAACCCCTTGCTGGCGGACAGCGGCGAGGGGTGCACGCCTTCCATGACGACGTGGCGCTTCGTGTCGATGAGCGCCTTCTTCTTCTGGGCGGGCTTGCCCCAGAGGAGGAACACGACGGGGTCGGTCTTGTCGCTCACGGCGCGGATGACGGCGTCGGTGAAGTGCTCCCAGCCGTGCTTCGCGTGGCTGTTGGGCTGGGCCTGGCGCACGGTGAGCACGGTGTTGAGCAGGAGCACGCCCTGCTTCGCCCACGGGATGAGGGACCCGTCGCGCGGCCTGGGCGCGCCCAGGTCGCTCTGGAGCTCCTTGAACATGTTCACGAGCGAGGGCGGAGGCGGCACGCCGGGCTGGACGGAGAAGGCCAGACCGTGGGCCTGCTTGGGGCCGTGGTACGGGTCCTGGCCCAGGAGCAGCACGCGCACGTCGTCATAGGGCGTGAGGCGGAAGGCGGAGAACATGTCGGCCTCCGAGGGGAACACGGTGTGTTCCCTACGCTCCTCGCGGACGAAGCGCTCCAGTTCCTTGAACGACGGCGCGTGGATGGCGTCATGCAGCACCTTCTTCCAGTCTTCGGGCAACCCGTCCGCCAGCATCGTTGCATCCCTCCGTGAAGCCGCACCCTACTAACCCGCGCCTCCGACCTGGAAGCGGCCGTGATTGCAACAGGGCGCTGAGCGGCGAACGTTGCGGTGGGGGCGGGCCGCTCAGGGCGCGGGCGTCCCGGCGTCCCGCCACTGGGAGGGGAACGCGGGATGTGCTTCGCCCCAGGTGGTATCGCCCACGGGGATGGACGGGTCCGAGGGCCCATCGATAGCCCCTGCATCGGGGCTGCCAGGGAGGGGCGTGCCGACGGGTTCTCCATCGTGGAGCCGGCGCAGGATGCGCCCATCGGAGAGCCTGACGGCGTAGGTGGCCCCTCCATCCAACAGGAGCACGCCCGGTGCACAGGCGCGGGGATCCGCGTCCATGCGGACGAAGGCGATGTCTCCCTCGCGGAGGATCCGGAAGCGCCAGGCCTCCCGCCGACTCCAGCACGACCGGTCCTCCTGCTCCCGGGGAAGGAACGCATCGGCCGCCACGAACACGGCGCGAAGCAGGGCCCCGTCCAGCGCATACGTCGTTCCCGGCGCGCCGACGGACAGTGCCTGCCGCGTGGAGAAGTCCGGGAAGACGATGGACAGGTCCTCGGGCGATGACGCGGACGAAGTCCCCTGGCGCCGCGGGCACCCGGCGAGCAGCAGTGCCCCCACGAGCAGCAGGCGCCTCATGGTCCTGTCCCTCGCAGACAAGGGCCGTGAAGTTTCTCGATCGTGAAGTCCAAGGCCTCCACATCGTGCCACGTGACACGGCCTGTCTGCTCGCACCTCCACCCCGACGCAGCGCGCGTCCACTTCAACACCTGGCCGGTGAGGGGGATGAACTGGTGGAAGCCGTCACACGATGATGGCTCCACAGCGTTCGAGAAGAACGCGACGATGGAGAGCCGCACGCGTCCGGTCTTCGTCTCGCTCTCGAAGCCATGCACCCGGCCCTCGGAGACGATGAAGCGCAGGTCATTGGAGGACAGCGCGCTTCCATAGGGGTGGTTGTGGAGGGCGTAGATGTAGCGAAGGGCTTCCGGAGGATACCGCGCGTCGACGACCCGGGACGGCAGCAGGCAGCTCTTGCTTCGCTGCGCGGGATCGACCCTCGACTGGTCCGTGAGGCGGCTGACAACGTAGTGATCATCCGGCGTGTAGTACAGCCAGGCACAGTATTCGCTGGAGACCCGCCAGCGGGCATCGAAGCCCGGATGGTCCGCGCGGCCTGAGCTCGCGTGGGGCTTCGACAGGATCTTCCCGCAGGCGGCCAGGAGTGCATCCGAGGGCGAATCGAACGGACCCAACAGCGGACCCGGCAGTTCCTCCAGGAAGGCGGCTCCGGCGGCAGGCCGCACGAGGTCCGGATCGAGCGCGGCGGACGATGCACATCCCCCGAGCCAGCACAGCCAGGCACACCACCACCAGGAACCGTGCATGCGCCGGCACCTCTTCCTTTCGAAACAGGCGGTGGGCGCACGCCAGGGGGCCCCCATGATGCCGGGCCGCCGAACCGGAAAGCGAGCAGGCAGTCAGGTCGGGCGCTTGGGGCCGGCGCCGGGGCGCGCTAGCCTTGCCGGCGCCATGACGATGTACACCGAGTCGCTCCGCGCCTTCCTCAAGCCCGTCCTGCCCTACCTGGACGACGAGTCGGTGTCGGAAATCATGATCAACGGCCCCACCGACGTGTGGATCGAACGCAAGGGCCGCCTCACCAAGACGGATGCCGCCTTCTCCGAGGAAGGCCTGATTGGTGCCGCGCGCAACATGGCGCAGTTCGTGGGCCGCCCGCTCAGCGACGAGCGCCCCCGCCTGGACGCGCGCCTGCCCGACGGCAGCCGCATCCACGTGGTGATTCCGCCCATCGCGCGCAACGGCACCACCATCTCCATCCGCAAGTTCTTCAAGGACAAGCTGAGCATCGACTCGCTCTTGAAGTTCAAGTCGCTCACCAAGCCCATGGCGCGCCTCATCGAGGCGGGCATCGCCACCAAGCTCAACATGCTGGTGGCCGGCGGCACCGGCTCCGGCAAGACGACGCTGCTCAACATCGTCTCGTCGCTCATCCCCGACGAGGAGCGCATCCTCACCATCGAGGACTCCGCCGAGCTCCAGCTCAACCAGTCCCACATCGTGGCCTTCGAATCCCGCCCCCCCGACAAGTTCGGCAAGGGCGGCGTGGACATGGGAGACCTGCTGCACTCCGCGCTGCGTCTGCGCCCGGACCGCATCGTGGTCGGCGAGGTGCGCGGCGGCGAGGCCTTCTACCTGATGCAGGCCATGAACACCGGCCACGGCGGCTCGCTGGCGACGACGCACGCGAACACGCCCACGGACACGCTGCGCCGCATTGAGTCCCTCTGCCTGATGTCGCCCGTGGACCTGCCCATGGTCGCCGTGCGCGCGCAGGTGGCCAGCGCCATCAACTTCGTCATCTGCTGCGAGCGCCTCCACGACGGCAGCCGCAAGACGATTGCCCTGTCGGAGGTGCTCCCGCTCACGGAGAAGGGCGAGTACCGCACGCAGGACATCTTCGTCTTCACGCCCGTCTCCAAGGACGAGCACGGCAACATCCTGGGCTACCACGCGCCCACCGGCATCATCCCCAACTTCGTCCACAAGGCGCGCGCGTACGGCTTCGAGGACCTGGACGACGCCTTCTTCGACCCGGCCACTTACGGCGTGCCGCCCCCGCCCAGCTTCCAGGTCGGCGAGGCGTACGCCCTGCGCTGGGCCCCGTCCCTGAAGCACCGCGAGCAGGGCCTGCCGGATCCGGCGCACTTCAAGGAGGACTGGGCCCGCTTCGAACAGCTCCTCAAGAACGCCGCCCCGGACGGCCCCGTCTCCGGCCACGCCGCCGCCAAGCCGGCAGCACCCGCCCCGGTGCAGGTGCAGGTGCCCGCCAAGGCGCCCGTCGCGACGCCCGCGAAGGCCGCTCCGGCGCTGCGCCCCTCGCTGCCGCCCCGGCCGCCGCCGGACGTCTCGGACGACGACAAGACGCCGCCGCCCACGCGCAACCCGTTCGCCGCGGAGGCGGACCACGCGCATGCCTCGGAGCCGCTGGTCCAGGTGTCCGAGGACCTGCTCGCGGACGAGCTCCCCGCCCGGCAGACCCCGCCGCCGCGACGTCCACCGCCCGCGCCCGCGCGCTCCGTCCCGCCGACCAACAACCTGCGTCCGGGTGTCACGCCGCCGCGACGCCCGCTCCCCCCGCCGCCGCCCGAAGACGACGACGAGGACGACGTGGGACCGAAGACGGAGCTGAACACGTCGGAGAAGACGCAGATCCGCCCGGCGCCGCCGGAGCGTCCGCGCCGCTAGACGCCTGCGGGCTGTGTCCGTGGAGCCCTGGGGACCCGCCAGGTTTCTCAGGCCATGACACCGTGAAACATCCACGGGTGACGCCTGACGTCGGACATCGGGGCTGTCTCTTATACCCATCTGACGCTGCCGACGAACTCTAGGGTGTAGA
>NZ_RAWA01000515.1 GCF_003611675.1 Corallococcus sp. CA053C
GATCCCCACCCCCAGCGAGCCGCCCCGCGTCTGGAAGGAGTGCCCCGGCCTGCGCCCGGGCAGCGCCCGGGCCACCTCCGGTGAGAGGGTGAGCGCCTCGTCGAAGACGATGGCCTCCTCACCCACCCGCTTCGCCAGCTCTCGCAGGAAGACCGGGGGCGTTGCCTCGTGTGCTTCACCGGAACCCGTCCCGGCGTCGGAAGCCCGTGTCCGCTCCTGCTCCTGTTGTTCCCTGGCGCTTCGCAGCCGCTCCTCCGCGGCCGCCCGCCGGGCCGGCGTCATCACCCAGGTCAGCGCCTCCGCGAGCGCCGCGAGCGTCCGCTTCGGGTCCGCCACGAGGCCCAGGTCCACCGGGAAGTTCTTGGCAATCTCATACGCGTCGAGATCGACATGGGCGACCCGGGCACCGGGGCGGAAGACGCCAGAGAGGGAGGGGAAGACCTCCGGGAAGACATACGTGCCCGTGATGAGCACGGCGTCCGCCCGCGAGACGACCGCCGCGCTGTCCCTGCCGAACATGTGGCCCAGCAGGCCCCGGAACAGCGGGTGGGCCGCATCCATGTTCACCTCGGAGCTGTTGGCGCCCCACACCTCGGCGCCGAGCAGCTCCGCCACCCGGGTCAGCTCCTCCTGGGCACCCGAGGCCGCCACGCCATCGCCGACGATGAGCAAGGGCTGCTCGGCCTCCGCGAGCAGGTGGGCCAGCGCCTTCACCGCCTCCGGCTCCGGCGCGGAGCGGGTGTCCAGCCGCGGCGTCGGGAAGACGGCTTCATCGTTGGGTGCGTCGAGCACGTCCATGGGCAGGGCGACGAAGACGGGCCCCATGGGCGGGGTCGAGGCAATCTTGATGGCCCGCCGCAGCACCCGCAGCACCGAACCCGGGTCGACGACGCGCGTGGCCCACTTGGTCACCGGGCGGGCCATGGAGACGAGGTCGCACGCCATCTGCGCGTCCATGGCGTCGTACGCGAGCCCGGCCTCCCCCGCGAGCACCACGAGCGGGGAGTTGCCGCGCCTGGCCTGGTAGATCATCCCGATGCCATTGCCCAGCCCCACGCTGGAGTGGAGCTGGACGAAGGCGGGCCGCCGCGTCGCCCGCGCGTGGCCATCCGCCATGGCCACGGCCACCGACTCCTGGAGGCCGAGGACGTATTGGACGGACGGCACCTCGCGCAGGGCATCGAGGAAGCCCTCCTCGACCGTGCCGGGATTGCCAAACAGATATCGAGCCTCCTCCGCGGCGAGCTGCTCGATGAGGGCGATGCAACCGGTTCGCTTCTTCAGGGTGTTTCCTCCATTCGTGTGCGGTTGCATCAGAACCCCCACCGTCGCAGGCCCTGCTCCAGCACCTCGACGAGCTTCTCGCCCGTCAGCGTGGAGTCCGGGGTGGAGCGGCCCGTGACGAACGGGTAGTCCACGATGACCGACTGCTCCTTGCCGAAGTTGCCGTGGTACTGCCCCTCCGGCGCGGTCGCGTCGCGGAGGATGTACTCGAGCGGGTACGGCGGCGGGCCCATGTTGAAGTCGGTGCCCACGAAGCCGGTGCCGTCCTTGTAGTCGTATTCCAGGCAGTGACCCGTCACGTGCTTGTTGCGCAGGATGCTTCGCCGGTCCTCCAGCTCTCGCGCGAACGCGAGGCAGGTCACCGCGTAGCACTCGGCGGCGATGGGCTTGCCCAGCCTCAGGAAGCCGAGGATGAGGTCGTGCACGCGCTGGTTGTTGGCCAGGTCGACGATGGGGCCGCTGCCGCCCACCAGCAGCAGCGCGTCGAACCGCTCGAAGGCGCGGAGGGCCTCGTCGCGCTCGCGGTAGTAGGCCTCGAGCGCACGCACCATCATGGGATGGCTGAAGTAGGGCCGCTCGGGCAGCAGCTCCGAGAGGTTCAGCGGCGCATCGAGCATCCGGGAGCGCTCGCTGCGCCCGGGGCCGGTGGCGTCCAGCAGGCACACCTTGAGGGCCATCCGCGGGCTCGTCACCGAGCGCCCCAGGGGCGGGTCGATGTAGCCCGAGTCCATGCTCGGAGGCAGGGCCACGGGCCGCTGTCCGTTCGGCGTGGCGAACTCGACGCGGTAGCCCTGGCGCTCGAAGACCTCCAGCGGGCCCACGAGCTCCTCGCCCCAGTAGCCATGGTTGGAGAGGACCACGAGGATGCTGCGCTGACGGCCCGTCCCGGGCTGAGGCGGCGCGGAGCCCTGGGGCGCAGGAGCCACCACCGGCTGCTGGGGCACGAGCAGCCCCTTGATGCGCTGGATGAACTCGGAGACGTTCAAGTACGAGCGCCCCGTCACCAGGTCACCGTCCACCACCACGCCCGACGGATGCGGGGTGTAGACGCCGCCGGCGTTGAGGACGTCGGCCAGGACGACCTCGTGGCAGATGACCTTGCGCCCCGCGAGCAGCTCCGGGGTGGGCGTCAGCAGCCAGAGGGCGTGGCACAGCGCCCCCTTGACGATCTCCGGGTGGCGCATGGCGCGGCTGAGGAACTGCACGGCGGGCGAGGTGCGGACCATCTCCGGGTGGATGGGCAACGGCTTGCCATCCGGCCCGTCGGGCGGGACGAAGTGGCGCAGCCGCACGCTGGGGTAGTTGGCCGCCACGAGGATGGCCGCGTAGTCCTCGGGGGCGGCCTTGCGGATGTCGCGCGTGACGGTCAGGAGCTTGGGCGTGTGGCCCACCTCCTCGACCTCGCTCACGAGGTTCACGAAGGGGCTGCCATTCAGGTTCGCGAGGAAGTGGACCTCCGCCCCCTCCTCCTCGAACCGGTCGCGGTACTGCGCAATCTCGTCGACGATGTATTGGCTTTCGACGAGGACGGCGATCTTCTTGCCCTTCAGGGACTGGGAGCTCATGACTTCCTCCGGAACTGGACGATGACTTCCGAGCCCAGGTCCGAGCGCTCCAGGGGAATCTGGAACCGGACAGGGTCGAAGTTGGCCCGCTGGCGGCCGTTGATGGAGACGCTCGCGATCTCGATGGAGCCGGGCTTCACGAAGTCCGGCAGCACGTTGATGGAGCGGAAGCCGCTGTGGGCGGACGGATGGAAATACAGACAGAAGCTGGAGACGGGCGAGACGTAGGCGCACGTGTAGACGTGAGCCAGATAGTTCAGTTCAAAGGAGTGGTAGCCCGCGACGGCGTACTGTCCCTTGTTGGCGAACGCGCCGTTGATGATGGGAAGGCCGTCCTCGTTGACGCGGAAGAAGACGTTCTGGTTGTCCCGGTCCAGGAAGAACATGTTCCAGAACGCGGACATGGAGCGCGCCTGGTCCAGGTACTCCGGATCCCCCGTCTGGCCATGGAGGATGAGGTTGGCGAGGATGGCCTGCTCCTGCTGCCAGAAGTCCTTCACGCTGCCCCAGGGGAACTCCAGGGGCTGGCCGTTGGTGGGGTGCCGCTCCACGGCGTCGAAGCACCCGCCCCGGATGAGGTCGGCGCCGTGGGTGGCCATCGCCTTGGCGAGCCGTTCGGCGAGCTGGAGCGCACGCTGCGCCTCCTCCTGCCGTCCGTGGGCGAGCTGGTAGTAGGCGATGCGCGTGAGGTTCCACGCGATCTTGTAGTTGTGGCCCACGACGGCGCGGTCCTGCTGCCACCCCCACTGGTGGTCGGGCGTCCAGTCCGCGAGGAAGCGCTCATTCACATACAGCGAATCGGAGTCCGGGAACTTCTCCAGGATGAGCCGCGTCGTGCGGTCGAGCATCTCCCGGCAGGTGTCGAGGAAGCTCGCGATCTCCGGGTCCGCGCCCTGCGGCAGCGGGTCCAGGGCGAGGATGAGGTTGATGAGGTAGGCGGGGATGTGGTCGCCCACCGAGTTCCAGTTCTTGCGTGACTGGAGCCGCCCGAGCGCCGCCGAGTCCGGCCGCAGGGTGACCGGGTCGAGGTGGGCGAAGTAGCCGTCGAAGCCGGGGAACCCGGCGTTGACGTCCTTGCTGTCGAGGAAGAGCGTGTTGAACGCCCTGACGGTGCGGCGGAGGTCCTCCAGCACCTCGGGGTCGCCGGTGATGCGGTAGTACTGGGCAAGCCCCGCCAGGCCGTAGATCTGCTCGTACAGGGCGATGGCGCCGGAGTCGTCGCCGTTCTCCGAGGCCATCAGGGTGACGGTGCCATTGACGCCCTTGCGCCGGCCAAAGGCCCAGATGCAGGACTGCCCATCCGGACTGAGGATGCGGAACGAGGAGCGCTGGAACTGGATGCCCGCGGCGGCCGCCAGCCGGTAGCGGTGGTCGCCCGTCATCAGGTACGCCGACGACAGCCCATAGATGAGCCGGGCGAGGGTCGGCATGGCCTGGAGGTTGTCGTCCGTGGCGCCGCCGTAGAAGTTGAGGTTGGTGCGGTAGTGCTTGGAGAAGTCGTCCTCGCTGTAGGTGCGCGAGTCGCCGAAGAGATCATCGAGCCACGCATTGGCCATCTGCCGCGTCTGGTTCATCCACCAGTGCGTGTCCTCGAAGAGGAAGCGCCGCGGCTCGGAGTGCATGCGGGTGACGGCGCGCGCGTCGTAGCGCTCCTGCCCTTCGTGTTCGAACCGGATGGCCCGGACGAAGACGGTGTCCTGGGGCCGCAGGTAGCGGGCCACCTTGCGGGCCAGCTCGCCGCCCTCCTGTCCGGGGGCGTCGGGCACCCGGTCATTCGAGGTGCCGTCGATGTTGGTGAGGACCGAGAACGTCGTCTCGGCGCCGAAGTGGAGCGTCACGGTGTCGCCGCTTCGCAGCAGCAGGTCGCACCGAAGCTGCTCCGGTTGCGACGACGTGACGGTCCCCAGAAGGGTGATGGTTTGGCAGAGGTTGTTCATGCGCTCTCGTGATTGGGAGGTGTGTTGCGCTGCGGCTGTTTTTAGAGACGGCAGGTGCGCGCCGTGACGAAGCGGACCTGGCGGCGTGCCGCGCGAGAGGGGGAGAGCAGGCGGAGGCCGCCGCTCCATCACACCGGGCACCTCGTGGCTCTTCCATCAGACCTGTCCAGCGGTGCACCTGCCGCGACAATGACAGGCGCTCAACAAAGCCAGACATCAGGAAGGCGACAACCCATGAACAAAGAGAACCCCGCGAACGTCGAGTCCGCCCGGAGTGCGCAGTCCACGAGGGCGCGGAGGGTGGACGCGATCTCCAGCTACTTCGACGAAGTGCTGGGCCAGGGCCGGCTGGAGCTCATCGACGCGCTGATGACACCCGGTGTCGTCCTGCGCGGACCCGCGCGGCCGGAGTCGGGCGCCGGGCGGGAGGGCCTGCGGCGGTTCGTGAGGAAGCTGCGCGGGAGTGCGCCCGGCGCCTTGTTCGCCCTGGAGCGCCGCGCCGTCCAGGGCAACAAGGTGGCGGTACGCTGGCGCGCCGAGCGCCCGCACCCGGGGCCTGTCCCCCGGGGCCTGTACGTCTTCGTGTTCGAGGATGACGATGACCGGGTGGCCGAACTCTGGATGCACGACCTGGACCCGGACTCATGCTCCGGCGTGGGGCTCCCGCGGCGCGCGGCGTGAGCCGGTCCGGGTGCTCAGGGGAACAACGCCGCCAGCTCGCCCATGATGGCCCGCGGCTCCAGTGCCTCGTCCGACCTGGCCGCGTCCGTGAGGCCCTGCAGCTTGTTCAGCACCGCGCTGAACGTCTCGAGCGCCGAGGTCAGGGTGTCGATGCCGCTGTAGAAGCTGATGAACAGCAGCCGGTGGGCGATCTCCTGGGGAGACAGGCCCACCATCAGGCCCCAGTAGAGATGGAGCGCCAGGTGCATCCGCCGGTTGCCCATGCGGGCCGCCAGCAGGGCGATGACGATCTGCTCGCGGTCCCGGGCGAACTGGTCGAAGTCCTGGTCCCGGGCGAACTTCTGGGGGCTGTAGAACTCGCTCATCATCTCTTCGAGCAGATCGCTGGACTGGGAATACATGGCCTGGATGCTGCTGCGGGAGAGCAGCGCCACCGGGTCCGACGGCTTGTCGTGGTAGCGGCTCCGCAGCCGCTTGAGCGCGTCGGCGCAGAGGAGCCTCGAGACATCCTGGGGC
>NZ_RAWA01000516.1 GCF_003611675.1 Corallococcus sp. CA053C
GGTCCGGACGCCGGGGGGCCCGGGGCTCCTCGGCGGCGGGCGGTCGCGAGGGGCGCTCGGCGCGGACGGAGCGGGCCTGCGGCTCGTCCTGATCCACGGGACGTGACTCCCCCCGCATGCCCAGTCGCGAGGGAGGGGGCCCGATGCGGGCCCCGTCCGGATCCACCCGTCCGGGGCGCGTAGGCCGGGTGCCTTCAGGTTCGCGGCGGCTGGGGACGCCCCCGGTCGAGGAACGGGGCGCGGGACCTACCGCAGAGCCCCGGTCCACCGGCATCCGGCGCATCTGCGAACCGTTCGCGTCCCCTTCCGGCGCGGCCATGGACGCGCGCGGCGCGGGGCCTCGCTCCCGCTCCACGGGCATCCGTCGCATCTGCGAACCGTTCGCGTCGCCCTCGGGCGCGCGCGGCGCGGGTCCCCGCTCCCGCTCCACGGGCATCCGTCGCATCCTGGAGCCGTTCGCGTCCCCTTCGGGCGAGACCATGGACGCGCGCGGCGCGGGGCCCCGCTCGTCTCCCGGAGGCGGGCGCGAACGCCCGGGCGGCGGCGCGGACGGGCCACCGGGGCCTGCGTCGCGGCTGGACGCGGCGCCCGCGCGGCGGGCCGCACGCTCCGCCATGAAGTCGCGCTTAGCGCCGGCATCGCCTCCGGCCTCCTCGTCTTCCCCGCCTCGAAGCGCCCTGGGAGCACGCAGCGCGGGTTGCCGCGACGGATCCGGCGCGGTGATGCGCCCACCCTCCTTCCCGGCCGGAGCCGGACGTGCCGCGGGAGGCGGCGCGGCCTTGCGCGCACCGGGCGGAGGCGGCAGCACGGCGGAGGGGCGCGGCGGCGGCGCCGTCAACCGCACGGGGCGCTCGATGAGGCCTCGCAGGGCCAACCGCTCCAGGTCCATCACGATGTCGGTGCGTCCGCCATCCCCGCGCGCCGTGGGCCGCGAGCGCTCCTCGCGCACCCACTTCGCCAGCAGGTGACCGAACTCGCCGCGGTGCTTCTCCAGCATGCGCGCGGCGAACTCCGGGGACTGCGCCACGCACGCGCGCGCCAACCGCTGCACGCCCGCGCTGCGGATGGCACCGGCGAGCCGGCTGAACCCCTCGTGGAGGGTGATCTGCGCGCGCGCGTCCTCCTCGGGCAGCTTGCGCGGCGCATTGGCCGCCACGGACTTGCTCGCGAGCTGGAGCAGGTCCGGCGGCAGGGACTCCATCAGGCCCGTCAGTTCGCCTTCAGGCAGACCCGCGAGGGCCGGGCCGAGCACGCGCGCGCCCAACCGATCACTCACCGTGAGCAGCTCGCGCGTCTGGAGCATCAGCACGTCCGCGAACTTGAAGCCCGCGGACTGACCCGCGACCTCGCGCGCCAGCGCCTCCTCCAGCTTCCAGCGGATGATGTCCAGGACCTGCGGACGCACCTCGCGGGTGAGCTTCACGCGCGAGGGCGGCAGGTGGCCTCGCACCGCGTCCGCCATGTTGCCGGGCAGCGCGCGCAGGGTGACTTCCATCAGCGCGCCGCGCTCGCGCTGGAGCAGCGCCGCCAGCCGCTCCGGATCCGCGGTCCACAGCTGCCCGCGCCGGTCCTTCATCAGGCGCTTCAGCTCCTGCACCACGGCGGGCAGACGCTTCTCGCGCGGAATCTGGAGGATCTCCTGCGCGCGGTGCCGCAGGAGCGCGGCCTCCTCCTCGGGCAGGTGCTCCAGCGCGGCCAGGCTCTCCTGGCCACCGAAGGTGACCGCGGTGAGGAGCATCATGGTCTGGCGCTTGCTGAGCGAGGTGAAGAATGAATCCAACGGTCACCTCGCGGGCCCCCACAAGTGGCCCGCTGAAGATAGAAGGCGCGTCCCCGGCCTGGAGGACACGTCCCGCGGTCCGCCCCAGGAGGGCCGCGGGGACGACGTCACTCCGTGCGACCCCCGCGCGCACGGGCGGGGCGCGCCGCGGCGGCGGCACCACCACCCGAGCCGCGCATGAACGTCCACGCGGTGAGGCCCATCATCGCCAGGATGAGCGCGAACGCGCCGCCGAGGATGACCTTGAACGTCCCCGCGCTGGCGGCCGTCATGCGCACGCCGAGCACGTCCTGGAGGCGGTTGGTCTCACTCATCTCCGCCGTGGGCGCGAGCGCCTCCGTCATCAGCACGGTGACGGCCTCCGGCTTGAGCTCCGCGACGGAGCTGGCGACGAACTGCTTCACCGCGTCCGGGGAGATGGGGGGCTTGCCGCCCTCGAGCGCGCGGTACTTGATGAACACCGACGCCGACGGCATCGGCTTGTTCTCCGGCTGCGACAGGTCGTTGTTCTCCGGCACCATCACGATGGCGCGCGCTTCCAGCACGCCGTCGATCTGGTTGAGCGCGTTGGACACCTCGCCGGCCATCGCCTTGAGGAGCATGGCGCGCTCCTCCGTGGCGGTGGGCACCATGCTGCCCTTGGCGAAGTGGGACAGGCCCTTCTCCACCGGGCGCGGCAGCGAGTTGCGCTTCAGGAGCTCCGCGGCCTGCGCGGCGTCACCCTTGGGGACGACGATGGTGAAGCGCACTTCGTTGCCACCCTCCGCCTTCTCCTTCTTGACGTTGATGCCGTTCTTGCTGAGCAGCACGTAGATTTCATTGGCATCCGCCTCCGTCAGCTCGTGCTGCAGCTCGATGGAGCAGCCGGTGAGGAGCAGCAGGGCGAGGAGCGGGGCGGCGAAGGCGGGCGTTCGGCGAGTCATGGGCGGGAGGTAGCTTAACAGGGCCCTTGCAAAACGCGGAAGGGCGCCCCCTCCCAACCTGGGAGGGACCGCCCTTCGCATGCCGCCATGGCCCGGCGGGTGGGACTTCAGACCTGGGTCTTGACGACGTCCTTCAGACCGCTGGTGGCCTTTTCGACGACCTTCGACGTCAGGTCCAGCTCCTGCGAGTACTTGTACATGGACGCCTGGAGGCCCAGCATCTCCGCGTTGGACATGTTCTTCCCGGAGCTGGCCTCCTTGATGAGCTTGTCCATGCTGATCTGCCCCTTCTCCAGACCGGAGACGAGGTCGGACACCATGCCGCCCGACTTGCCCGTCTTGGAGGCCTCGGCCTTCGCGTCCACGGGCTCCGCGCCCTTGGTCGTGGCCGGCTGCTGCGCGGCGTTGCTGACCTTGTTCAGGCCGGCCTTCTCCGTCTTGTTGACGGTCTCCACCTGGCGGACGGTGTCCACCTTCTGGGCGGCCTGCGCCTTGTTGACGCCCTGGGTCGCGTCCGCCGCGTTGGCGCCCTGCGCCTTGTCAGCGAGAACTCCGTCGAACTTCGACGCGCCCGTCTTGTTCGTCTGTTGCTGGGCGCCCTGATCCTGCAGCTTTTGCTGCGCCACCTGTCCCGCGGAGATGCCGCTCATCGGAGCCGCCATGTGACACCCTCCTTGCATCCGTCGAGGGGGGAGGGAGTTCCTCCTCCTCGTTCAAGAGTTCCTTGAGCCGGTCAATGGCGCGCGCATGAAGCCGCGACGCCCAGCTCTTCGACTGCCCGATTTCCGCCCCTGCTTCCTCCAGCGTACGGCCCTGGAAGTAGTAGCCCTGCAGGAGCTTGCGCTCTTTCTCCGGAAGCTTCTCGATGGCCGAGCGCACCCGGTTCTTCAGTTGCTCCATCTCCAGGCGCTGATCCGCCGGGAGGGATTCGTCGACATACCCCGCCGCCTCCGCCCCTTCCGCCCCCGCTGCGAACACCGCGGCCAGTCCCGCCACGGCATCCGAGATGTCTCCGATATCATCGTCAAATGACGACCCGCGGTTGCTTGATCCCTGCTCGCGATCGGCAAGATTTCCGAGATAGGCCGTCGCGCGCTCGCCCTGGTAGGCGCTGCGGGCATCCGCGCCCCGGAGCACGCCCATCTTCCTCAGGCCGTCGAAGATGGCGCCCTTGATGCGGTAGTGGGCAAAGGTGAGGAAGTTGGCGCCAACCTTGGGGTCAAAGCGCTCCGCTGCCTCGAGGAGACCGATCTGCCCATAGGCCAGCAGTTCGTCCAGCTCCAGCTGGGCGTTGAACTGCTTGCGCACGGTGGCCGCGAGCGACCGCACGTACGGGCCGTACTTCTCCAGGATGACCTTCCTGTCTTCACCCAGAGGCAAGCGGCGCGCTCACTCGGCCTTGGACCACAGCCGCTCGAGAACCTGGTTCAACCGAGGATCGTCTTGCAAGGCACCGGCGATTCGGCCCGTCAGGGCGTCGGACTTCATGTGCAGCTTCTCCTGGAGCACCTCGGAGACGAGCGCCTTCGTCGCCTCTTCCTTGCTCTTGAAGCCCCCGTTCTTCAACCGACGGGCGATGGCGAGCGCTTGTGCCGCGATCGGATCCGCAGCCTGGGGGCCCTGGACGTTGCTGGAGCCTACCAGACCTGAAGGCCCGACGAGCGATTCCGTCTTGTCCACCTTGCCGCCGAAGGACGCGCCCGCAGCACCCGCCGCACCGGACGCACCCTTGACGCCGCCCGCGCGGCCCTTCCCACCCCCACGTCCGACTCCACCGACAGCCATCGACGTACCTCCTTCGCGCTAACTGCTACTTCCGAGGCGGAGGCAGGGCCCCCGCTTCCTTCGCCTGGATGAGGGCCTGGGCCAGCTTGGCGCCATCGCCTTCGGGCTCCAGGTCCATGGCGGCCTTCAGTTCCTTGAGGGCCTCCGGCACCTTGCCCATGAACAACAGGGCCTCCCCCGCGTGTGCCCGGGGCAGCGACGACAGGGGCGCCAGACGCTGGGCGACCCGGTAGGCCTGCAGGGCCTTGTCATGGTGGCCCTGCGCGAACTCCACGGCGCCGATGCCAATCTGCGGCACCTCGCTCTTGGGCATCAGCGCGGCGGCGCCGACGAACACTTCGCGGGCCTTGTCGAAGTGGCCCATGTCCAGCCACAGGTAGCCGGACTCCAGCAGGACCATGGCAGGCTGGCGCGCCAGGGGCACGAGGCTGTTGGCGATCTCCGAGGCGGTTTCCGACATGGACGTCGCGCTTCCTTTCCTGTGGCCGGAAGCACGGAAGGCGGCCGTCGAGGGCCGCCTTCCTTGCACCGGTCAGTTTCCGCTGAAGTCGAAGACTAGCGGATGTTGCCGATCGAGTTCTTGGTCGTATCGTGCCGCGACTTCATCACGTTGGAAACCGCCGTGAAGAGCTGCGACTCGTGCTGCATGGCCGACTGCATGGACAGCATCTTCTGGTTGTCGTCCATCATCGACTTCAGGCTGTAGTTGCCGTTGACCTGGTCGCCGACGCTGCCGCTGCCGCCCACGCTGGTACCGAGGGTGGAGGAGCCGCCCGAGCCGGGGATGCCCGTGCCCGTGCCGGGCATGGACGTGGTGGGGACCGCGCCGGAGCCGGTGTTCACGACGCCCGCGTACGGGCCGCCCGCCATGCCGGAGCCCGAGGCGCCGGAGAAGGTCTGCGCCGAGGAGACCGCCGCGGAGACGATGCCCGCGCCCGGCACGAAGCCGGCCACCGCGCCGACGCCCGCGCCCACGACGCCCGCGGCGTTGTTCAGGCCCGTCTGCACGCGCGCCCCGAAGCTCGTGTTCGGCGTCTGCCGAGCCGTGGTCATCTGGGTGTTCATGCGCAGGTTCGGACCCATCATACCGCTGTCGATCTTGCTCATTTCAGCCTCCGCGCTGCTGCCAGCGAATTAAGGGTGAGCCTGGGATCATCCCTCGGCTCTTTCAATGGATTATCGGGGGAACCCCTCGCGGGTTGCCTGCCGGGGACAAGAAATCGTCCCGGCCCCCGAAAGGGCCGTTATTTCCGGCCCTTGGGCTGCTTCGACTCCGCGACGAGCTTCTCCCGGACATCCACGAGCATGCCCAGCAGCTCCTCGGCCCGCGCGATCGCAGCCTGGGCCTTCTTGCCGGTTTCCGCGCGCGGCCCCTTGAGGCCGGCCAGGCCTTCCTTCACGGGCGCGAAGAGCGCCTGGACATCGTCGGGGGTGGCCTTCTCGATGAAGGTCTCGACGGCGGGATAGGAGGGCATGGGCAGCTCCGGGG
>NZ_RAWA01000517.1 GCF_003611675.1 Corallococcus sp. CA053C
GCACCTGGGCGCCCGGCTGGGACGCGACGAAATCCACCTGCTGCGTGGTGTCCACCGCGTAGCGGAACTGCTGTCCAGGCACCCAGGCCCGGGTCCCATCCGCTGGCTTCGTCGGCCCTGGCGCGGACTCCGGTCGCGTCCTGGCGGAGGGCGGGGACAGCACTCCCCCCGGCGGGGGCGCGGGCTCGTCACCCGTTCGGGTCGCCCCCCACCAGCCCACCAGGCCCAACACGGCGGCGAGCAACAGCAGGAGGCTGTGATGACGCTTCCAGGGCATGCGCATGGCTCCAATCGCTAGCATGGTCGCAACCTTTCGCCTAGACGTCACAGCCTGAAATGCCTGTTTTCATGGCTTGTGCAGAAAGGTGTGACTCGAAAAGCTTTTCAAAATACGCCCGGAGCGGCAAAGACTGCCATCACTGTGAGTGAATCAGTATTGACACTCAGAGTATGCGAATCTATCGTCTGCGGGTTTCCGTGTTTTTCATAAAATACGGTCAATGCAGAAAAATGCAGGTGGGGGTTCCATGTCAGTGATGCGTCTGTTCTCCGGCGTCGCCGCAGTGGTTTGTTCCGTCTTCATTCCCCAGGTCGCGCTCGCGCAGGTGCCGTCGTACTCCGATCCGGTCATCTATACGGTGGATACCGGAGCCTTCCCGGCGACGACGTATCCGTCGGGGTACTCGCTGGACAACAACTATCCCTGGAAGGCGTCGTACCCGTTCTCGCCGAACTACACGCCGTACGAGCAGCAGCTCATCATCAACCAGGAAGTCGCGCTGACGCACGGCTCGCTCGGCACCGACCCGGTGGATGGCAAGCCCCTCATCACCATTGATCAGGGCGTCATCCCGGAGGCCAACAACCAGAACGTGCAACCCGCGGTGACGGTCACCAACGACGGCGCGTCCCTGCCGACTGGCAACCAGCCATTCACCAAGAGCTACTACCGGAGCGAAGGGTTCGGCAACAGCCTGTTCGGTGCCGGCTATGTCATCGACGCGTCCATGACGGCCACTCCGTCCACGGGCGTCGCTGAGAAGCGGGTGGAGGCCTACGCGGAAGGCAAGGTCACGGCCACCGCGTTCAGCTACCAGAAGGAGGTCGTCCGCGGCCGCGCGGAGGTCTCCGGCCAGCAGGGTGGAAACAACAGCGGTACCGCGAAGGTGTACGCCATGGGCCAGCAGATCTGGTCCGGCAACCTGGTCTACAGCTTTGAAATCACGCCCATCAACTGGAGCCGCACGTTCTTCTCCGTGTCGAAGACGTTCATGGTCGGGCCCGTGCCCGTCCGGGTGGCCGCCTCCATCAGCGGTGGCGTGAAGCTGACCGTGTCCGGCCAGGTGGGGCCGACCGTGGCGCGCCTCACCGCCGCGGCGGGTGGCTGGGCGAACGTCACCGCCTCCGCGGGCGTGGACATCATCATCGCGGGCTTCGGCGTGGAGGGCAGCCTGTCGCTCATCAACATCAACCTGCCTGCCTTCGCCGAACTGTTCTGGCCCTTCTACTCGCTGGACTGGACCCTCAAGTCCACGCTCAACCTGAACGCCCTGTCCGGCACCCTCAAGCTGTACGTCCGGGTGGGCTTCTGGATCTTCAAGAAGACCTGGTGGCTGACCATCGCGAGCTGGGGGGGCATCAACCAGAACTGGAACCTGTACACCAACAACGGCTCCCTCATCCTGGGCATGGACCCGATGGGCATGTGACCCTGAAAAGGGTGCAGGGCTGAAATGAAAGCGGCCCGGAGACACTCCTCCGGGCCGCGTCTGTTTCAGGGGCCGCGTGTCATGGACGACACGCTCAGGGGGAAGGCAGGTTGCCTTCCGCGGTGTAGGGGACCGCGGAGTCCGGGACGTTGTCGCGCAGCAGGAGCCGGTTCAACTCATCCACATACTCGCTCTGGAAGCGCTGCGAGCCGCTGAGGAAGCCCTGCGCGACGACGATGTTGGAGGTGGGGTCCGTCGTCACCGGGCGCACGTTGTAGGTGCGGATCCACTCCAGGGACTTCTCCAGGGAGATGATGGGGTCGACCTTGCCGGCGCGGGTGACCAGGCTGTCACCCACGCCCAGCTCGCGGGCCTTCTTGAGGCTGCCGTCGGGGACGACGAGCGGGTGTTCGGTGGTGACGCGCAAGGAGCCGCCAGCCTCGGTGTGGAAGGTGACGATCTCCTGTTCGGCCAGCTTCGCGTCCAACGTGTAGCGCTCCACCTGGTTGTCCATGAAGGTGAGCGCGGAGAAGGTGGCGCCGGGCGTCAGGGTGACCAGGTCACGCCGGCCGGTCGCCAGGGCTTCGCCAATGGCCAGCGGACCGCGGGCCAGGAGGATCTCCTGGTCGGGGCTGTAGCACCCCGGTTCGCAGAGGGCATCCATCTGCACCGAGGCGGGCTTGTAGGTGCCGGGGATGTCGTACTGGATCTGCGCCCCCGTGTAGCCCGCCGTCGCGGAGCCCGGGGCGCCAGGGCCCGGCCAGGGGGCGTACATGTTGTTCGGGTCCACGTACACCGGGTACAGCCAGGTGCCCGCGAGCGAGGCGTTGTTCGCCTCCAGCGAGAACGACGAGTTCCAGAAGCGCATGTCCAGCCCGCCCCACTGCGTGGCGCCGTAGGGGTTGCCCTGCTGCCAGCGCTTGGCCCACTTCTGGCGCCCATAGGCCTGGTCCGGGCCGAGCTGATCGTAGGTGCACCGGTAGTTGTAGGGGACCCAGGTGCCACCGCCGCCGCCTCCCGGGTCGTCGGGGTCGGTCTCCATCATGAGGTTCTGGGGCTGGACCTGTTCAACGGGGGCTGCGACGGCGGCGCCCAGGGAGCTTCCCAGGGCAAGGACAAACAGCGGACGTGACAAGGGATTGCGCATGGCGTTGTTGAGGCGGGACGGGTGGGTTGACGGGGAAATGCGCACCAGGACAGGACGCAAGCGGGCACCGCCGTGAGCTTCCACGGCGGTGCCCGGTCTACTTCAGGGGACTGACTTCAGGGATTGAAGGGGACGACGGAGTCCGGCACGTTGTCGCGGATGATGAGGCGGTTGATCTCATCCACATACTCGCTCTGGAAGCGCTGCGAGCCGCTGAGGAAGCCCTGCGCGACGACGATGTTGGACGTGAGGTCCGTCGACACCGGGCGCACGTTGTACACGCGGGTGTGCTCGACGGACTTCTCCAGGGAGACGATGGTGTCGAACTTGCCATCCTGGGTGACCAGGCGGTCGCCCACGCCCAGTTCGTACGCCCGCTTGAGGTTGCCTTCGGGGACGACGAGCGGGTGCTGGGTGGTGACGCGCAACGAGCCGCCGGACTCCGTGTGGAACGTGACGAGCTCCTGGTCGGCCGCGTCCCGGTCCAGCGTGTAGTTCTCGACCTGGTTGTCCATGAACGTGAGCGCGGTGAAGGTCGCGTCAGGCGTCAGGGTGACCAGGTCCATCTGGCCGGACTCGAGCGCATCCCGGATGCCCATGGGGCCGCTGGCCAGGAGGATCTCCTGGTCGGGGCTGTAGCACCCCGGCTCGCACAGGCCGTCCATCTGGATGGCGGCGGGCTTGTAGGTGCCGGGGACGTCGTACTGGATCTGCGCCCCCGTATACGTCCCCGTCGGGCTGCCGTAGGCGCCGGGGCCCTGCCAGGGGGCGTACATGTTGTTGGGGTCGACGTAGATGGGATACAGCCACACCGGCGTCGCCGCGGCGGCGGCCTCGTTGGCCTCCAGCGAGTAGGACGAATGCCAGAAGCGCATGTCGAGCCCGCCCCACTGCGTGGAGCTGTAGGGGTTGCCCTGCTGCCAGCGCTTGGCCCACTTCTGGCGCCCATAGGCCTGGTCCGAGCCGAGCGCATCGAAAGTGCACCGGTAGTTGGTGGGTGCCCAGGCTGCGAACGCGGGCGTGGACAGCACAAGCGCGCCAAGGACTGCGGCGAGGTTCTTCATCATGTCTGCTCCCCTTCGTGGTGGGTGAGGCACTGCTGCTACGGGCTCGTCGAGAACTTCACGGCGAACACGTCCTGGCCGCCCTGATTGGAGCCGGGGCTGGCGAGATCTCCGCTGGTCGTCCCGACCGCGACCGCCGTCGTCGCGCTGGTCAGCACGATGTCCCGCACGTCATCGTCCGCGGTCGTTCCCCACTGCCAGGAGCGCACGCGGTTGCCGAAGCGGTCGTACTGCGCGACGAAGGCGTCCGTGCCGCCGTGGTTCTGCTCCGTCGTCATCTGCCCCGTCGTCCAGCCCGCCACATACGCGTTGCCCTGGGCGTCCACGGTGAGGCCCGTCGCGAGGCTCATCTTGTTGGCCGCGCCAATGCGCTTGACCCACCTGCGCTCGCCGCTGGTGGAGTAGCGCATCAGGAAGGCATTGGGGATGCCGTCGTTCTCCGCCTGGCCCGTCTCCAGGTTGCTGTAGGAGAGCGCGAGCACGTAGATGCGGTCGGAGCCGTCGGGGACGACCTCGAGGGCCGCGTCGATGTCTGGCGTTCCCACCTGCTTCGTCCACTGCGTGTTGTATCTGTCATCCAGCTGGCGGATGAAGACATCCGTGGAGCCCGCGGGCGCGCTGTCGCTCAGGGCGCCCTGGGTGGAGCCGACGAGCCACGTCGTCCCGTCCGCGCGCGTGGCCACGCCCTCACCCCGGTCGTTGGCGTAGCGGGAGGAGCCGAAGTTGGCGCGCCCGCTGGGCTCGCCCGCCGCGTCGAGCTCGTCCACGATGACGTCGAAGTCGTAGTCCTCGGAGTTCTGCTCGGCGCCCGTCAGGACGAGGTGTTGGTTGTTGGGCCGGATCGACGCCGAGAGCGCGTAGTCCTCGCCGGCGGTGCCACGCTGGACGATCCAGGTGCGATTGCCCGCGGCGTCATACCGGGCGGAGAAGAGGTCCGAGCCTCCCGCGGTGCGCTGACCGGGCATCTCGTCGGACGTGAGCCCCACGACATAGGCCGAGCCGTCGCTCGCCGAGACGACGTCCCAGGCCGAGTCGTCTCCGCGCGAGCCGAGCTGATGGGCCCACTGGAAATTGAGGCTGGTGTTCAGCTTCGCGAGGAAGATGTCCTGGCCGAGGCTCTTCTCGGCAGGTTCGCCAAAGTCGCCGTCGGTGTTGCCCGCGATGAAGACGTTGCCGTCCGGGTCCAGGCTGACGCCCGTGGGACGGTCGGTGCCAGTCGTGCCGAACTGACGCACCACGTCCTCCACGAAGGCATTCCCACAGAGGGGCTCCGGCTCCTCGCGCTGTTGGGCGTCCTGCTCCAGGAGTGTGGAGGACTCCGGTCCGCAGGCAGGACCGAGGCACAAGATGCCGATTGGAATCCACCACCGCTGATTGGAAGACATGCTGAGGCGCCTCATGGGTTGGTTGGGGGAAGCTGCTGTTGTTGCCGCGCCAGGGCCCAGAGCGCGTCGAAGCGCGTCCGGGCATAGATGAGCAGGTCGCCGTACTCGGTTCCCTGCGCCTGGGCGATGAGCTGCTCGGCGCGGGGCCGGTCGTTGTGGAGGAGGATCATCATCAGCTCCACCTTGTCGCCGGAGAGCGAGCGCCGCAGTGACTGCTCCTGCATGGCATTGAGGTTCTGCGCCGACACCAGCGAGGCGACCGTGTCCAGCACGTGCGCACGCTCGGGGTTCTGCGTCCACTCGAGCGCCATGCCCAGGTACTCGACGCGGTAGAGGCGGCGGAACTGGTTGTCTTCGTTGAAGGTGACCTCCGTCTGGGCCAGGAGGTCCTGCTTCGCCGCGGCGATCTGCTCACGGTCCTTGTAGATGCCGTGGAGCAGCTCCCGCTCCTCGGGCTTGAGCAGCACCTTGCGCTGGAGCTCGCGGAACTGCGCCAGGTCCGGGTTGCCCGCCATCATCTTGTCGCGCAGGTCATCCACGAACATGCGCGGGCGGCCCGGGTCCGCGGGCGCTCCCTCGCGGCGCGGCGCTCCGCTGCCCTCCGTCCCAGGTGGCCCCGGCGTGTGCGAGGGCATGGGCCGGACGGCGGCAGGCGCGGGGGCCTGGAC
>NZ_RAWA01000518.1 GCF_003611675.1 Corallococcus sp. CA053C
GGGTCTTCGCGGTGGAGCGGGGGGCGCGGGCCATGAGCGGCGCTACCTGTAACCCAGCCGTCGCCCGGGTGGCCATCCTTGACGCATGGGGGACCATGGACTACGGCCTGCCCGCCCGGTCGCCGGTGGCCGGGGACACCTAGGGGATGGCATGAAGTTCTTCATCGACAGCGCGGACGTCGAGGAAATCCGCAAGGCCCACGCGATGGGCTGCGTGGACGGCGTCACCACCAACCCGTCGCTCCTGGCCAAGGTCGGCCGCGGGCTGGAGGAGACCATCCGCGAGATCTGCTCCATCGTGGACGGTCCCATCAGCGCCGAGTGCGTCTCGCTGCAGGCCCCGGAGCTCATCAAGGAAGGACAGACGCTCGCGAAGATCCACGACAACGTCGTCGTGAAGATTCCCATGGGCGTGGAGGGCATGAAGGCCGTCAAGGCGCTCACCGCCGAGGGCATCCGCACCAACGTCACCCTCTGCTTCTCCGCCAACCAGGCCCTGCTGTGCGCCAAGGCCGGCGCCACGTACGTGTCGCCCTTCGTGGGCCGGCTGGACGACATCTCCCAGGACGGCATGGAGCTCATCGCCCACATCCTGGAGATCTACCAGAACTACGACTTCACCACGCAGGTGCTGGTGGCCAGCGTGCGCAACCCCGTGCACGTGCTCCAGGCCGCGCGCCTGGGCGCCGACGTCGCCACGCTGCCCTACAGCGTCATCACCCAGCTGGCGAACCACCCGCTCACCGACAGCGGCATCCAGAAGTTCCTCGCGGACTGGGAGAAGGTCCCCAAGCAGTCCAAGCCCGCGGGCAAGTAGCCCCCTGCCTCCCGGGCCGCGCCCCCCGTCCGTTCCGGTGTCCCTGGAATGTGGCGGGCGGGCGCGTGCTGGGGCTGGCGGTCCGGCGGCGGGAGCGGTATGGCAGGGAAACGCGTTGATATTTGAATCAACCCTCCCGGAGCCGCCCCATGGAATTCCAGCTCACCGAGTCCCAGCGCGCGTTGCAGGATGCCGCTCGCAAGTACGCCCGCGAAGTGGTGCGTCCCAAGGCCGCCCACTACGACGAGACCTCCGAGTTTCCCCGCGACCTGCTCTCCGCGGCCTTCGAGCTGGGCCTGCTCAACATGGCCATCCCCACCGAGTACGGCGGCGTGGGCCTGTCGCACCTGGAGCAGGTCATCGTCTGCGAGGAGCTGGCGTGGGGCTGCGCGGGCGTGGCCACGTCCATCATCGCCAACGACCTGGCCAACCTGCCCATCATCCTGCACGGCACGGATGACCAGAAGAAGCGCCTCTTGTCGCCCTTCGGGGAGAAGCTGAAGTTCAGCTCCTTCTGCCTCACCGAGCCCAGCGCGGGCTCCGACGTGGCGGCCCTGAGCACCACCGCGCGCCTGGAGGGCGACGAGTACGTCCTCAACGGCAGCAAGTGCTTCATCACCAACGGCGGCTACGCGGATCAGTTCACCGTGTTCGCCACGCTGGACAAGGGCAAGAAGCACAAGGGCATCACCTGCTTCGTCGTGGAAGGGCGCCCCAAGGGGCTGACCTCCGGCAAGCACGAGAACAAGATGGGCCAGCGGGCCAGCAACACCACCACGGTGACCTTCGACGAGGTCCGTGTCCCGGTGGCCAACCGCATCGGCGAGGAGGGCGAGGGCTTCAAGGTCGCCATGGCCACGCTGGACAACAGCCGCCCCCTCACCGCCAGCCTCTCCGTGGGCATCGCCCGCGCGGCGCTGGAGCACTCGCTGGACTACTCCAGCCAGCGCCACACGTTCGGCAAGCCCATCCGTGAACACCAGGGCGTGCAGTTCATGCTGGCGGACATGGCCATGAACACCCACGCCGCGCGCCTGCTCACCTGGGAGAGCGCCTGGGTGCTGGATGAGGGACAGCGCAACACCCTCCAGTCCAGCTATGCCAAGTGCTTCGCCGCGGACATGGCCATGAAGGTCGCCACCGACGCCGTGCAGGTCTACGGCGGCTACGGGTACATGAAGGAATACCCCGTGGAGAAGCTGATGCGCGACGCCAAGCTCATCCAGGTCTACGAGGGCACGAGCCAGGTGCAGCGGCTGGTCATCGCCAAGGAACTGTTCAGGTAGAAAAGCAAATCTGTCCCCGGCGGGGCTTTCCCGTTGCCGCCACCGTGGACGGATGTCTATTAGTTCGGCCCTGTCGCGCGGCGCGTCAACACCGGCGCCGCGTCCCGGTGCCGCTTCAGCAGCCGACCCACTTTTCAAGCACTCCCCACAGAGGAGAAGCCCGCCGTGAAGATTCTCGTCACCGCCAAGCGCGTGGAAGATCCCGAGTCGAAGATCAAGGTCAAGCCGGACGGCTCGGACATCGTCAAGGAGGGGCTGAAGTACAAGATCAACCCCTTCGATGAAATCGGCGTGGAAGAGGGCCTGCGCCTCGCGGCGAAGCACACCGGCGAGGTGGTGGTGGTGTCCATTGGCGGCAAGGAGGTGCAGGAGCAGCTGCGCCACGCGCTCGCCATGGGCGCCAACCGCGCCGTGTGGGTGAACCACACGGGCCCGTTGGATCAGCTGGGCATCGCGGGCCTGCTCCAGAAGGTCGCGGAGAAGGAGAAGCCGGACATCGTCATCCTGGGCAAGCAGTCCATCGACGACGACCAGAACCAGGTGGGCCAGTACCTGGCCGAGTTCCTGGGCTGGGGCCAGGCGACGTTCGCCTCCAAGGTGGAGTCGCTGGAGAGCGAGCAGGAGAAGAGCAAGTCCCCCGCGGTGGTGCTGACCGCGGACAAGAAGAGCGTGCAGGTGGTGCGTGAAGTGGACAACGGGCTCGCCACGGTGGAGGTCCAGCTGCCGGCCGTCGTCACCACGGACCTGCGCCTGAACCAGCCCCGGTACGCGAGCCTGCCCGGCATCATGAAGGCCAAGAGCAAGCCCATCGAGGAGCTGACGCCGGCGGCCCTGGGCGTGGACGTGGCGCCGAAGATCCAGGTGCTGAAGCTCTCGTCGCCTCCGGCGCGCAAGGCCGGCATCAAGGTGCCGGACGTGGCCGCCCTGGTGGAGAAGCTGCACAACGAGGCGAAGGTCGTCTGAGCGCGCGCCCCATCCATCCCTAAAGATTCCGGAGACAGACCCATGTCCATCGTCCTCATCGTCGCCGAGCAGCAGCCGGACGGAAACCTGCGCAAGGCTTCCCTCAACGCCATCGCCGCGGGCAAGCAGCTCGCGGACAAGGCCGGCGGGGAGCTGCACCTCGTCCTCTTGTCCAAGGACCCGTCGAAGCTCGCGGGCGAGCTCGCGGGCACCGGCGCCAAGGCGGTCCACACCGCCGCGGCCCCGGAGTTCGAGCACTACCTGGCGGAGGTGTACGCCCCCGTCATCGCCTCGCTCGCGCAGGAGCTGAAGGCCACCTTCATCGGCGCGGCCTCCACGGCGCAGGGCAAGGACCTGCTGCCGCGCGTCGCCGCCCGGCTGAAGGCCGCCATGGCCACCGACATCACCGCCATCAACGGCAGTGGCGCGGACATCACCTTCACGCGCCCCATGTGGGCCGGCAACGTGTTCGCCGAGGTGAAGCTCACCACGCCCGTGCAGGTCATCAGCATCCGCGCCACGGAGTTCTCCGCCGGCGCGGGCGGTGGCGCTGCTGCGGAGGTGAAGTCCTTCCAGCCGAAGCTGGAGGCCTCCAAGACGAAGTTCGTCAGCTTCAACGAGGTGAAGAGCGCGCGTCCGGAGCTGACCGAGGCCCGCGTGGTGGTGTCCGGCGGCCGCGGCACCAAGGGCGACTTCAAGGAAGTCGAGGCGCTGGCGGACCTGCTGGGCGCCGCGGTGGGCGCGTCCCGCGCGGTGTGCGACGCGGGTTGGGTGCCCAACGACTACCAGGTCGGCCAGACGGGCAAGGTCGTCGCGCCGCAGCTGTACATCGCCGCGGGCATCAGCGGCGCCATCCAGCACCTCGCCGGCATGAAGTCCTCCAAGACCATCGTCGCCATCAACAAGGACCCGGAGGCGCCCATCTTCCAGGTGGCCGACTACGGCCTCGTGGATGACCTCTTCAAGGTCCTGCCCGCGCTGCGCGAAGGCATCCAGAAGCTGAAGTAGTCCGGGAGCCAGCAGATGTCCCACGCGGGGCGCGTTGCCGGGAGGGAGACCTTCCGGGAGCGCGCCCTTCGTGCGTCCGGGGCCTGCCTACAGCTCGATGTCGCTCTCGTGGCCGGGCTTCTTGTCCGCGGGGGGCAGCGGTGCGGCGGGGGCCTTGGGCTCCACGTCACCAGGTTCGTCGCCGGGTTCGTCTGGGGCTTCGTCCTCCGGAAGGGCACCGGGCGCGCCAGGGGCATCCGGCGCGTCGGCGTCACCGGTGTCGAGCAGGTCGATGCGGCCGCCGTCGTCGAGCTGGACGTAGAGGGTGCGGAACGCCCAGTCCTCGCCTTGCTTGTCGGCCACGACGTTGAGGGTGCCGTCCGCCTTGGGGCCATCCAGGGGGACGACGAGCTCCGCGTGGGTGCGGCCGTTGTTCGTGCTCACCTGGGTGTTGCTGGGGAAGCCCGGCTTGAAGGGGGTGCCCAGCGCCTTCTGCACGTGCGGGTCGTCCTGCGCCAGGGCGAGCGCCTCCGTGTACGCGCCCATGTCCCGGACGGAGCTGTAGCCCCAGCCTATCGCCAGGGCGACCATCCCCACGCACGAGGCCATCATCCCCAGGCAGCCCACCGGCACCACCCACTTCCAGTTGCGGCTCCACCACCCCTGGCGGGGCGCGGGCGCGTAGTCACCCTCGGGCATCGTCGGCATGGGGTCTCTCCTCTCCTGGGCTCGGCGCTTTGGCGCTTCGGCGCTTCGGCGCTTCGGCGTCGGGCCGTGTCATAGCCGGTTCCGGACGAAGCGGGGGTGGGGGACGTGTCGCGGAGGCTCGACGGGGCGCGCCTTCATGACAGAGTGTCCGCCATGCCCTCTGGTGGCGTCTCGACGGCCGAGCTCGCGGACCTGCTTGCGGCGCTGCCCTTCGGCCATCGGCTGTGGGTGCGCGGCATGGGGCGGTGTCTGTACCCGCTCCTGCGCAGCGGGGACGCGGTGCGCCTGCTTCGCTGCGGGCCGGAGCGGCTGGCGCGCGGGGACGTGGCCCTGGTGCGGCACGGGCCCAGGCTCGCCGCCCAGGTGGTGCTGTCCACGCACCCGTGGGTGACGGAGTCACTCCTGGGTGGCACCGACGTGCCGGGAGGGGAGCTGGTGGGACGCGTGATTGCACTCAAGCGGGGGAACCTGGTGCTGCGGCTGCCCCGGCCCACCCGGCCGGCCCTGTTCCTGACGCAGCGGGCCCTGTCCGGCGTGTGGACGAAGCCCGCGGCCCGCGCGGTGTACCGCCACCTGCGCGACCTGTTCTCCGGGTGGACCAAGCCCCTGCGCCGCCACTTCGTGGGGCCGGTGGAGATCCGCCTGGTGCGGCCGGACGACCTGGACGCGCTGCTCGCCTTCGCGACGGAGCGACTGGTGGTGTCCGGCACCTTCCTGCGCCGCCAGCTGCGCGACCGCTGGGGCCTGCCCGAGGAGCGGCGCGTGGGCGCGGCGGCGGGGGCCTTCGACGCCGAGGGGCGCCTGCTGGGCTTCGCCTGGATTGACGACTACCACCAGGAGGGGCTGGCCCTGGACGGCTTCTGGGTGCGCTCGCTGGTGGTGTCCCCCCGGGTGCGGCGCATGGGGGTGGCCACCGCCCTGGTGCGCTGCCTCATGGAGGAGGCCCGGCGCCAGGGGGCGGAGCGCGTCCACGCGGACATCGACGAGGACAACACCGCGTCGCTGCGCACGTTCTCCGGCCTGGACTTCCGGCCCGCGCCGGACGCGCTGACCACCACCACGAACCAGCAGTGGGACGCGGCGGGCGGCAGCAAGCGACTGGTCGTGCTGGTGCGGGTTCTTTCGGGGTTAGCCTTGTCCGGGGGGTTGCGCTCCTTGGGCCGGGTGGGCCAAAAGCAGTCCCGTCCACCCCGCATCCCCCGC
>NZ_RAWA01000519.1 GCF_003611675.1 Corallococcus sp. CA053C
GCCTGGGGGCTCGGGGCCATCGCGGCGCTGCCGATTGGCTTCTCCGTGTGGAGCCAGCTGAGGCTCCAGCGGGAGTGCCACGGGCCGCGCGTCGCGCCCCGTCACTTCTGGGTGCCGGCGGTGCTGCCGTTGCTGGGCATGGGGGTGGCGCTGTCCGCGCGGCTGTCGCGCGAGGTGGACTGGCGCGGCCGGAGCTACCGGTTGGACGCGAAGGCGCGCCTGGGGGACGCCCAGCCCGCCCGGGCCAGCGTGTAGACGGGACGGCGGACGCGACGATGCAGCCAGCTTCCCAACTGTTCCATCGCGCTCGCCACGGCATCCCTCAGGGGGGGCCCGGCCGAGCGCAGCAGGGGCCCGGCGGAGCGCAGCCGGCCGCCCTGTCCGCGCGTGGAGAGCATCGCGGCGAGCGCATGGCCCACGACGCGCAGGTACTCGCGCGCCATCACCCGCATGCGCGGCTCCTCGGAGGAGAGCAGGGCCATGGACGCGCGCGCGCCGCGAGGGCTGTGCTCCCAGTAGTGCAAGAGCCCCAGGCGCAGCGCCCGCATGCCCTCGTCCTGGCCGGCGAAGGCGCTGTACAGCGCGGAGGCGAGCGCCACGCGGGTGCGCTGCGCCGGCCGCCGCTCATGGGCGTAGCGTTCGAGCGCGCGGGGAATGTGGCCCGCGTGGCGGTGCAGCGCCTCCTGGAGGGCGCGGGCGTCGTGGAAGCACGACGCCATGCCGCTGGCGGTGAGCGGATGGCAGCACGCGGCGGCGTCGCCCACGAGCACGGCGCTGCCCGCCCAGACGGTCTCCGCCAGCCGGTCGTCATTGGAGGCCATGCGCGGCGCGGGTTGCTGTTCCAGGGCCTGGCGGACCTCGGACCTCAGACCGGGGGGCAGGGCGAGCAGCAGCTCCGGATGGGCCTTCAACGTCTGGGCCGTGCTGCCCAGGGGGAGATCCACCATCACGCGCGCCACGCCGGGCTGGATGGCATAGGCCAGCGCGTGCAGCGGGCCCCCCACGAACTGGTGTCCATGGTCGGGGTAGGGCAGGCAGGCGCTGTCCACGGTGACGCCCAGCATGGTGGAGATGCGCACGTGGTGCTCGGCGATGCCCAGCATCCGCCGCACGGGCGACGCGCGTCCGTCCGCGGCCACGAGCAGCCGGGCCTTCACGGTGTGCTCGGCGCCCTCGTGGGAGAAGCGCAGGTGGACGCCGTGCTCGTCGTTGTGGTCCACGGCCGTCATGCGGGCGCGGCCGTGCAGGGTGACGCCAGGACGTCGGGACACCGCCTCCTGGAGGGGGACGGTGAGGTTGGCATGCTCGAGCGACAGCCCGGTGACGCCGCGTCCATAGGGCAGGATGAGGGTGTGCGTGGGGGCATGGAAGCGCACCGCGAAGCCGCGCACGGGCTGGGACGTCCAGGCGTCCACGACGTCCCCGAAGCCCAGCGCGCGCAGGTCCCGCACCCCGGTGGGGTGGAGCAGCTCGCCCGCGAGTTGCTTGTGGCGGTCCACGCCCGCGTCGAGCAGCAGGACGGACCACCCCAGTTCGGCGAGCGCCGCCGCCACCGCGCAACCCGCGGGCCCGCCACCGGCAATCACCACATCGACGTCCCCCACGCGGCCCTCACCCGGTCACGAGACAGATTGTCTGCCATTGACGAATAGCCATTGGTGCAACGCGCCGCACGAAGAGGAGGCAGGCATGGTGGTCCCTGGTGAGTCCTTCTGCCGTACGCAGCTGCCCCGGGTGTCCCGGACATTCGCGCTGAACATCCCCCTGCTCCCGGAGCCGCTGGACCTGGCGGTGACGGTGGCCTACCTGCTGTGCCGCATCGCGGACACGCTGGAGGACGAGGCTCCGGGTGCACTCCAGGGAGGGTTGTTGGAAGAGCTGGCGGGACTGGTGGCGCTGGGGCCGGGCTGGGAGGCCCGCGGCCAGTCCTTCTCTCAGCGGGCGCGGCTCGCGCTGCGAAGCGGAGCCCCGGTGGCGGAAGCGGAGCTGGTCGCGGGCACGTCCACGGTGCTGGAGACGCTGGCCTCGCTGCCTGCCTGGGTGCACCCGCACGTCGCGCGGTGCGTGCGCACGATGACGGATGGGATGAATCACATCCAACAGGCGCATGGAGGCGGCGCTGGGGTCAGGGGGTTGCCCGACCTCCCGGCCCTGTCCTTGTACTGTTATTACGTGGCGGGCGTGGTGGGGGAGATGCTGACCGGGCTCTTCATCGCCTCCTCGGCGTGGGTCGTCCCGCGTGAGGCCCGGCTCGTCCCACGGGCCGTGGCCTTTGGACGGGCGCTGCAGCTCACCAACATCCTGAAGGACGTACGCGAGGACCTGGACCGGGGATGCTGCTGGCTGCCCCGGGACCGGATGGCCGCGCACGGGCTGGAGCCCGCCACGCTCGTGCTGCCCGGGCACCGCGCGCGGGCGGTCGCGCTGATGGAGGAACTGGTGGCGGTGGCGCGTGGGGAGCTGGACGTCGCGCTCGAATACTCGCTGGCCCTGCCAACCGAGGAGCCCGGCTTGCGGCTGTTCTGCCTGTACCCGCTCTTCTTCGCGGTGCTGACGCTCAACGCGCTGGAGGGCAACCCCGCCGTGTTCGACCCCGTTCCGGTGAAGATGGGCCGGGAGGCGGTGCGGGCGCTGATGGTGCTCACGCAGGAGCGGGTGGCGTCGGATGCCGCGCTGCGGGCGCTCTACGCGGACTGTTCGCGGGTGCCCCGTGCCCCGGAGGCGAGGACATGAGCTCGCGGGCCCGCGACGTGCTGGCCCGGACCCAGGAGGCGGATGGCTCCTGGAAGGGCGACTACGGCGGCCCGCTCTTCCTGAGCCCGGTGTATGTGGCCGGGCTGTATGTGATGGGGAGGACCCCGGATGCGCGCACGCGGGACGGGTTGCTCACCCACCTGCGCGGGCACCAGAACGGGGATGGTGGGTGGGGGCTCGACGTGGAGTCGCCCAGCCGGGTCTTCACGACGGTGCTCAACTACGTGGCGCTGCGGCTGATGGGCGTGGGCGCCGACGACCCGGGCCTCCTCCGCGCGCGGGCGTGGTTCCTGCCCCGGGGCGGTCCGCTCGGCAGCGGCTCCTGGGGGAAGTTCGTGCTCGCGCTCCTGGGGCTCTACGCCTACGACGGGATTGATCCTGTTCCTCCCGAGCTGTGGTTGCTGCCGCGAGCGCTGCCGTTCCATCCGTCGCGGCTGTGGTGCCACTGCCGCATGGTGTACCTGCCCATGGGCTGGCTCTATGGCCAAAGGGCCCGCGCGGTGGAGACACCCCTGCTGGCCGAGCTCCGGCGTGAGCTGTATCCCGAGCCGTACGCGGACGTGGATTGGAGGGCGGCGCGAGCCCGGGTGGCCCCGTCGGACGCGTACACGCCCCGAAGCATCTGGCTGCGCGCCGTGAACCGCGTGCTGGGCCTGTACGAGAGGATCCACTCCAAGCGGCTGCGCGCCCGCGCGCTGGACGAAGCCCTGGCGCTGATCCGCGCGGAGGACGAGGCCACGCACCACGTCTGCATCGGGCCCATCAACAAGGTGCTCAACACGGTGGTGTGGCACCTGGTCCGGCCGGAGGGCCCGGAGGTGCGAGCCCACCTGGAGCGGCTGCCGGACTACCTCCAGCACTCCCCGGATGGCATCAAGATCAACGGCTACAACTCCTCGCAGCTCTGGGACACCGCGTTCGCGGTGCAGGCCCTGGTGGCGTCGGGGCAGGAGGCGCGGGACACGCTCGCGCGGGCGGGCTGCTTCCTGGAGGCGGAGCAGGTGCTGGAGGATCCGCCGCACGCCGAGCGCTTCTACCGGCATCCGAGTCGGGGCGGCTGGCCCTTCAGCACGCGCGCCCACGGATGGCCCATCAGTGATTGCACCGCGGAGGCGCTGAAGGCGTGTCTGTTGTTGGAGCCGCTGGGGCTCAACCGCGTGCCTCGCGAACGGATGGAGCAGGCGGTGGCGTTCATCCTCTCACTCCAGAACCGCGACGGAGGCTGGGCCACCTACGAGCGACAGCGGGGGCCGCGCTGGCTGGAGCGGCTCAATCCCTCGGACGTGTTCGCCGGCATCATGGTGGACACCAGCTACGTGGAATGCACGTCCGCGTGCGTGCAGGCGCTGGTGGCGTGGCGGAAGACGCGGCCGGCGGCACCGGTGGAGCGGGCCATCGCACGAGGCGTGGACTTCCTGCGCCGCACGCAGCGCCCGGACGGAAGCTGGGAGGGCGCGTGGGGCGTGTGCTTCAGCTACGGCACCTGGTTCGCCGTGACGGGACTGGTGGCCGCGGGCGTCGGCACCGGAGACCCCGCGCTGCGAAGGGCCGCCGCGTTCCTCCAGGCCCACCAGCGCGAGGATGGCTCCTGGAGCGAGACGGTGCGGAGCTGCCGCGAGCGTCGCTGGGTGGATGGGCCCACGGGGCACGCGGTGACGACGTCGTGGGCCCTGCTGTCGCTCGTGGCCACGGGGGACGTGGACTCGGAGGCCACGCGTCGCGGAGTCGCGTGGCTTCGCGCGAGGCAGGGGGAGGACGGCCGGTGGCCGCAAGAGCCCCTGGCAGGCGTGTTCAACCGCACCTGCGCCATCCACTACGACACCTACCTGCGCATCTTCCCGCTGTGGGCGCTGTCGCTCGCGGGAGGCCCGGGGCATCGCGGCGTCTCGCGCAGGACACCTGAAAAGGAGGGGCACGCGCTCCTGGCTTGAAGAACGCCTGGAGGTGTCCCGACCGTTGGACCCTGTCGTTCCGTGCCGTGACCGGGGCTGTAACCTTTCAGGGCCCTCCATCGTGGTTCCCGCAAGAGCACCTGGAACGTCCCGGGTGCGCGCAGGGAGGCCGGACATGCAGGCGATGAAGGTGGCGGTGGTAGGCGGCGGACTGGGCGGGCTCACGGCGGCGGCGCTGCTGGCTCGCGGTGGCTGCGAGGTGACGCTGTACGAGCGCTCGAAGCACCTGGGCGGACGGGCCCAGACGACGGAGGTGGAGGGCTTCCGCTTCAACCTGGGACCGCACGCGCTGTACCGGGCGGGGGCGGCGATGCGGGTGCTGGGGCGACTGGGCGTGAAGCCCCCGGGTGGCATTCCCGGGGCTGGCTCCTATGCCCTGCGCGCGGGCCGCCTGCACACGCTGCCCAGCGGGCCCGTCACGCTGATGACCACGGACGTGCTGTCCCTCGCCGGAAAGCTCGAAGTGGCCAGGCTGCTCGCGGGGCTGGCCCGCATCGACACCGCGCCGCTGGGCCCCCTGTCGACGCGCGAGTGGCTGGACACCCGCCTGGCGCGCGAGGACAGCCGGGCGCTCGTGGGGGCCCTGGTGCGCGTGGCCACCTACTGCGCGGACCACACGGTGCTCAGCGCGCAGGTGGCGGTGAAGCAGCTCCAGTCCGCGGTCGCCGCCAACGTGCTGTACGTGGATGGCGGCTGGAGCACCCTGGTGGACGCGGTGGAGCGACAGGGGCGCGAGGCCGGAGCCCGGCTGGAGCTGTCCGCCCGGGTGGACGCCGTCGTCCTCCGGGGCTCGCGGGTGGAAGGGGTGCGGCTCGCGGACGGCACGGTGCACGCCGCGGACGCGGTGGTGGTGGCGGGGAGCCCGGCGGAGGTGGCGGCGCTGGTGCCAGGGGACGCGGTGCTCGCGCGGGAGGCTCGGGAGGCCATCCCCATCAAGGCCGCGACGCTGGAGCTGGGACTGTCGACGCTGCCCAGGCCGGGCGCGCTGTTCGCGCTCGGGGTGGATGGGCCATGGTACGCGTCGGTGCACTCGGCCTCCGCGCGGCTGGCACCGGAGGGAGGCGCGATGGTGCACGTGGCGAAGTACCTGGGAGGCTCGGACACGGAGCCGTCCGAGTCGGAGCTGGAGTCCGTGATGGACGCGTTCCAGCCAGGTTGGCGTGCCCACGTGGTGGCGCGGCGCTTCCGCCCCGCGCTCACCGTCAGCGCCGGGCTTCCCCAGGCGGCGAAGGGCGGCCTGTCGGGG
>NZ_RAWA01000051.1 GCF_003611675.1 Corallococcus sp. CA053C
GGCGGCACGTGCGTGCTGCGCGGGTGTGTGCCCAAGAAGCTGCTCGTGTACGCCGCGCACTACCGCTACGACATGGAGGACGCGGCGGGCTACGGCTGGACGGTGAACGGCCCCGCGCTGGACTGGAAGCGGCTCCAGGCGGCGAAGGCGAAGGAGCTGGAGCGGCTGACGAACATCTACGGGCGGCTGCTGCGCGACGCGGGCGTGACGCTGGTGGAGGGCCGGGGCCGCGTGGTGGACGCGCACACGGTGGAGGTGGCGGGCAAGCGCTACACGGCGGAGCGCATCCTGGTGGCCACGGGGGGCAGGCCCTGGCTGCCGCAGGTGCGGGGCATCGAACACGCGCTCACGTCGGATCAGGCGCTGGAGCTGCCCACGTTGCCGAAGCGGGTGGCGGTGGTGGGGGGCGGCTACATCGGCGTGGAGTTCGCGGGCATCTTCACGGCGCTGGGCGTGAAGGTGACGATGCTCATCCGCGGAGACACGGTGCTGCGCGGCTTCGACAACGACGTGCGCGCGGCGCTGACGCAGGAGATGCGCAAGAAGGGCGTGGACATCCGGCCGGAGACGTTCGTTGAAGACATCGAGAAGCGCGCGGATGGCACGCTCAGCCTGATGACGCGGGTGGGGGAGACGCTGGAGGTGGACGCGGTGCTGTACTCCACGGGCCGCGTGGCGAACACGCAGGGGCTGGGGTTGGAGGAGGCGGGCGTGAAGCTGGACGCGCGGGGCGCGGTGGTAGTGGATGCGCAGTCACGTTCGTCGGTGGAGAGCATCTACGCGGTGGGGGACGTCACGGACCGCCTCAACCTCACGCCGGTGGCCATCGCGGAGGGCCGGGCGATGGTGGAGACGCTGTACCGGAACAACCCGGTGACGATGGACCATGAGAACGTCCCGTCCGCGGTGTTCAGCCAGCCGCCGGTGGGCACGGTGGGGCTCACGGAGCGAGAAGCCATCGAGCGGCACGGTGTGGTGGACGTCTACGTCTCCAGCTTCCGGCCCATGAAGCACACGCTGTCCGGCCGCGACGAGCGCGCGATGATGAAGGTGGTGGTGGAGCGGGGCACCGACCGCGTGCTGGGCTTCCACATGGTGGGCGCGGACGCGCCGGAGATCATCCAGGGGCTCGCGGTGGCGCTGAAGTGCGGCGTGACGAAGAAGCAGCTCGACGCGACGGTGGGCATCCACCCCACGGCGGCGGAGGAGTTCGTCACGATGCGCGACAAGCGGCCCGACCCGTCGGAGAGCGCCGCGGCCCTGGAGCTGGGGCGCGACGCGGCGGTGCCTCCGACGGGCAAGCGGGGGTGAGGCGGTAGAGACAGCAGCCACTGACAAGGCCCTGGAGGCTCATCCAGGATCCAGGGCCCAAACACCTCGCTCCCAGTTCTTCAGCACCTGCGCGGCCTCGAAGGCGATCAACCCCTCACCGCGTGCAGCTTCTTCCAGGACGGCCTTGGCCTCCGCTGTCCGATGGCGCAGCAGGTACGCAGCCGCCAGGGTGCTGACGTCCTTGTCGGAGTGCTTGAGCAGCACAGCGAGGGCATCGCGTCCGGCATCGCCCTGCCCCCTGAGTTTCCTGACAGCGGCGATGTAGCGGTCCGCATGCTTGTTACCGGTCTTGGCGTCGCCACGAGCGATGGCAGCCGTCTGTGCGGACACGTTCCGAGCGAACTCCTCGACGAGTTTTTCGAGCTCCGTCACCAGATCCCTCTCATCACATTCTGAATCGCCATCAGACCGAACTCCCGCTGGGCCTCAAGGGACTGAGTGCTCAGCCATTGCCTCACCGTCAGTGTCTCCGAGTTCGTGATTCTGGGGCGCTTCGATGAATAGAGTGAACTTACGCCGCTGTGCACATCCCTGCGGAGTGCGATGACATTCTCGGTGTTGTGGAGGGTCTTTGGCCCGAAGCGGCCTTCGTTCCCCACGGTCTGCTCCACGATGTGGTGCCACTCCTTGCCCTCACCGGCCGGCCCCATCGCCCGCTTGAAGGACTTGAACGACGAATATGCCTTGGGCCCTCTCGACGTCGAAGGGTCCAGTGAACCGCCCCCGCTCCCGTCTGCCGAGTCCGCGGCATCATCAACCCGCTGGAGGACAATGGCCGCCCCAGGCCCGCCCCCCAACACGGACGCTGCGCCGCGCCCCACGGGCACCGCGACACGTTCAAGGGTGAGAGCGCCTTGCGCGGAGAGCGACAGCACCGGCACCGTGGCTTCCGCACCCGCCAGCACGCCTGTCACCGTGCGCGTCGCGGAGCTCGCGGTGCCCGTCGTGAGGAGGAGGCCTGTCGCCAACTCCGCCACGGCCTGCACCTGCTCGCCGCGCGTCATGTACCGGAAGCGCTCGAAGTATTCGGGCGATGACGCGATGAGCGCCGTCACTCCCGCGGGCAGGTCCTTCAACGCGGCAAGACTGTCCAGCGGATAGGTGCAGAAGCGTCCCAGCGCGAGCGCCAGCTTCACGACCGCCGCCTCGGCTCCATCCAACGTGCGGCCGATGAGGTCCGCGTCGTCGTACACCTCGACGAACACCGGGCCGTGCACAGGCGCCAACTGTCCATCCGCCAGTTCGAGAACGAAGCCGTTGCTCACGTAGAAGCGGCCCAGTTCGAAAGGGCCCGCCCGGAACGCGCCGTCCTTCCACTCCACGGCGCCGACCCTCTGCTGCGTGCGTCCGTTCCAGACCCAGGCCAGGTGGCCATCCGGCCGCAACACCGCTACCCGGTGGAAGCGCTCCACCCGGCGCAGCAACGCCTCCCGAGACACCTCGCCTTCCGCCAGCACTTCGCGCAGCAGGAGGCCCACGGCCATGCGCGCGGGGAAGGTGCCGAGCGTCACCGGCTTGCCCAGCAGCACCGTCAGCAGCCGCGCTGCTTGCGTGGGCGTGAGCGCTCCTCCTGAGAGGGGCCGCGCATCCCCCTCCTCCAGCCCCGCGTCCGTCAGCAACTGCTCCCAGGCATCCACCTGCGTGCCAGGGTTTGCCAGGGCCACCGTCATGCGCACGGGACTCGCGCCCGTCACCACCTCCCGGACGCCCTTGCGGCGATGCAGCCGTACGGGCTCCTCGGGGTCCGTGACGAACCGTGGCGCAGAGGGAGACTCATCAGGCGCGGAAGCAGCGCCCGTGGCCTCGCGGGGCGTGTAGCTCAGGCTCCGTCCCTGGCTGGACGCAGGCGTCAGCGACACGCAGCCGGTGAGGGCCATGGCCATGCACAGCAGCAGGGCGTCACCGCGCACTGTCCACTCCCAGGCCCAGCGACACAAAGGCGCCCGGACGCAGCGTCCCGTCCGCTTCCGGGAACAGCAGCGTGCCGCCCGTGCCCATCACGTAGAGCTTCCCCGCGAGGACTCGCCAGCGCGCCTCCGCCGCGCCCAGGTAGCGCGTCCCGGGCTGGCCCAGGCCCACGCCCAGCCCCTTCACCGCCACTTCCAGGGCCCGCGCGAAGAGCTGCATCGCCACGCGTCCATCCACGTCCACGCGGCCCCAGGAGAAGGCCTCCACGCTCAGCGACAGCATCAGGTGCCGTTGCAGTCCGCCGTAGCCCACGGCATCCCAGCCCGTTCTCACCTCTCCCAGGAGCGAGTACCCATCCGGAAAGGCAGCATCGGCCAGCGGCACGCCTTCAGGGCCCGCAGCATGGAAACGCGCCAGCTCGTAGTCCGGGCCGAAGAATCCCTGACGGAAGCCGCCGTGTTGCCTCCGCACCTCCAGGCGCAGCGACACCTCCTGCGTGGGTGTCAGCGCATCCGCGCCCATGCCCACCACCGCGCCCCACGCGCCGCCCGCGCCCGGCCGTCCACCCCAGCCCGCGAGCAGGTGCGCCTCGAAGCCCGAGCGCACCAGCACCACCGCTGTCCCGTCCAGGTGCGCCAGCGTCAGCGGGGGCGCGCTCCCGCCGGCGCGTCCCCAGTCATGCACGGCGGAGAGGGCCAGCGTGTAGCGTCCCGGCTCGCGGGCTCGCCCGAGCAAGCGTCCGACATCCAGCGCCAGCTCCGCCCCCATCAACCGTGCGCCCAGCACGTCGGAGGCAAAGGCTTCCATGTAGAGCGGCCCCACGGTGCCGGTGAGGAAGCCGCCCGCCGGGTGATAGTCCGGGTTCAGCCGGTTGGAGTAGCGGCGCACCAGATGCGCGGACAACAGGCTGTAATCCTCCAGGGCGCCCAACCACACACCCACGGGTGCGGTGTCCGAGCCCAGCTTGAGGCCCCGCACAAGTTGTCCCCAATCGGAGGGGCTGTCCCAATCCTCGCGCCGCACACTGCCCGCGCCGCCCCACCATCGCAGACGGACAGGGGCGCCCAGCTTGAGGCCCCACTCCGGGCCGCCGTCGAGGATGAGCGTGGGTTCGACCTGGGCGAAGCCTTCACCCGCGCCCGTCCCCTCACGCGGGAGCAACGCGAGCGTTGCCACCTCCATCCGCAACAGAGCAGACCCGGCGCGGGTCGGTGGTGCGGGTGTCGCAGCCTCTGGGTCGGAGGACGCCGAGGCCTCCCCAGCAAGGAGCCACAGGCACAGCATCACCCACCGGCGGCACCCCATGGCTCGCGCCTCCTGGATGCGCTCCTGTGCGGAGAGCACAACCAGGTCATAGCCCCCGGGTCCAGCACAGCGGCCGAACCCGGAGCGCCTACGCACCCCAGGGCATGTAGTGCGGTGAGAACCGGAGCGTCAGACTGTTGGCTACCGCAACACGAAGTCGCGTCGCCGCTTCAAGGCACGGTGTAGAGCCCGACGACGTTCGGATCCAACGTGGAGCTGGAGATCCGCAGGCCGGTGGCGCCGCTGACGCTCGTGACGTCCGTGACGCCCAGGTCCGCCAGCGAGAACGAGACGCCCCCCAGCTTCGACTTCGCCGAGCCCGCGGGAGTGCCCGTCACGCTCGCCACGCCACCCGTGTAGTTGAGCGTCGCCAGCGAAGCGGACGTGTTGCCCGCGGCCGTCGCGGTGAAATCACCCTCGGCCAACGACAACGAGTACGTCCCCACCCGCTGGTTGGACGCGTTGATCAACGTGACGGTGGTGGGGTCACCCACCGCCGCAGAGGCCAGCGTGGTCTCCACGATGAAGAAGCGCGTCTTCGCGGTGAAGGCCGTACCGAGCTGGAAGTTGCCCGCGCCCACGTTGTTCGCGCCGTCATGGGCACCAAGCCCCGTAGCGGCCGCATTGGCATTGGCGGGCACCGGCCCCAGGGAGCTGGGCGTGTTGGTGCCTGTAATTCCATTGACCGTCGCGCCCACGAGGCTGCTGAAGGTGCCCTCCGTCGTGGTGAGCGAGGCCAGCTGCGCACTGCCCGTGATGCTGACCGGGGTGCCCGCCGTCACCGCGCCCGTGAAGGCCGCGCGGGTAACGGGCAGGAGCGTGCGAGCCCCGGCCGGGTCGGCCAGCGTGGCGATCTCAAAGGCGATGCGGTGGAGGTTGCCAGCATCGGTCGCGCTGATGCCCAGGTCCGCCGCCGCGCTACCCGTGCCCGTCGCCAGACTGCGCGGATCCAATTGCGTGAGCTTCGCGAACAGCACCGCCGCCGACAGGTAGCTGCCGTACCGGCTCGAGTGGCGGCTGTCCTGCGAGCTCCACAGGTTGAACATCCCCGCGGAGATGCCATCCGCGGGGTTCGGATCCGCCAGCCCCTGGTCGACCGCGCGCAGGAAGCCATCGCCGACGCGCACCACGCCCGTGAACCCCAGCTCCCGGAAGGCCGTGAAGTAGGCATCGCGCAGGTCGGTCTGCATCGCCTGGAGCCCCGGGGTGCCCGCCGGGTAGCCCTGCGTGCTGACCGATGCGGGCGAGGCCCACGTCTCATACAGGAACAGGTTCGCGGCAGGGTTCTTGGAGAGCACCAGGGCGCGCAGGTCGCGGGCCGCGGTCGTGAAGCTCGTGGGCGAGCCACCCCGTGCGGTGGGCAGCGGCGTCGTGCTCTGCTCCTGCAACACGACGGTGTTCCACGTGGCCTGTCCGATGATCGCCGGCCGGTTCGTGTAGTGCCAAGCCAGCGTCTGCCCACTGGCCGTCTCCAGGCTCACGTTGAACGCGAGTCCCGCCTGCACGGTCAGCTTCTTGAAGATGCCCGGGATGCCGCCGATGCCGGACCCATTCGTGTCGGTGACCGAGGCCTTGTTGTACGAATAGGTCGGCTCCTCGTTGCCGTGGGTGAAGCTGTTGCCCACGAAGAGGATGTTGCCGCCGGTGACCGCCGCGGCGGCGGTGCGGCCCAGGTCGTCCTGCGCGGGCTCCTCGGGAAGCGGTGCACAGCTCGCGTTGAACGCGAAGAGGCCGCAGGCCATCAGGCCCAGCAACCGGACGTGGACCTCGGGCAACAGCGCATGGATTCGGACGGGGTGCATGACGGGTCCCTGGGGGCGGAGTCGGGTGGCGGCGGCCTGGAGCCAACTCCAGGATTCACCATCAAACCAGAATCAAGCGCCAGGACGGTTCACCCACACGCCCGGGCCCGAGTGAGCAGGTATTCGCGCTGCGGCGGGGTCCTCGCCAACGTGGCGGCCTGCCGGAAGCAGTCCGCAGCCCGACCCCGTTCTCCCAGTTGCTCCAGCAGCATGCCCTCCACGGCGAACCGGTACGGGTAGCGCTGGAGCACCCCCTCCGCGCGCAGCGGCCCCAACGCCTCCAGCGCCGCCTCGGGTCCCCGCACCCGTCCCAGCGCCACCACGCGCCCCAGCGCGACGATGGGCGAGGGCTTGAGCGACAGCAGCGCGTCGTACAACGCCAGCAACCGCGCGCTGTCCTCCGGACCCGGCACGGCGCTCTTCGCATGCACCAGGGCAATCTCCGCCTCCAGGTGCAGCGGAGTCAGCACCGGCCCCATCGAGGCGTGCAGGTGCCGCAGCCCCCGGGCGAGCAGCAGCGGCGACGCCTCCGTCCCCTCACGCGCCTCCTGCGGCACGAACGCGCCCTTCGCATCCACGCGGCCCGGGAGCCGTGCGGCGCGGAAGCAGAACAGCGCGGCCAGGGCATGGCCCTCCGGGGTCGCGGTGCCCGGGTGCGAGAGCAGCACCTCCGCCAACCGCAGCGCCTCCGCGCACAGCTCCGCGCGGGACAGGTCATGGCCTTCGGAGGCTTCATAGCCTTCGTTGAAGAGCAGGTAGAGCGCGGGATGCACCGCGCCCAGCCGCTCCGGCAGCGCATCCGGCGACGGCACCTCCAGCGTGGCGCGACAGGCCCGCAGCGTGCGCTTTGCTCGCACCAGGCGCTGCGCCACCGTGGGCTCGTCGGCGAGCAGCGCGGCGGAGACCTCGCGCACGGAGAAGCCACACGCCACCTTCAACGTGAGCGTCACCTGCATCTCGCGCGACAGCGCCGGGTGACAGCACGCGAAGAGCAACCGCAGCGCGTCGTCCGGAAGCTCGGCCGCGTAGCGTGGGGGCTCCTCCGCGAGCGCGTCCGGATCCACGGGCGCATCCTCCGGCACCTCCGGGACCTCGGGCGCGCGCAGGCGCACGAGGTCCGTCAGCCGGTTCGCGGCCACGCGCAGCAACCACGCGCGCGGCTGCTCCGGAATGCCTCGGAAGCCCCACGTGCGGGCCGCCTGGAGCATGGCGAACTGGACCGCGTCCTCGGCCAGGTCCAGGCGCCCCAATCCCACGCGCCGGGCCAGCGCCGCGACGAGGCCCGCGGACCACTCGCGGAAGGCCAGGTCCAGGACGGCCCGGGCCCCGGTCGTCACGGCGGGCGACGGCTCAGGCATCGTCGATGGCGCGCAGCTCGACTTCACCGTGCTCCAGGTGGGGGCAGGTCCGGGCCAGCGCCACCGCGGCGTCATACGACTCCGCGGACAGGATGAAGAGGCCGCCCACCACGTCCTTCACCTCCGCGTACGGGCCGTCCGACACCAGCAACTGCCCGCCCTGCTGCATCAGGCGCCGGCCGCCCTCGTCGCACAGCTTCTCTCCCTGGAGCAGGCGGCCTTCCTTCCGCAGCCGGTCACTCCACTGCATGTATTCCTCCACGATGGCCTGCAGCTCGGCGGGCGACTTCGCGGCGAAGTGGGCGGGGGTCTCGTGCAACAGCATCAGGTAGCGGGACATGGCGTGGACCTCTCGTGCAGCGCGTTCATCCGAAAAGACGTCCCGGGTCGGAGATTATCGACATCGCTTCGGAACCTACCTCGCCACCTCCTGCGCACAGACACCCAGGCAGCCAGAGAACAGTCCTCTCGTACGCGCGGATGACAGGGCGGCCGTGCGTGCCCACCCATGGGTGCAGGAGGCAACGGGCACCGACGTGGACAAGGACTGGCGATGGGTGGGGGTGTTGGGGGCGTTGCTGCTCGCGGGATGTCCGTCCGCGTGCACCACGCAGGAGTCGTCACGTCCATTCCATCTCACGGGACAGGTGGGGTCGCACGGAGCGGACTTCGCGACGGCGCTGTACCAGACGACGGGCGTGCGGATGGAACCGCGCAACCGCATCCGGTGGGCGAACAACGGCGCCGTGTTCGACGTGATGGTGGAAGAGATCGGCCGGGCCCGTGCCTCCGTCAACATCGTGATGTTCATCTGGCGGCCGGGGCGCGCGTCGGAGCGGATGATGGAGGCCCTGGCCGAGCGCACCCGCGCGGGCGTCACCTGCCGCGTGCTGGTGGACCCCATGGGCAGCGGCCCCTTCGAGAAGGAGGTGAAGCCACGGCTGGAGGCACTCGGGTGTGAAGCGCACCTGTTCCGCCCGCTGCCGGCGGACGAGAACCTGGCGCGCAACCACCGGAAGATTGTCGTCATCGACGGGAAGGTCGCCATCACCGGCGGGCTCGCCATCCAGGACGAGTGGCTGGGCGAGGCGCGCAACGAGAAGGAGTGGCGCGACACCAACGTGCGCGTACAGGGCCCGGTGGTGGCGCAGCTCCAGCAGGCCTTCGCGGAGAACTGGCAGGAGACGACGGGCAAGCTGCTCCCCGCGTCGGACTTCCCCACGCTGGAGCAAGGACAGCCCGGACTGGACGACGCGGGCAAGGGCTGGGCGGGCTTCGTCAGCAGCACGGCGAACCCGGAGGTGACGCGCGCGGAGCGCCTCACGCAGCTGATGGTGAAGGCGGCGAAGAAGCGGCTGTGGATTTCGCAGGCGTACTTCACGCCCAACGACGCGCTCATGCAGCTGCTGGTGGAGCGGGCCAAGGCGGGCGTGGACGTGCGGGTGCTGGCGCCGGGAGACAAGAACGATCAGCGGGCTGTCACGCTGCTCCAGCGCAACACGTACGACACGCTGCTGGCGGCGGGCGTGCGCATCTGGGAGTTCCAGCCGTCCATGATGCACGCCAAGACGATGCTGGTGGATGACCAGTTGGTGCTGGTGGGGTCCATCAACTACGACGCGCTGTCGTTCAACCTGTTGGAAGAGGGCTCGCTCGTGCTGGAGGACGCCGATGCGGCCCGTCAGCTGGAGGAGTTCTTCCTGGACGACGTGACCCACGCGCGGGAGATCCGCGCCGAGCGCGCCGAGCGCTGAAGCCGGCCCGGGCGCTGTCCGGTTTCCAAGCGAGGGCGAGGGAAGCGCTGGGCAAGCAGCACGGGGGTGTGCTCAAGAGGCGTGACCATGAGCACGACCTCCCCTCGTCACCTCTTCGTCGCGGGCGCCACGGGCGCGACGGGCCGCACGCTGATGCGCCAGGCCCTGGCGCGCGGCGTGTCCGTCCTCCCGCACGTGCGACCCAAGAGCGCGAACACCGAACCCGCGAGCACCTGGCCCCGGAAGGCCGCGCTGGAGCTGGCGGACGCGCCCGCGTTGGTGGAGGCGATGCGCGGCAGCACCACGGTGCTCCAGCTCATCGGCACGATGCGCAAGCGCTTCGCCGCGGGGGACACCTACGAGACGAGTGACATCGGCACCACGCGACAACTGGTGGACGCGGCGAAGGCGGCGGGCGTGGACCACTTCGTGTTGCTCACGTCCGTGGGCGCGGGAACGCCCGTGGGCGCGTACCTGAAGGCCAAGGCGGAAGCGGAGCGCATCGTGCGCGACAGCGGCCTTGCGTACACGATGGTGCGTCCGCCAGCGCTGGAGGGCGAGTACCACCGCCCGCCCGGCTTCATGCACACGGTGGCGAAGCTGCCGCTCCTGCACAACCTCAAGCCCATGCACCTGGAACAACTGGCCGCCGTGCTGCTGCGCGTGTCCGAGCAACGCGCACCGCTCAACGCGGTGCTCGAAGGCAAGAGCCTCTGGGCGGAAGTGGAAGCTGCGGGACGCTGAAGCCGCGCTACTCCTTCACCGCCCCGGCCGTGAGCCCGGACACGATGCGCCGCTGGAACAGCACCGTGAGCACCACGAGCGGCAGCGTCGCCACCACCGACGCTGCGGCGATCTCCCCCCACGGTTCCTTGTACTCGCTGGCGAAGAGGCTGATGGCCACCGGCACCGTGCGCTTCTCCGGCGTGGACAGGAACGTCAGCGCGTAGAGGAACTCGTTCCACGCGAAGATGAAGACCAGGATCGCCGTCGTCGCCAGCCCCGGCGCCGCCAGCGGCAGCAGCACCCGTCGGAACGCGCCCACCGGCGTGCACCCGTCCACCCGCGCCGCCCGGTACAACTCGTCCGGGAGCTGGCGGAAGAACGACGTCAGCACCCACAGCGTCAGCGGCAGCGCGAACGTCGTGTACGGCAGCGCCAGCCCCACCAGGCTGTCGCGCAGCCCCACCGCGTTGAGGATGAGGTACAGCGGGCTCACCGTGGCGATGGGCGGGAACATCGACACGCCCAGCGCCGCGGACAGCAGCAGGCCCCGCCCCCGGAACTCCAGCTTCGCCAGCGCGAACGCCGCGGACGCGCCCACCGTCAGGCAGAACAGCGTCGTCAGCGTCGCCACCACCAGCGAGTTCAGCACCGCCCACAGGAACGGCCTTCCGAACAGCACGCTCTCGTAGTTCGCGCCCGTGAAGTGTGACGGCCACGGCCGCGTCAGCTCGCCGTCCGGCCACAGGCTCGTCAACACCTGCCACAGGAACGGCCCCAGGAAGAACGTGAGGAACGCCACCACGGCCAACGCCGTGCCCAGCCCCGGCCGCTTCATCGCCGCGCCTCCTCGCGCCCCAACCACCGCAGCCACACCGTGGCCAGCAGCACCACGCACAGGAACGTCGCCACCGACAGCGCGCTGCCGTAGCCGAAGTCGCCGGAGCGCATCAGCGTCTTGTACGCGTAGATGCTCAGCGTCTCCGTCGTGTTCGCCGGCCCGCCCTCCGTGAGCACGTAGATGGCGTCGAACACGCGGAACGCATCCAGCGACCGGAACAGCACCGCCAGGAGCAGCGCGGGCCGCAGCAGCGGCACGGTGATGGCGCGGAACTGCCGCCACGTCGAAGCCCCGTCCACGCGCGCCGCCTTGTAGAGGTCCTCCGGAATGCCCTGCAACCCCGCGAGCACCAGCAGCGCCACGAAGGGCGTCGTCTTCCACACGTCCACCAGGATGGCGGCGTGCAGCGCGTACCCCGGCGCGCCCAACCAGTTGATGTCCGTGCCGCCCAGCATCCGGTTGATCAGCCCGTAGTCCGGGTTGAACATCCACGCCCACAGCCGCGCGCTCACCACGGTGGGAATCGCCCACGGCACCAACACGGACGCGCGCAGCAGGCCCCGCCCCGGAAACGCCCGATTGAGCAACAGCGCCAACGGCACCGCGAGCAGCAGCTCCACCGTCACCGCCACCGCCGTGAAGTACGCCGTGTTGCCCAGCGCGGACCAGAACCGCGCATCGCCCACCAGGTAGACGTAGTTCTCCAGCCCGGTGAAGCGCCGCTCGCCGAAGACGAGGATGAAGCGGTGCAGGCTCAGCCAGATGGCCGCCAGCACCGGGTACAGCGCCACCACGGCCAGCACCCCCACCGCGGGCATCACCAGCAGGTACGCCTGTCGCCGCTCCCGCGCCTGCGAACCCCGCTCCACGCCGCTCACCGTTCCTCCTCATGCTCCGGCTCCGGAGTCTCACCGGTCAGGTGATCCACCTGCTTCTGCGCGCGCGTGAGCGACTCCTCGGGCGTGCGCAGGCCCGCGACGGCGGCGGAGAACTCGCTCTGGAGCACGTCCGCGATGAGCAGGTAGTACGGCGTCACCGGCCGGGGCCGCGCCCGCACCAGCGCCTCCTTCAGGCCGGCGATGAACGGCTCCGCCCGGCGCAGCTCCGCGTCGTCGTACAGCGCGAGCCTCGGCGGATTGCGCGCGTAGTGCAGCGCCATCACACGGTTCGCCTCCGGGGACGTCAGGTGCGCGATGAGGCGCGCGGCGGCCTTCTTGCGCGCGGGGGACACGTGCGCGTTCACCGCGAGCTGCCATCCGCCCAGCGTCCCCCACCCCGGCTGTCCATCCTTCGTCGGCAGCGGCGCGATGCCCACCTTGCCCCGGATGGGAGAGCCCTCCTTCTGCGCCTCGCTCCACGCATAGGGCCAGTTGCGCATGAACACCGCGCGGCCCTCCTGGAACACGCGCCGCGCCTCCTCCTCACCGAAGCCCGTCACCGTCGGCGGAGACAGCCCGTCCGCGATCAGCCCGTGCAGGTACGCCAGCGCCTCGCGAGCGGCCTCCGTCTCCAACAGCACGCGCCCGTCCTCCCCCAGCGACTTCCCACCGTGGCCCCACAGCGCCTCGTACACGTTGCACGTCAGGCCCTCGTACTGCCGGCCCTGCCACACGTAGCCCTGGATGCCGGGCACCTTCGCCATCGCGTCGCGGGTGAAGCGGCGCAGCTCCTCGTAGGTGCGCGGCGCGCGCGGCACCAGGTCCGTGCGGTAGTAGAGGACGCCCACGTCCACGTACCAGGGCACCGCGTACGTGCGCCCATCCACCACGACGGAGTCCACCGGGCCGGGGAGGAACTCCTCGCGCAGGCGCGCCGGAGGGAAGTCCTCGGACAGGTCCGCCACCCACCCCGCGCGAGCGAACTCCGGCACCCAGACGACGTCCGCCACCAGCACGTCGAAGTCCGTGGCCCCGCCCTGCAACGACGTGAGGAAGAACTGGTGCGCCAGGTCCGACGAGTTGGGCAGCGCCTCCGTGACGAGCTCCACGTCCGGGTTGGCGCGCTCATACTTCGCCAGCAGCTCACGGAACGGCTTCGGATCCCCCCACAGCGGCTGGAACTTGAAGACGATGCGCGTGCGGCCCGCGGTCCCCTGCTCCTGCGACGAACGACGGCAGCCCCCCAGGCCCCCGGAAACGAGGCCCAGCGCGACGAGCAGAACGAAGAGGCGGCCCATGCGCCTGGATGAGTCCAGCGCGGCGCCCCACCGTCAACGCAAGCCCCGAGCCCAGGTCATCCAGGAGACATGCCCGCGGAAGGCACCGGTCCCGGAGCGAACAGCCGCCGCGCCGTGGCGCCCACCGCGCGGCACGCGAGCGCATCCACCGCGCCGCCCACCAGCCCCCCGGCGAGGGGCACCACCTTCGACAGGTTCACGACGCCCTTCTGTCCCGCCTTGCTGACCAGCCGGAAGCCCACCGCGCGGTTGATGCCGCTGAGCGCGTGCTTCGGCACCGCCTCCAACGCGCGCATGCCCAATTGCTGGCCCACTTCGATGCCGGCCTGCTTCACCACTTCCTTGCCGATGTCGCCCACGATGGCCAGCAGCGTGAGCGTGCGCACGCGGTCCTCCTCCACGTCATGCCCGTGGATCCGCGCGATGGCGCCCACCAGCCGCGCCTGCACCGCCCACGACACGCCCAGCCCCGCGGGCAGCGCCACCGGCAGCGTGAGCAGGCCCCCCAGCCCGGACAGGAAGCCCGTGGTGAACAGCTTCCCCGTCTCCCAGTGGATGAGCGAATCGATGCGCGCCTCGTGGTCCGCGTACCGGGCATCCCGCAGGTACTCGTCCGCCAGCCCCGTCGCGCTGCACAGCGGGCCCAGCCCGTCGAACCCCGCGTCCAGGAGCGCGTTCACGACTTCCAGCGGCTTCGACATGCGTCCACCCTCCACGTTGGAATCCTACGCCAGCGCGACCGGCGGCAATTCACTCCCGGGCACGCGCGGCAGGCGCACGGTGAACACCGTCCCCTCCGCTTCGGAGGACTGCGCGTCCACCGTCCCGCCATGCGCCAGCACCAGCTGCCGCACGATGTACAACCCCAACCCGATGCTGCGCTCGGAGCGGCCCGCCGTCGTGCCGCGCTGGAGCGGCTCGAAGATGCGCGGCAGCAGGTCCGGGTGGATGGGCGTGCCTCCGTTGTGCACGCGCACCACCAGGGTGTTCGGCTCGCCCCGGCTCTCCACGCGCACGGGCGTGTCCTCCGGGCTGTACTTCAGCGCGTTGCCCAGGATGTTGGACAGCACCTGCGCCATCCGGTCCGAATCCCATACCCCCTGCCCGTCCCCCTCCTGCTCCAGCAGGAGCGTGCGCTCCGGGTGCGCCGTGCGCGCCTCCTCCACCACCTGCAACATCAGCGCATGGAAGTCGCACGGCGCCGCCTGCACCGGGATGCCGCCGCCCATGCGCGCCTGGGTGAAGTCCAGGAGGTCGCGGATCATCCGCGTCGCCCGCTCCGCCGCGGACAGGATGCGCGCCGCCGCCTTCGCGTTCCACGGCTGGATGTCGTCGCGCCGCAACATCAACGACGCGCCCGTGAGGATGGCGCTCAGGGGGTTGCGCAGGTCATGGCTCACGATGCCAATGAGCTGCTGCTCGAACTCCACCCGCCGCTGCGCCTCGTGCACCAGCTGCTGCTTCTCCTCCTCCGCCCGCCTGCGCTCGGTGATGTCGCGCATGGCGCCCACGATGCGCCGCACCTTGCCGCTCGCGCCGCGCACGATGTAGCCCTGCGCCGCCACGTAGGCATAGGCCGCGTCCTTGCGCAGCACCCGGTACTCGTCCTGCCACCGGTCGTCATCCGAATCGAACGCCCGCTGCAGGCCCGCCATCACCCGCTCGCGGTCGTCCGCGTGGATGTGCCGCCGCCACCACGCCGCGTCCACGCCCACCTCCTCCAACTGGAAGCCGAAGACCTCCTCCGTCGCGTCGCCAATCCAGTGCATCGCGTCCGTCTGCAGGTCCCAGTCCCAGATGGCGTCGAAGCTCGCGTGCGCCACCAACTGGTAGCGCTCCTCCGAACGGCGCAGCGCCTCCTCCGTGCGCTTGCGCAGGCGCACGCCTTCGGCCTCGCGCAGCGCCCGCCGCACGCTGGGCCCCAGCCGCTCCAGCCGGTCCTTGAGCACGTAGTCGGTGGCGCCGCGCTTGAGCAGCTCGATGGCGCGGTCCTCGCCCAGCGCCCCGGACACGAAGAGGAAGGGCGTCTCCGGACACGCCGTCTTCGCCACGTCCAGCGCGCTCAGCCCGTCGAAGCCCGGCACGTTGTAGTCGGACAGGATGAGGTCGAACTTCCCCTTCGCCAGCGCGGAGGTGAAGGCCGGCCGCCCCGCCACGCACTCCAGCGTCGCGGGCAGTCCGCCCTCCTCCAACTGCGCGGCCACCAGCTGCGCGTCCAGCGGGCTGTCCTCCAGGAGCAGGATGGACAGGGGCCTTCCGGCCGCGGAGGCCGGGCTCAACTCCAGCGCGGCATTGCCGCGTGTGCTCACTTGGAGGCTCCCGGCGCGGGCGGCGCACCCGGCGGCGGCTGGTTCACCACCGCCCAGAACAAGCCCAGCTCCCGCAGCGCGGACACGAAGTCCGGGAACGCCACCGGCTTCACCACGTAGGCGTTCACGCCCAACCCGTAGCTGCGCGCCAGGTCCTGCTCCTCGCGCGACGACGTGAGCATCACCACCGGCACGGCCTTCAGCTCCGGCGCGCCCTTCACCTTCTCCAGCACTTCCAACCCGTCCACCTTCGGCAGCTTCAGGTCCAGCAGCACCACGGCCGGGTTGCCGTCCTTGCGGTTCGCGTACTCACCCTTGCGGAAGAGATAGTCCAGCGCCTGCTGTCCGTCGCGCACCACCACCACCTCATTGGCCAGGTGCACCTCCTCCAGCGCCGCCAGCGTGAGGGCCACGTCATTGGCGCTGTCTTCGACCAGGAGGATCCTCTTGAGCTCAAGCACGCGTGCGCTCTTCTTCCTTCTTCTCCAGCGGAGAAGTCCGGGGCAGGGTGAAGGTGAAGGTCGCGCCCTGCCCCACGGCGCCCTCCGCCCAGGTCCGTCCACCATGGCGCGACACGATGCGCCGCACGTTCGCGAGCCCGATGCCGGTGCCCTCGAACTCCTCGGCCGTGTGCAGCCGCTGGAAGACGCCAAACAACTTGTCCACGTACTGCATCTCGAAGCCCACGCCGTTGTCGCGCACCCACACCACCACTTCCCCCGCTTCCTCGCGCGTGCCCACCTCGATGAGGGCCTCCGGCTTCGGACGCGTGTACTTCAGTGCGTTGGCGAGCAGGTTGTGGATGACCTGCCGCAACAAAGCCGGGTCCCCCTCCACGGTCGGCAGCTCGCCCACCCGCCACTCGACCTGGCGCCCGTTCAGCTCTGGCAGCAGGTCCTTGCGCGCCTCGGCCACCAGCAGGGCCAGGTCCACCCGCGTCTGCCGCATCTCCGCCCGGCCCATGCGGCTGAACGCGAGCAGGTCGTCCACCAGCGTGCCGCCCTGCTTCGCCGCGCCCGCGATGGTGGTGAGGTAGCCCCGCGCCACGTCGTCCAGCTTCGCCGCCGCGCGCCGCTCCAACAGCTGCGCGAACCCGGTGATGTGGCGCAGGGGCGCGCGCAGGTCGTGCGACACGGAGTAGCTGAAGGACTCCAGCTCCTTGTTCGCCTCCTGGAGCTGTTCGGTGCGCTCGCGCACGCGCTTCTCCAGGCCCGCGTTGAGGTGGCGGATCTCCTCCTCCGCGTGCTTCAAGCTCTCCAGCGTCCTGCGCTCGTCGTCGATGTCCGTGTGCGTGCCGAACCAGCGCGCGATGCGCCCCTCCGCGTCGCGCACCGGCATCGCGCGCGCCAGGAACCAGCGGAAGCTGCCGTCCGCGCGGCGCATGCGGAACTGATCCTCCCACGGCGCGCCCTCGCGCAGCGCCTCGTTGAAGCGGGCCTGCATGCGCGCGGTGTCCTCGGGCTCGACGAGCGCGCTCCAGTCCTGGCCCTTCGCCTGGTCCGGCGTCGTGCCGGTGTAGTCGAACCAGCGCTGGTTGAACCAGAAGCGGTGGCCATCCGGCTCCGCCATCCACGCCAGCTGGGGGATGGAGTCCGCGAGCGTGCGGAACTGCTGCTCGCGCTCCTTCAGCTCCATGGCCAGCGCCTCGATGCGCCGACGCGCGAGCACCTGTTCGGTGACCTCCCACGTCACGGACACGATGCCGTCCACGCGCCCCTTGGCGTCGAGCAGCGGCTGGAAGGTGAGGTTGAAGTAGCCCTCGGGCGCCTCCTGGCCCACGTCGCGGCTCAGCCGCATGGGCACCTCGCGGCCCTGGTAGGTCTCCCCGGTGCGGTAGACGGTTTCAATCTGCTCGATCTGTCCCTGACTCTCCAGCTCCGGCAGGGCCTGGCGCAGCGGCAGGCCCACCAGGGGCCGCGAACCGGTGAGCTTCAGGCGCAGGTCGTTGGCCATCTCGAAGACGAGCTCCGGACCGCGCAGCACGGTGATGGCCGCGGGCAGCTGCTTGAGCACCGAGAAGAGGTTGCGCCGCTCGGCCTGGGCGCGCTCGTAGAGGCGGGCGTTCTCCAGCGCCACGCTGGCCATCTGCGCCAGCTGCACGGCGATGGTCTCGTCCTCCGCGTCGAAGTCGCCCTCCACCTTGTCGGACAGCTGCATGAGCCCCAGGTTGCGGCCGTCGTGCCCCACCATGGGCACCGCGAGGAAGCCCTTCAGCGGCAGCGCCGGACCCTCGGCGGGGGCCGCGTCCTTCCACGCCGGGTGCGCGAGCAGCTCCTCGCGCGTCAGGCGCAGCGGCCGGTTCTCCTCGCACACCTGGGCGAAGAGGCCGCGCTCGTCCACCGTCGCGCCCGGCGCGAGCAGGGCGGTGTCCGCCGCCGACATCGCGGTGAGCGGCTGCGCGGCGTCACGCCACTCCAGCACCTGCACGGCGGACTGGTTCACGCCAATGAGCTTGCGCGCCTTGAGGGTGACCAGCTCCAGGATGGCCTGCATGCTGCCGGCCGCGTTGAGCGCGAGGCTCGCGCGCGACAGGCCGCGCAGCTGTTCGGTGCGGCGCAGCTCCCCCGCCAGGAGCCGGGCCCGCTCCGCGTCGGCGCGCTTGCGCGCGGTGATGTCCTGCACGGTGCCCACGAAGCGCACCGCCCGGCCGTCCTCGAAGTACGTCCGGCCCATGGCGCGCACCCAGCGCTCCACGCCGTCCTTCAACCCCACGGTGCGGTAGGCGATGTCGTAGTCGCCGGTGCCGGCGGGGTCCCAGCTGAGCGCCACCGCCTGCTCCACGGCCTCGCGGTCCTCCGGGTGCAGGCCCTGGAGGAACAGCGCGTAGGACGCCGTGGCCTCCGGCGGCAGGCCGAAGAGCGCCTTGCAGCGCGCGTCCCAGTCCAGCGTGCCCGTCGCCATGTCCATGTCGAAGGTGCCCAGCGCGGTGGCCGTCAGCGCCAGCCGCAGGCGCTGCTCGCTGTCCTGCAGCGCCTCCTGCTGCTGGCGCAGGTCCTGGGTGAGCATGTCCGTCTTGCGGCGCGCCTGGACCCAGTTGGTGACGTCCACGGCGAGCGCGATGATGCCCGAGGCCCGGTCCGCCTCCACCAGCGGGTGGTAGATGACGTTGAAGAAGGCCTCCTCGCGCTGTCCGCCGCGCTCCAGCTCGATGCGGAACTCCGAGTGGATGAAGGGCTCGCGCGTCTCCACCACGCGCCGCAGGGTGGCCAGCACCTCCGGCTGCGAGCGCAGCTCCGGGAGCGCCTCCAGCATGGGCTTGCCGGGCGTGACGGTGCGGCCCACCAGCACGCCGTACGACGGGTTGGCGAACTCGAAGACGAGGTCCGGCCCGCGGAGGATGGCGATGCCCACCGGCACCTGCATGAAGAACGAGTGCAGCCGCTCGCGGTGCGTGATCTCCAGCGCGGCCCGCTCACGCTCGCGCAGGGCCTCCTCGCGGCGCTGCACGGCTTCACGCGCCAGGTACAGCTCCACGAACATCGTCACCTTGGCCAGGAGGATTTCAGGCCGCAGCGGCTTGCGCAGGTAGTCCACCGCACCGTGCGAGTACGCGGCCAGCCACTCCTTCTCGTCCCCGTCGCCCGCGGTCATCAGCAGCACGGGCGTGCGCCGGTTGCGCTCGCGCTCGCGCATCAGGTTCAACACGTCCACGCCCGTCATGTCGCCCAGGTTCATGTCCAGCAGGACGGCGGCGAAGTCCTCGTCCAACACCCGCCGCAGCGCCTCGCGCCCGGACGAGGCACGCACCAGGCGCTGTCCCAGCGGCGCGAGGATGGCCTCCAGCGCCAGCAGGTGTCCCGGCGTGTCGTCGACGAGGAGGAGGCTGGCCCGGGGAGGAGCGGAGGACAGGGGCGCGGCGGCGAAGGACATGGATGGAGGCTCGGGGAGCGGGACGTCCTTCCCTTTAGGCTGCTTGCTGTCTCACAGGGGGAGGACGGGGCCGCCGCGGCGCGTCCCCGTTGACGGCAGGACAACGCCCCAACCTAACACCCGGCACTCTGTCGCCCTGTCCCTTTCCAGCAGGCCGCCGACCGTCGCGCGGGTCCTCGCGGCCTCCCCGTCTGCCCCATGACCTGGCAGGAAGGGGCCCGGTACCTCAGGGCGACGGCAGCCGTCGCAGCGACGTCATCGGGAAGGGCACCCAGAAGGGCGTCGCCACCGCGTCCCCGTCCAGGGAGAACCAGGGCCCCGCCTTCGTCGCGAGCACGTGGAAGTCCTGCGCGGGCGTGAAGCCCTGGCCCAGCAGCGCCACGCGCCCGCCTCGCGTCGGTGGCCACGTCCAGCACCAGCACGGTGTGGCCGGGGCTCCCGCCCAGGACGAAGAGGTCCCCGGGGCGAAGCTGTTCCCAGGTGGGACGCGCGGTCTCCGCCTGGAGCGACAGCGTGCCCGCGTAGGTGAAGAGCAGGTCCAGGTAGTCGCGGAAGGCCGCCCGCGAGTCGTCCTTCGCCGCGCTCTCCGGCACCCACGTCACCTTCGAACCGGCGACGCGGGCCCGGTCTCCCGCCGCGTACCGGGGCCACGCCGCCAGGTGGCCGCTGGTGAAGTGGTAGGCGATGCGCTGCTGCTGACCCGCGGCCCAGCGCCACTCCGCATGGAGCCGGAGGATGGAGTCCGCGCACTGCTGGAGGTTGACGGATCCGACGTCCAGCTCCCCCACCGCCGCGAGCCGCGCGTCGTCCGCGGCCAGCACCGTGTCGCCCCGGAAGTCGCGCACGGGCGTGCCCTCGGGGCGCAGGGGCAGGCCGCGCAGCCACGCACCGAAGGAGCCCGCGTCCACGGACACCCGCGTGTAGCCCTCCGGCGGCGCGAAGGTCTCCTCCAGGGCGCGCACCTTCACGCTCGCGGAGAGCCACGGATAGCGCTTCTGTTCTTCGGCGGAGGGGGCGTGGGGCTGGACCGCCGCTCGTTGGGAGTGCGGGGCCGCATCACAGGCGATGGTGCCCAGCAGGGCCAGCGCGAACAGGCCGGACGCGAGCCGGCGGCGCAGGGGGTGGAAGGTTCCCATCGCATTCACGGGGCGGGCTCCGGGAGGCAGGGGCCGGGACGAGCCCCGGACCACCCGGTGGGACACCGGTGGACACCTCGCGGGTCCCGGGGCGCGAGCGAAGTTCTTCGCTGGACGCTCGCCGTGCAGGACAGGTGCGCCCTGGGGAGCGAGCACTAACTTTTGAGGGCCATGCACCGTCGGGCAAGCCTTGTGCTGCTCAATGCACTGTCCCTGTCGCGCCTTCCGCTCGCCGCGGTGTTCATCGCGGTGACGGACCTGCGCTTGCGGGCCCTCCTCGTGGTGGTGGCCGCGGCGACGGACTTCCTGGACGGCTGGATTGCCAGGCACCGGGGATTGGCCACGCGCTGGGGCGCGCTCATCGACCCGGTGGCGGACCGCGCCTTCATGGTCACGGCCTTCATCGTGTGCCTGTTGGACGGGCTCATCGGTCCGGTGGAGCTGTTGCTGTTGCTGCTGCGCGACATCGGCACGGCCATCGGCTTCATCGTCGCCAGGCTGCGGCCGGACATGCGGGCCATCGAGCTCAAGGCGCGGATGCTGGGCAAGATGGTCACCGCGCTGCAGCTCGCGGTGCTGTTGTGCGTGCTGCTCTACCCCCCGCTGGTGCGTCCGCTCGTGGCGCTCGTCGCCCTGCTGTCGCTCGCGTCGGTGGTGGACTACACGCGCGCGGTGTGGAGCAAGCGTCAGCAGCTTCCGCCGTCCCGGCCGGTCCCCCGGATTCCCCACGGGCCCACCCGCGCGCCCATGAACTCCGCGCGGAAGTAACGCACCACGGGCCTACGCCGACAGCGCGTGGGCATCCGGCGCGTTCACGCGGGGGAGCCGTTCGCGTTCGCGCTCCATCGCGGCACGCTCGCCCGCGGACATGGCGTCCCAGACCTCGTCCATCGTGTCGAGAAGTGCATCCACCTCCGGCGAGTCACCGCCCGGAGTGCGAGCACGAACGAGGGTCAACTTGTGCAGCAGGGTGCGGTATCGGTCGAAGACCGTCATGGTGAAAACCTCCGTCCCCCAGACGCGCGCGGCGACGTGGGCTGACGGAGGCGGGACCTCACTTCAGCCTGGCGGCACGACGGGCAGCGGCCCCGGTGAGCACGGAGATCTCCCGCGTGTGGCTCTTGCCCACGAGGTTGACCACGGCGCGCACCTGTTCGCCCTCCTTGAGCTGCGTGGCGCGGATGGCCTCGCCGTCGCGCAGGACGCGAGTGCCAGCGCCGATCTCCAGCGGCAGGTGCGTGCCCTCGTCCACGATGACGACCTCCTTCGAGGACACCGAGTACACCGTGCCCGTGTAGATGGCATCCACCACGGCGATGCCTCCGCCCCGTGCCGAAGGAGCAGGCGAAGTCGCAGAGCCTGAAGTCCCCGTGCCGGTGTTGCCCGTGCCACCCGTGCTCGGGCTCGCATTCGTACCCGTGTTGCCCGTGTTGCCCGTGCCCGTGTTGCCCGTGCCCGTGTTGCCCGTGCCGGTGTTGCCCGTGCCGGTGTTGCCCGTGCCGGTGTTGCCCGTGCCACCCGTGCCCGGACTCGCACCGGCGCCCGTGCCACCCATGCCGGTGTTGCCAGTCCCGCCGGCCCCTGGACTCGCATTCGTGCCGGTGTTGCCCGTGCTTGGCGGGTTGTCATCCGCACCTGTGTTACCAGTGCCACCGGTATTCATGTTGGAGCCGGTGTCGCTCGCGCCGGGCACCGGATCCACCTCCGCACCCGTGTTACCGGTGCCACCCGTATTCACATTGGCGTCGTTGTTCCCGGCGCCACCGGTCCCCTGGGTCGGAGTCGTGGCAGTGGTATCCGGACGGGCCCCCGTCCCCGTGTTACCCGAGCCCCCAGTGTTCGGATCCGTGCCCGTCGGGCTCCCACTGGCGGGCGCTTGCTGAACCGCCGTCCCCGAACCGCCCGTTCCCGTCGTCGCGGGCTGCGATGCGGCGGGCTGCGATGCGTAAGGAGGCGTACCGGCGGCCTGCCGCGCGGAGTCCGCGGACGGCGCCTCATCCTCCCTGCCGACCTGCGCCAACACGGTCCGCGGTCCCGCGCCTACCAGCAGGCAGGCCACGCCCGCGATCCCCAAGCCCCTCAAGGTGTCTCGCTTCATGCGTGGCGCTCCTCCCACTGGGGAAGGTGCACGCTCACGCCTTGAGAACCACCGGCCCGGCGACCTGGCGCCCGCTCGCAAGCCTCCCCTGCCACCACGGCCTGGAGCCCTGGGAGCGAACCTCCCCCCAGAAATGGAACGCCCCCGGTCCCATCCAAGGGGCCCGGGGGCGCGGCACCACACGAAGCCGTCCGCCGTTACGGCAGCGGGAGCGGCCCGCCACCCGTGGGCAGCGAGCGCGCCAGCTCCACGGCCTTCACCGCCTGCACGAGCCCGTGGCCGTACTTCTCATCGACCCCCGGCGTCGTCTTGTCGTCCAGGCCCGTCTTCTCCAGCACGGCGCGGATGTGACCGGCGCTGAGGTCCGGCCGGGCGCTCATCACCAGGGCCGCCACACCGGACACGTGCGGGGTGGCCATGGAGGTCCCCGACTCGCGCTGGTAGTCCACGCCGCTGATGTCCACCGTGACGTTCTGGCCCACCATCGCCTTGAGGGCCGTCGCGGACGCCAGCGACACGGACACCGTGGGCACCCAATGCGCATTGGCGGCGCCCAGCGTGAAGTTGCCCTCGCCGTCGTCCCCCACGTTGTTGCCGATGATGATGGCGCGCGCGCCGGCCTCGATGACGTGGTGCGCCTTCTCCTCGAAGAAGATGTCACCCCGGTCCACGTACGCGACGAAGCCGTCGCACGTGGCCGCCGGCCCGCAGGACGCCCGGTCCGTACCCAGGCCGCAGTCCACCAACCGGCCCGTGTAGCGGCCCTGCGCGGTGAACGAGAGCGGCGAGGACACGAACGGCGTCGAACCCGCCTCCACCCCGGACAGCGACGCGGCGCCCAGCACCGTGGCGCTCAGCACGTTGACGCCCGGGCCCACGAGCGACAGCTCCTGGCCGTACTGCGAGAAGGACGCGTACTCACCGGCCAGGTCCACCGCGCCCACCGCCATCACGGCCGGGTTGTACGCGGCCGGATAGGAGATGCCCCGCTTGCCGTCGTTGCCGCTGGCCGCCACGGACAGCATCCCGTTGCCGTTGTCGTACGCCTTCTCGAACGCGAGCTGCTCCTTCGCGGAGGTGTCCGGAGCGCCCAGCGACAGCGAGGCGACCCGCGCCCCTTCCGCCCGGCACCACTCCACCGCCGCGATGACGTCGTCGGTGCTGCCGCCGCCCTTCACATCCAGCACGCGCGCGACGAGCAGCGACGCGCCGGGCGCCACGCCCACCACGCCGTTCGGATCCTGGCCGGGCGCCACGCGTCCGCCCGAACCCGTGCCGAGCTGCGCCAGGATGGTCGCCGACACGTGCGTGCCGTGGCCGCCGCCCACCGTCAGGACGCCCTGCTTCAAGCTCTGGTCGGACGGGTCCTCGTCATCGTCGACGAAGTCCCAGCCCTTCAAGAACGCCGCCTTCAGCTCCGGGTGCTTGCTGTCCCAGCCGCTGTCGATGACGCACACCTTCACGCCCTCGCCCGTGGGCGCGCCCGTGTCGAGGACGCCATCGTTGTTCGCGTCCCACAGCTGCGGGGCCTGCACCATCTTCAGGCCTTCGGTGTACTCGCCCACGGAGCCCTGCGTGCTGAACACGCCCTGCCACGACACCAGCGGCGGCGGCGTCGGAAGTCCCATCGCGTGCACGCGGCGGTTGGGCTCCACGGAGAGCACGTCCGGGTTCTTCTGGAGCGCCGCCAGGGCCTCCGGCGACAGCCGCGCGGACACCATGTTGAGGCTCGGGAAGCGCCGCTTCACCGTGCCCCCCTCGCGCTCCACGGCCGCCGCGAAGTCCGCCGTGGCGGCCACCGCGCTGGCGGCCACCTTCGGCTTGAAGGTGATGAGCACCCCGTCCGGGGCTTCGGCCGCCGTCAGGGAGGAGGACGTCTGCCCGGGCAACCGGAAGTCCGTGGTGCCGGGACAGGCCTGGGGCAGGACATCAATGGGTTCAGGGTCCTTGCCACCGCAAGCCACCAGACCGGACAGCCCGAGCCCAAGCCAAAGCCAACGCTTCATGGGGTGCATCTCCTTCGTGCCCGGCCAGCATGAGGTACCGCGCCGCGACCCGACGCCCTCGAAACTGACGGCCGGGAGGAACGGACCGGCCCTGCTTCCCGTTCCCGAAAACAATTTAAGCATGGACGCAGGTCGACTGCTCGGGCGGCTGTCATGCGCCCGACGCGCGCCGGGTACCAGTCAACGTGCTCCTTCCAACGCCCGGGGCACACGACCCGGCGCGTCGGGGGGTCAGGCGTCCGCGGGGTCCACGCCAAAGATGCGCTGGGCATCCACGTCGTAGACCGCCAGCTGGAGCGCGGTCTCCGCCGCGTCCCAGCCCAGGTGGGGCGCCATCACGGCGGCGGCCCGCACAGCGGCGGCGCGGCCCTGGTCGCGCGTCTCGAACGCGACCTTGAGCCGACGGATGAGCAGGTCGGCCAGGGTCTGGACCATCTCGTGGGACACACCCCACGCGGCCTCGGCGCAGCGGTAGGGCAGCCCTTCCACGAGCGGCTCGGCCAGCGCCGGCATCTCACGCGTGAGCGCCCACACCGCGCGCCAGCGGCTGCCGTACGCACGCACCAGGTGTTCCCCCGTGGCCGCGTCGCCCACTTCCTGGCGGGCCGCCGCGAGCTCCGCGTCCATCCGCGCGATGTCGCCTCCGGGCAGGGGGCGCGCGTCGGTGGTGGACTTGCGGTGCGGCAGCGCGAGGTGGCGCTCCACGGCGTTGACCACGTCGCGCGCCATCACGCGGAAGGTGGTGAGCTTGCCGCCACTGATGGCCAGCACCCCGGACGGGCTCACGTCGATGGCGTGCTCGCGGCTGGCGCTGCCCGCGTCGGTGTTGCCGTGGTAGCCGCTGGCGGCGAGCGGCCGGATGCCGGCCCACGCGCTGACCAGGTCGTCGCGGGTGAGGTGCGCGTCGGGGAAGAAGGCGTTGGCGGAGGTGAGCAGGTAGGCCACGTCCGCCTCGCTCGCGCGCACCTCGGCCGGGTGGGCGCGGGTGGCCGTCTCCGTGGTGCCGATGATGGTGAACGCGTCCGCGGGCAGGATGAACATCACCCGGCCATCCACGGGGGACAGCAGCGTGAGCGCGTCCTGGATGCCCAGGCGCGAACGGGGCACGGCGATGTGCACGCCCTTGCTCCCGCGCACCATGGGCCCGCTGCGGGTCGTCCCTGAATCCAGCTGGCGGATCTCGTCGCTCCAGGGCCCGGTGGCGTTGACGACGGCGCGGGCCCGCACGGTGAGCTCCTCGCCCGTCAGGTGATCCACCACGCGCGCGCCCGTGGCCTTGCCGTCCGCGAACACCAACTGCTTCACCGACGCGTGGTTGAGCACCACCGCGCCCGCCTCGCTCGCGCTCAGCGCGTTGGCCAGCGTCAGGCGCGCGTCGTCGGTGGCCGCGTCGTAGTAGCGCGCGCCGCCCTTGAGCCCCTCGGAGCGGATGCCCGGCTCGGCCTCCAGCAGCTGCTTGAGCGACAGCCGCTGATAGGCCTTCACGTTGCGGAACAGCGACAGGGCGTCGTACAGCATGAGGCCCGCGTTGAGCTTCCAGCGCGGCACCCGAGCCCCCTCGTACACGGGCCACACGAAGGCCAACGGGCGCACCAGGTGGGGCGCCAGGTGCAAGAGCCGCCGCCGCTCGATGCTGGACTCGAAGACGAGCCCCAGGTGGCCGTGTTCCAGGTAGCGCAGGCCGCCGTGGATGAGCCGGGAGGAGCGGCTGGACGTACCGCTCGCGAAGTCCTCGCGCTCCACCATCGCCACCTTCAACCCGCGCAGCGCCGCGTCCCGCGCGGTCCCCGCGCCGGTGACCCCGCCGCCAATGACGAGGAGGTCGAAGGACTCGGTCCCCAGCGCGCGCAGACGCTCGGCGCGAGAAGGCGGCGGCGCGGGCATCTCACCCGTGGAGGACGGAAGCGAACGGAGCACGGCGGATTCGGAACGCACGCCCAGAGTGTATGACGGGAAGTCTTCCGCCGCAGCGGATTCCAATGCAATGCGTCATGCGGTCCACGGGCAAGGGGGCACGGAGGCTGGGGGAGTGTCGGACAGCGCTCGGGAGGGGACGCTTGCGTGTCGGGAGGTCGACGGCTAGGCAGACGGGCGCCGTCGCTCCTCGCAGTCCAGGACGCCTTTCGCGAACGAACCGCCGTGTGGGACTCCCGAGACCGACGCGACCTGGCCTGCCTGGGACTGATGGTCCTGGTGTACGGGCTCGCGGTCGCCCCGGTGCTGCACGCGGTGGTGGGGCACGGCGGAGGGCTGGAGGGCCATGCCCACGTGCACGGGCCGGCAGGCCACGTCCACTGCGCCGGGAGCGAGGGTCCCGCCGCGAAGTCCACGGACGGCGCCGACCGCGACGAACACGAACAGCAGGGCCACCATGGCCACCAGCACCTGACGGGATCGGTGGAGCACCTGCTGGCGGTGGCGGCGAGCTGGACGGTGTTCCTGCCGCCCGCCCGACGGTGGGTGTCGTGGTCGGTGGAGCCGGTGCGAGCACCGCGGTGGCGGCCGGGTCAGCGGTGGCGGTCCCCGGCGATGCCGCAGGGCCCGTAGAAAAACCGGAGCCCTTCGCACTTCCGTAAGGACCCATCGCGAGCATGAGACCCGTCGGGCCACCAGGGCCCGGCGTGGGCCGTGAGCGCATGCCGTTCCGGGCAGTCCTTCCCTGTGTCCCAGGCGTGCGCCGAGTCGCGCGCCGGGGACGCGCCGTCATTCCCTCGTGCCGATGTCTCCCGTGATCATGTTGCTCTTCGCGATCGCCACGCTCTCGACGTGCCTTCAAGCAGCACCGGGCACCACGCTCCACGCGGTGGCAGAAGTGACGCCGTCACAGCTGCCATCGGAACAGCAACAAGACCCGGAGCCCGCCCCCGAAGCCGTCGCCGAGCCTCCGCCCGAGGCCCCCCTCCCGGAAGAAGGCCCGAAGCAGCGGGCCACGGTGGTGCGGGGAACGCGTCCGGCGCAGAGCGCCTCGGAGGTCACCCTCGGGAGGGACATCCTCGACACGGCACCGCGAAGGAGCGCGGTGGACGTGCTCCGCGTGGTGCCGGGCCTCGTGGCCTCGCAGCACAGCGGCGAAGGCAAGGCCCAGCAGCTCTTCCTCCGAGGCTTCGACGCGCTCCACGGCCAGGACGTGGAGCTGAACGTCGGAGGCCTGCCTGTCAACGAGGTGAGCCACATCCACGCGCTCGGCTACGCGGACACCAACTTCATCATCCCGGAGCTCGTTCAATCGCTGGAGGTGACGGAGGGCTCCTATCGCGCGTTCCAGGGCGACTTCGCGGTCGCGGGGACGGTGCGGATGGACCTCGGAGCCAGGGAGAAGGGCGTGGAGTTCGCGGGAACGCTGGGCCAGTTCGGTCAGCGCCGGCTCGTCGTGACGGTGCGTCCCGGCGAGGACCCCGGCACCTTCGCCGCGGCGGAGATCGGCGAATCCAACGGCTTCGGTCCGCAGCGAGGCCACGGCCGGGCCTCCCTCCTCGCGCAGGCGAATGTGGACCTGGGCCACGGCCTGAGCGCGCGGGTCCTAGCGGGCAGCTACGTCACCCGCTTCGACTCCCCCGGCGTCGTGCGCGAGGACGACCTGGAAGCAGGCCGGCGCACGTTCTACTCCGGCTCCTTCCCCCGTCAGGGCGGCACGGTGTCCCGGCATCAGCTGCTGCTGGGCGTGGAGCTGCCCCGCGAAGGCACGGCGCGCACGCGGCTGGAGGCGTTCGGGATCCTCTCGGACCTCCGGCTGCGCAACAACTTCACCGGCTACCGCGTGGACGACCGGGGCGACGGGCTCGAGCAGACCAACGGAGGCTCCACGCTGGGCCTGCGCGCCGAGCACCGCCGACACGTCTCCCTCTTCGGCCAACCTGTCGCGCTGGAGCTGGGGCTCGGAGGAAGGCGCGACGGCATCCAGCAGACGCAACGCCGTTACCGGGAGACGGACGGCACCTTCTTCGCGGACGAAGTGGACGCGGACATCACGCAAACGGATGTGTGGGGTTACGCCGAGGCCCGTCTCCCGCTGGGCCGCTGGGCCTTCCGCCTGGGAGGCCGCGCCGACGCGCTGGGCGTGGAGGTCTTCGACGCGCTCGCCTTCCGCGACCCACGCTTCTACGACGGGCAGGGCTACGCGCGCAGCGCCTTCGGGGTGCACTGGGGCGCGAAGGCCGGCGTGGAGTACTCGCTCACGGACACCTGGGCCCTCTTCGCCAGCTACGGTGACGGCTTCCGCTCCCCGCAGGCCCGAAGCCTGTCGGAGGGAGAGCGAGCCCCCTTCGTCGACGTGCACGGCGTGGAGCTCGGCACCCGCCGCGAGGGCGAGCGTCTGTCCTTCCAGGCCAGCCTCTTCGGCTCACAGGTGGAGGACGACTTCTTCTTCGACCACACCGTGGGCACCACCGTGTTCACGGGAGAGACGCTGCGCACGGGCCTCTCCGCGGCGTTGCAGTCCCGCCCGCTCCCGGGCCTCACGGCCGCGCTGAGCGCCACGGTGGCCAACGCGACGGTGACGAGGACAGACGCAAGGCTGCCCTACTTCGCGCCGCTGGTCGCGCGAGCGGACCTCGGTTGGGAGCGCCCGTTGTCGGGCATCGATGCCGTGCTGTCAGTGGGCACGGGCCTCACCCTCATCGGGCCCCGCCCGCTGCCCTACGACGAGTTCAGCCACACGGTGTTCCTCGCGGACGCGCAGGTGGCGCTGCGAAGGGGCGCGTTCGCGCTGCGGCTCGACGTGATGAACCTGCTGAACACGCGCTGGCGGGACGGCGAGTTCGTCTACAGCTCGCGCTTCGACCCATCCACCCCGCCGAGCCTCGTGCCGGCGAGACACTTCACCGCGGGGTCGCCTCGGTCGGCCGCGCTCACCCTGGAGGTCCACCTGTGATGTCTCACTCCCCTGCCCTGCTGCGCACGTGCGCGGTGGCGGCGACCCTGATGAGCCTGGGCTGCGGCGACGGCGCCAGGACGGAGGCGGAGCGGCGCACGTTCAACGTCGCGATGACCGCCACCCTGCCCACGGGCCCCAACGAGCACGGCTGGACCGTCACCCCGGAGCAAGCCCAACTCTCCGTGGGCCCGGTGCGATTCTTCGAGGGCCGCGTGCTGCTCTCCCGAGCCCCCCGCTTCGACTGGTATTCGCTCATCGGAGGCACCGCCAACGCGCACCCCGGCCACTACGTCCCCGGGGACGCGCTGGGAGAGGTGTTGAACGTCCAGACAGTGGACCTGCTCGTGGGCCGCGACCTGGGCAGCGCCAACGCGGTGACAGGCTCCTACGGGTCGCTGGAGTTGACGTTGGCGACACCCACGGCGACCACCGACGCCCAGAACCTGCTCGGAGGCCACCAGGTGCACGTGCGAGGCACGGCCACCCACGCGGCCGGGACCACGGTGCACTTCGACGCGGCGGTGGACCTGCCGAAGGCGGCCATCGAAGGCGTGCGCTTCGAGCGAGAGGTGAAGCAGGAGCCCGGCTCTGTCCGCATCGCGGTGGACCTGGGGAAGTGGCTGGCTCGCATCGACTTCGCCACCGCGTCGCAACCGGACGCGTCTGGCATTTCCACCTTCCCCGCTGACAGCCAGGCGCAGAACGCGCTGGTGCGCGGCGTGGAAGACACCAGCGCCTACGTCGTGACGTGGGTGGAAGGAGCAGCGCAATGAAGCAGTGGCTGATGGGAGTGTCGTTCCTGGGGCTGGTGGCCTGCTCGTCAGGCCAGGGCAACGTGACGTTCACGACGTACGGCGAGGACTTCATCGAGAGGGAGATCCCCGCCACCGCGTTCGCGGACGGCTGGACCGTGCGCTACGACAAGTTCCTCGTGAAGCTGGGGGAGCTGAAGGTCGCCAACCACGAGGGCGAGACCGCCGCCGAACAGGCGCCCGCGAAGGTCTACGATGTACACCGCCCGGGACCGGTGAACGTCGCGGCCTTCACCGACCTGGCCTCCGAGGAATGGGACGAGGTGAGCTACGCCATCGCCCCCGCTACGGACGCCACCGCCGGCAACGCGGACGCGGAGGACGTGACACGGATGAACACCCAGGGCTGGTCCGTGTACGTCGAAGGCACCGCGACCAAGGGCACCGCGACGAAGCGCTTCCACTGGGGCTTCCCCACCGACACGCTCTACGAGCACTGCGAGAACGAGGACATCGGCAACGGCGTCACGGTCCCCAAGGGGGGCACGGAGACGGTGCAGCTCACCATCCACGGCGACCACCTGTTCTTCGACGACCTCCAGTCGCCCGAAGCGAAGATGCGCTTCGACGCCATCGCCGCCGCGGACAGCATCGGCGTGGTGGGCCCGGACGGAGAGGTCACCCTCGAGGAGCTGGGCACGGTGGACCTGACGTCGCTGCCCTCGAACCAGTACGGCACGGGAGGCGCGGGCAGCGTGCGCACCCTGCGCGACTTCGTGACGGCGCTCGTGCGCACCGTGGGCCACTACCGCGGCGAAGGCGAGTGCTCGCCGCGCGTTCGCTAGTCGCCGGGAAGCAAGAGAGGCCGGCGAACAGGAAGCCGGCCTCTCTCCTCACCGCGAGTGACGGACGACGCGAGGAGAGCGCCTCAGCGCTTCACCGGGTCGGTACCACCCGGCATGCCGCCGCCGGTCGGCGTGGCGGGGGTGGTGGGCGTGTTGTTCCGCTGCGGGTTCATCTGGTTGGCGCGGTTGTCCTGGGCAGCCTTGTGCTCCGGGCGCTCGGGGTTCTGGGTGTTGGAGCGCTGGTCATTGGGGGTGGGGTTCTTGTTCTTGCTCATCGTTTCGAAGGCCTCCGTATGTCCGGGCATGCGCGCCAGGACAGGGAGCAGGGTAGGGAGGCCCTCCCTGGAAACGCAGGGACCCGGGGGGCGCGCTGCTCTGTCGGGCATCGGTCGCTCCGGCCCGCGTTCCACAGCCAGATGCGCAGAGCATCGGCATCCCTGGATGCGGACAAGAAGGCGGATGCCTACTCCTGACCGAAGGGAGGTACGCGCGTGAAGACAGTGACCTACGAGCGCAGCGGTCGGACCAACACCGGCGCGCAGGCGCTGCGGGTGGAGGGGCTGAAGCACCTGCGCGTCCTTGAGCAGGGTGAATCCGTGGTGGAGCGGGACCTGACCCCGGACGAAATCCACCGACTGACGCCGCTGCTGGAGCGGGCGCAGCAAGAACCCGAACCCGCCACGCTGGTGCCCCAGGCTGGAGGCCCCGAAGGGCTGGCGGTGACCCTGGCCTTCGAGGACGAGGAGACCCCGCGCGTGCGGCTCGCCACGGACTGGCTGCCCGCGAAGGGCGCCGGAGGCGGATATGATCGCCTGCTCGCGGAGCTGGACGCGCTGCTGACCGCGGAGCTCCACGCCCGGGCCCCCCGCCATGCCCATGCCGTGCTGCCGCACCAGCTGCGCCATGATGAATGACGGCCGCGAGTGACGGCAGCGAGTGACGGCAGCGAGTGACGGCAGGCAGCCCGGGAGGGACAGGCCAGTGCCTGCCCTGTGAAACAAGCGAAGCGGGAGCGATAAGGGGGACAGCAGGGGGGCGACCTTGGACGGTTGCCCCGGCGGCTCGCTTCTGACAGACACGTAGCATGAAGCGCGTGCAGTTCTCCGTGCACCGCACGGTCGGAGAGGCGCGGATGCTGGCGGGAGCCCTGGAGTCGGCCGGTCTCTCGGTCGACATCCGTGGCGAGTCGCTGGTACCGCTGAGCGGCGAGATCCCCAGCACCGAGGCCTGGGTGGAGCTGTGGCTGTGGCCCCAGGAACTGGAGACCGGCCGGCAGGTCCTCTCCGAGCTGCAGGCCAACCAGGAAGCCGCGGATCGTTCGGTGACGTGCCCCCGGTGCAGTGAGGAGATTCCAGCGAACTTCGAGCTCTGCTGGAGTTGCGGGCTGGAGCTTCCCTCGGGCCTGCGCCCCCACCTGCGAGCCGTTTAGGAACCCGCCATGAGCGAGCCGTCGACCATGCCAGGGGAGCAGCGTCGCCACCGGCGTTGGAGCCAGGGCATGCGAGGTGTGCTCTGGGTGTCCGCGATCGCGCTCGCCATCCACATCATCCCCCTGTTCCTCCCCCGGAACATGCCCGAGCAGGAGCTGGCCATCGCCCGGGCCACGGAGGACGTTGAAAGCCGCCTGCGCTTCCTGGTGCCCCTGAAGACCAACGACAAGGCCACGGCGCAGGACCTGCGCACGGCGGCGGAGCTCCTGCGGGAAGGAGCCCCGGCGGAGGCCCACGACCTGGCCCTGGAGGCGGAGCGCAGGGAGCCCACCTCGGTGGAGACCCAGCTCCTGCTCGCGCGCATCTGCGACCTGGAGCGGATGGGCCGCTGCGTGGAGCAGTCCCTGAGCAAGGCCGGCAAGCTGGCCCCCCATGACACCCGGGCGGAGCTGCTCCGAGCGGACCTGAGCGAGGAGAAGGGCGACCTCGAAGGCGCCACACAGGCCCTGGCCCATGCGCACGAGCGGGCTCCTGGAGATGCCCGCGTCGGAGTGCGCTACGGCCGGATGCTCAGCCGGATGGGCAGGCCCGACGAAGCGCTGAAGGTCTTCGCCGCGCTGGAGGGCAACCTGCCCCAGGCAAGGCTCCTGGTGGAGCGGGGACTGGTGCTCACCCGGGAAGGCCGCAACCGCGAAGCGGTGAAGCTGCTGCAGCAGGCAGTGCAAGCCGACCCGAAGCTCGCGGAAGGCCACTTCCAGCTCGGGCTCGCCTGGTTCCAGCTGGGAAACGAGGACGCCGCCGAGGAGGCCCTGCGCCGAGCGGACCGCCTGGACGTCTCCGACACGCGCCCCCTGGCGACGTTGTGCACCCTCCAGGTGAAGGCCGGGAAGTTCGAGGGGGCCCGGCAGACGCGCACGGACCTGGAGCGGCGCTTCCCGCAGCGGATGGATGCCATCCGCGAGCTGTGTCGGCTGCCCTGAACGTCAGCGCGGCTCCTGCCCCCGGATTTGTCGCAGCATCCGCGCGGCGGCGATGACGGGCGCATCCACGGAGCCATCCGCGCGTTCAGTCCGGACCACCGCCTGGAGGAAGGGGATTGCCTCTTCATCGCGGCCCTGCTGGAAGAGCAGCTCTCCCAGCGCGAACCGGGCCTGGGTGAGGAGGACCAGGTCCTCCGCCGCCACGGCCGCATCGATGGCGTCACTCAGCGAGGACTCCGCGAGCTCAGGCTGCCCCCGCCCGAGCAACTCACGGGCGCGCTGCAGGTATTCGAGGGTATTCATGGGGCAGGTTCCCCCGCGGAGAAGACGGCAATGGAAGACAAGCGCCTGGTCGAGCTGGAAATCCGCTACACGCAGCAGCAGGAGCTGCTGCAGGAGCTGAGCGACGTGCTCTACCAGCAGGGGCGTGTCATCGACACGCTCCGCTCGGAGCTGGACCGGCTCAAGCTCAAGCTCGAGGCAGAGCCGGGCCTGGTGGACGCCCGCCAGCAGGAGCGCCCACCGCACTACTGAGCCACGGCCTTCAGAACTTGTAGCCGAGCCGCAGGCCGATGATGGGATTCGGGTCGAGGTAGCCCACCTCGACGCCAATGCTCGCGGCCTTGCCCTGGAGCCCGAAGCCGAAGGCCGCGTGGGCCTTGAAGGCATCCCCCTTGAAGAAGATCCAAGGTCCCGCCAGGCCCTCGATGTAGACGGTCTGACCGAGCTTCGCGCGCAGCGAGATGTCCAACGGAACGCCAATCACATTGCCGTCCGTCACCAGCACCGCGCCGAAGCGAGCGCCCACGAAGAGGGGCCCCGCGACATGACCCTCAACGCCTAGGGTGAAGTTGAACGCGGCGCTCGTGTCCACCCAGTAGTCCGCGCCCACGCCAAGGCGAACCCCAGCCGCGGCATCAGAACGGGAGGGCGCGAGCAGGAAACCCAGCGCGAGCAGACCAGCGGCGTAGATTCGAAGCAGATGCATGCGAAAGGCTCCTGTCCTGCAAGAGGGGGAAGGAGCGCCACTCAAGCAAAGCAGACAGGGTCAGGCCAGCCTCAAAGCCATGACGCGCAAGTTCGCACCACGCCGGATCAATCCACGAGGAAAACGCCCCTCAGGCGCCATCCCAGCCATAGCCCGCAAAGGCAAAGCCCCTGGCGCCTTGCGGCACCAGGGGCTTTGCTCAAAAAGAATCCGGCAGCGACCTACTCTCCCACGCGGTTTCCCGCGGAGTACCATCGGCTCTGGAGGGCTTAACTTCCGTGTTCGGGATG
>NZ_RAWA01000520.1 GCF_003611675.1 Corallococcus sp. CA053C
CCGGTCCCCTGCCCGCCCGCTCCTTCTCAAGAGGAGCAGGGGGACAGGGCCGCAGCTCTCAGGGCCCCACCGCCTTCGCCACCGCGTCGACGACCTCCTGCTCGGTGGGGAAGGTCGGGCTGTCCTTGCGGATGACGACCCGTCCGTTCACGGCGATTTCGAAGCTGCCCGAAGGGCCCTTCTTCAGCACGGACTCCAGTTCCAGCTCTTCCTTCAGTGCGGCCGCCACACGGGCGGCCCGGGGCGCGTAGCCTCAAGCGCTGCAGTAGGTGATGGTGACCGTCGCGTCGGCCATGGAAAGCCTCCGGGTGTTTCGGGGTGCATCCAAAGATGAGCACGCCCGGGTCCCGTGTCGTCAATCCGGCCGCCAGCCCGGGGAGCGGCGGTGCTCCCGCATGCGCGTTTCCCGCCGCGCCGCCACCCGCTAGCTTGCGCCCGCCATGACGACCCCGCTCGAAGCCGCGTACGACGCGGACGCCTTCCGCGCCACCGCGCACGCCCTGATGGACCAGCTGGCGGACTACTTGAAGGCCGCGCTCGGCGGAGGCACGGCGATGCCGGTGCTGCCGTGGGTGCCTCCGGCGGTGAACCAGGAGCGCTTCGCCACGCCCTTCCCGGAGGTGCCCTCGCAGGAGCCGTCCGGGCTCTTCGCGGCCCTGATGGCGCGCGTACTGGAGGGCTCCCACCACCTGCACCACCCGCGCTACGTGGGCCACCAGGTGACGGCGCCCCTGCCGCTGGCGGCGCTGTGCGACGCCGTGTCGTCGCTGCTCAACAACGGCATGGCGGTGTACGAGATGGGCCCCGTCGCCACCGCGATGGAGCACCACGTGCTCGCGTGGATGGCCTCCACGCTGGGCCTGCCCCCGAGCACCCGGGGCGTGCTCACCTCCGGCGGCAGCGCGGGCAACCTCACCGCGCTGCTCGCCGCGCGGCAGACGAAGGCCGGTTATGACGCGTGGAACGGCGGCGCGCACGCGGGTCCTCCGCTGACGGTGCTCGTGCCCCGCACTGCGCACTACTGCCTGGCCCGCGCGGTGCGCATCATGGGCTGGGGCGAGGGCGGCCTCACCCCGGTGGACGTGGACGCACACTTCCGCGTGCGTCCGGACGCGCTGGAGGGCGCGCTGGAGGACGCCACCCGCAAGGGGCGAAAGGTCATCGCGGTGGTGGCCAGCGCGGGCTCCACCGCCACCGGCGCCTTCGACCCGCTGGAGCCCGTGGCGGACTTCGCCGAAGCGCACGGCCTGTGGTTCCACGTGGACGGCGCGCACGGGGCCGCCGCCAGCCTGAGCCCGAAGTACCGCGCGCAGGTGCGCGGCATTGAACGGGCGGACTCCGTGGTGTGGGACGCGCACAAGGGGCTCTTGATGCCCGCGCTGGTGACGGCGGTGCTCTTCCGGGACGGGGCGCGCTCCTTCGATGCCTTCTCCCAGGAGGCCAGCTACCTCTTCCACGGCGACGACGCGCGCCCCTACAGCGACGTGGGCCTGCGCACGCTGGAGTGCACCAAGGAGATGATGCCTTTGAAGGTGTACGCGTGCCTGTCCGTGCTGGGCACGCGCGTCTTCGAGGAGGCGGTGACGGCGTCCTACGACCAGGCCCGCGGGTTCGCCGCGAAGCTCTCCGCCACGCCGGACTTCGAGGTCGCGGTGGCGCCCGACTGCAACATCGTCTGCTTCCGCCACACCCCCGCGCACGTGCCCGAGGCGGGGTGGGATGCCCTCCAGGCCCGGCTGCGCGAGGCGCTCGTTACCCGGGGGGACTTCTACCTGGTGCAGACGCGGCTGCCACGCGGGGTGTACCTGCGCACCACCCTCATCCACCCCCTCACCCGGGACGAGGACCTGGACGCCCTGTTGGAGACCCTGCGGGAGGCGGCCCGGGGTTGAGTTTTGTGCACAAGGGAGTCGCCGGAGCCCGGGAAATGCGATAGGGGCGGGTCGCCATGCTCGTCTCCCTCGTCATCCCCGTCTACAACGAGATTCCCACCCTGGCGGAAATCCTCCGCCGCTGCGTCGCCGTCGACTTTCCGAAGGAGCTCGTCCTCGTGGACGACTGCTCCAAGGACGGCAGCCGCGAGTTCCTGCGCCAGCTCTCCGAACAGGGGCTGGAGGTGCTGGGCGGGACCCCGAAGAACCGCAATGAAGTGCGCGTGCTCTTCCAGGACAAGAACCAGGGCAAGGGGGCCGCGCTGCGCCGGGGCTTCGCCGAGGCCACCGGGGACATCATCCTCGTGCAGGACGCGGACCTGGAATACGACCCGAAGGACATCCCTCGCGTCATCCAGCCCATCCTGGACGGGGACGCGGACGTCGTCTTCGGCAGCCGCTTCATCGGCTCGCCGCGCCGGGTGCTCTATTACTGGCACACGGTTCTGAACAACATGCTCACCACGCTCTCCAACATGACGAGCGGCCTCAACGTCACCGACATGGAAACCTGCTACAAGGCATTCCGTGCGGAGGTGTTGCGGTCCGTGCACGTGGAGGAGGACCGCTTCGGCTTCGAGCCCGAAATCACCGCCAAGGTGGCGCGCGGAAACTGGCGCGTTTTCGAGGTGCCCATCAGCTACCACGGGCGCACCTACGAGGAGGGCAAGAAGATTGGATGGAAGGATGGCGTGCGCGCCCTCTACGCCATCGCGAAGTACTCCGTGAAGCGCTGACGCCCGCCTGGCTGCTGTCCTGGGGAGGATGCGGTCCATCCTCCAGGAGGCACGGCGGGGAGTGCGGAGAAGGGAACACAGTGCTCGCTGGGGTTGGTTGTCCAGCGAGCGGAGCCCCGAAGGCGGCTCCGGCTTTTCTTCCTCCGTATTGCGCAGCGTAGTAGTTTCGCCAACGCACCCCGTCTGAAGGGCTGGGAAGTTTCGGGGCCCTTCCGAAAGTTTCCGCCCCCGTATGTTCGACTGGCTCCACACCCTGTTTTCGCGCGACCTCGCCATCGATCTGGGTACGGCGAACACGCTCATCTACATCCGCGGTCAGGGCATCGTCTCCAACGAGCCCTCGGTCGTGGCGGTGCAGCAGGATTCGCGCGGGGGCAAGAAGGTCCTCGCGGTGGGCAAGGAGGCCAAGGAGATGCTCGGCAGGACGCCGGGCAACATCGTGGCCATCCGGCCCATGAAGGACGGCGTCATCGCCGACTTCGAGATCACCGCCGCGATGCTGCGCTACTTCATCCAGAGCGCGCACAACCGCAAGACGCTGGTGAACCCCCGCATCATCATTGGCATCCCGTCCGGCATCACGGAGGTGGAGCGTCGCGCGGTGCGCGAAGCGGCCGCCAACGCCGGCGCCCGGGAGGTCTACCTCATCGAACAGCCGATGGCCGCCGCGATTGGCGCCGGGCTGCCGGTGACGGAGCCCAGCGGCAACATGATTGTGGACATCGGCGGTGGCACGTCCGACGTCGCGGTCATCAGCCTCGCGGGCATCGTCTTCGCCAAGTCGGTGCGCATTGGCGGCGACAAGCTGGACGAGGCGATCATCCAGTACGTGAAGCGCAAGTACAACCTGCTCATCGGCGAGCGCACGGCGGAGCTCATCAAGATGGGCATCGGCACGGCGTACCCGACGGACGAGGTCATGACCATGGAGATCAAGGGTCGCGACTTGGTGGCCGGTGTGCCGCGCACGCTCACGGTGTCCAGCGATGAGGTCCGCGACGCGCTCGCGGAGCCCGTCAACGGCATCGTGGAGGCCGTGAAGCTGACGCTGGAGCGCACGCCGCCGGAGCTGGCCGGTGACATCGCCGACCGCGGCATCGTGCTCGCCGGTGGCGGCGCGCTGCTCAAGAACCTGGACACGCTCCTGCGCGAGGAGACGGGCCTGCCGGTGTTCCTCGCCGAGGATCCGCTCTCCGCGGTGGTGATTGGCGCGGGCAAGGCGCTGGAGTCGCTCGACATCCTCCGCCAGGTCTGCCAGCCGGGCTGAAGTCCCCTTCAGCCTTCGTTGCACCGTGACGGCGCCGGACCCGCTTCAGGGGTCGGCGCCGTTCGCGTTTCCGGGGGGCGGTGACGCCTTGGGCAGCGGCCTGCCCGTGGGTCTGACGACCCGCGCTTCGCAGTTCGGCCGGCGCGCCTCGCGGTCGTTCTCCTGCCGCGCGATGTCCTGCACGAGCGCGCCCGTCAGCTGGAGGGCGACGCCTGGGGGGAAGACATACGGCACCTTCGTGTCCATGCACGCGTCGAAGGCGCTCCGCAGCCACGTGTCCGCGGCGCGGGTCGCGAAGCCCTGGAGCGCATCCAGCCCCTCCAGCCCGTCGAGCCGCTCGGTGAACACCGGGTAGCCCTCCTTCGACTCGCGGCGCGCGCGGACCAGGAGCGCGGCGGCGCGCAGGCCCGGCGCGAGGCGGGAGAACGCCGGGGTGACGGTGTCCGTCTGCAGGAACTTCAGCAGCGGCTCGCGGGCGAGCATCAGCGGCAGCGAGGCGTTGAAGAGGCGCTTCGCCCGCGCATCACCCGTGCGCGTGAGCTCCAGGGCGAGCAGCGCGGCGATCTCCGGATCCAGGCGGGACAGCACCGCTTCGGACTCCGTCGCGGCCCGCTCCATCGCGCGCCGGGGCGCGGTCAGCACATCGCGCGTGAGGGCGATGACGGCGCGGTCGGTGGGGGACGAAAGCGCCGCCAGCTCCGCGTCCTTGGGCAGCCGCTGGCCGGTGAGCAGGTCCAACAGCCGCATCCGCTCCGGCTGCCGGCCCAGGGCCGCGGGGATCCAATCGCGCAGCACGTAGGGCGTGTGCGCGGGCCCGGCGACATTCGCCACGCGGCCGGCCAGCACCAGGAAGTCCCAGCTCCGGTTGCGGGGGTCCTGTCCGAAGCGGTGCACCAGCGCCGTCGCCGTGTCCCGGCGGTGGGCGCGCAGGTAGATGCGGACGAACAGCTCCAACGCTTCGACGGTCTGGGGCGGATGCTTCGCCACGAGCGGATCCGCGAGCCGCGCCGTCTCCATCACCCGCGCCCGGGAAGGGTCCCCCGCCTCCTGCCGCGACAGCCGGGGATCCTCCAGCTCCTGGAGCCAGCGGACCTCCAGCAACGCGCGGCCGACCTCGGGGGAGTCCGGGAAGCGCCGGGCCAGCTCCTCGTACGCGGGGAGGACCTGGGTGAGCGGCGTTGCCTGCGTGAGCGCCCGCGTCAGGTAGAGGGCCGCCAGGGGAGAGTCGGGAAACTGCTGCGCATGTTCGGAGTAGCGGGCGCGCGCCGTCTCTCCCACGCCGACGAAGCCGAGCAGGTCCTGCGCCAGCACTTGCGCGCCCAGGTCCTCCTGCCACCGGCTCATCAGCATGTGCGCGAAGCCCAGGGTGTCGCGCGAGCGCAGCGCGGCCGGCACGTTCGCTGGGAACTGCGCGTCCGAAAAGAGGAAGCAGCGCGCCGCCAGAGAGCGCGCGCGGGTGTTGAGCGGATCCACCTCCGCGACGGCGGAGGCCACCTGGCCCGCGAGCCGCCAGCGTCCCGCCTCCGCGTGGGCGCGCACGGTGGACTCCCAGTCCGCCTGCGCGACGACGAGCGCCTCCTCCGGGAACAGCAGCGTCCCGGTGCCCGCCAGCGTCCGCCGGCCCGGACCCGAGCCGTCCACCGAGAAAGCCCGGCGCGCCTCCAACATCGCCGCGCCGCGCACGTTGTAGATGAGCCGCTCGCCGTCCGTCGGGAGCACCACGTCCTCGAAGGGCCGCTCCGCGCCGGGCCAGCTTGCACGGGCGTGCGGCGCTGCGTCCTCCAGCTTCACGCTCCCCTGCTCCTGCGTCCCGGGCGCCACCACCCAGCGCTGCGTGCCGATGCGCACCTCCACCGGGCGCGACAGGCCATTGATGACCGACACCGCGCGAACCTTGCGCGCGTCCAGCACCGCGCTGCCCACCCCCACCCGTCTCTTATACAC
>NZ_RAWA01000521.1 GCF_003611675.1 Corallococcus sp. CA053C
CGCCCACCCCGGGAAAGCCCCCGTCCGTGCTGTCTCTTCTCAAGCGGTACCGCCGCTTCCTCCTCGTGGTCGCCCTCCTGTTGTATCCGCTCGGCTCCTTCCTGCTGGGCGGCCGGCGGGGCCGCGACCCGAACTTCATCGACCGGGGCGTCATCGCCCTGACGGCCCCCGTGCAGCAGGGCCTCACCGCCGGCATCGACGGACTCGTCGGCACCGTGCGCAACTACCTGGATTTGCGAGGGGTCCGTCAGGACAATGACGCGCTGCGCCTGGAGAACCTCCAATTGAGGGCCACGGTGCAGGTGCTGGGCGAGGCGCGCGCGGAGAACGGGCGGCTGCGCAAGCTGCTGTCCTACGCGGAGGCCGCGCCGGGGCCGGAGATTCCGGCCCGGGTGGTGGGCGTCAACCCGGTGGCGAAGCTGCTGTCGGTGCGGATCAGCAGCGGGGAGAAGGACGGGGTGTTCCGGGGCATGTCGGTGGTGACGCCGGACGGCATCGTCGGGCAGGTCATCCGGTCCACGGGTGGCTACGCGGACGTGGCGCTGGTGACGGACCCGCAGAGCCGGGTGGCCGTGCGGGTGCAGCGCTCGCGGGCGCGCGGCACGGCGGCGGGCGCGGGCAACGGCCCCCTGCAGTTGGAGAACATGCTGCGCACGGAGGACGTGGAGGACGGCGACCTCATCATCACCTCCGGCACGGACGGCATCTATCCGCCCGGGTTGGTGGTGGGGCGGGTGACGCAGCTGGAGAAGAAGGAACACGGCATGTTCCAGGGCGCGGACATCCAGCCCGCCGTGGACACCAGCCGTCTGGAGGAAGTGCTCGTGGTAGGCAGCCCCTACAGTGCGATGGCCTCCGGTGGGGCCTCGGCGGAAGGCGCGCAGAAATGAAGTTCCTGGTGACAGTGGCCCTGGCCCTGGCGTTGCTCACGTTGGAGTCGGTGTTCGTCCAGCAGGCGGGGCTGGTGCTGGGCCGCGTGGATGTCACGGTGGTGCTGGTGGCCTTCCTCGCGCTCCGGGCAAGCCTCACCGAAGGGGCGTGCTCCGCCTTCGCGGTGGGCTACCTGCTGGACCTGATGAGCGGCCAGCCCACCGGCCTGTTCACGTTCCTGGCGGTGTTCACCTTCCTCGTGGGCCGGCTGGTGGCGTCGTTCGTGGACGTGCGCGGCCCGGTGGCCTTCGCGCTCTTCGCCATGGGCGCGGACCTGGGGCACGCGCTCCTGTCCACGTTCTTCACCTGGCTCACGGTGAAGGAGGGCTCCACGGGGCCGCTCCTGGCGGGCCTGCCGGTGCAGCTGGCGCTCACGGGCGCGGCGGCGCTGCTGCTGTTCCCGCTCTTCAAGCGCTTCGAAGTGGCCCAGGAGCGGCCGGCGGGGATGCTCCGTTGACGCCTCCGACGATTGGCAACACCACGCCGGGGCGCGACCTCAAGCGCCGCTTCCTGTGGCTGGGCCTGGCGATGTCGCTGGGCATGGTGGCGCTGGCCATCCAGCTCTACCGCCTGCAGCTCATCCGTCATGAAGAGTACGCCGCCAAGAGCGTGGCGAACTTCGTGAAGGAGGTGCGCCTGCGCGCCGACCGCGGCGTCATCAAGGACGCGCGCGGCACCATCCTGGTGGACAGCCGCCCCTCCTTCGACGCGTTCGTGACGCCGGCCTTCTGCACGGACTGCTTCGAGCAGGTGATTCCCCGCCTGGGCGAGCTGCTCCAGTGGGACCCCGAGCAGCGCAAGAAGATTGAAGACCTGGTGCGCGCCAGCCGCCGCAACGCGCCCTTCATGCCGGTGCCCGTGCGGGTGGACCTGACGCGCGACGAGTACGACCGGCTCAACGCCCGGCGCGACATCCTGGACGGCGTGGAAGTGGTGCCCGTGCCGCACCGCAACTACCGCGCGGACACGGTGCTGTCGCACGTGCTGGGCTACATGAACGAAATCACCCAGGAGGAGCTGGAGCGCCTCAATGGGGACGGCGCGAAGTACGCGCTGGGCGACTACATCGGCCGGCGCGGCCTGGAGCGCTACTTCGAGTCGAAGCTGCGCGGACAGGACGGCGTGCGCAAGGAAGTGGTGAACGCGCGCGGCCAGACGATTGAAGAGCTCAACACCAAGCTGGGTGAGAACGCGGTGATTCCGCCCACCGCCGGCAGCAACGTGGTGCTGTCGCTGGACATGCGCCTGCAGGAAGAGGCGGAGCGCTCCTTCCCGGGCGTGACGGGCGCGGTGGTGGCCATCGACGTGAACACCGGCTTCATCAAGGCGCTGGTGTCCCGGCCCGGCTTCGACCCCAACCTCCTGACGGGCCGCGTGACGCCATCGCAGATGGCCACGCTGGCCAGAGACCCCCTGCACCCGATGATCAACCGCGTGGCGGCCGAGCACTACAGCCCGGGCTCCACGTTCAAGGTCGTCACCCAGCTGGCCGCCTTCAAGTCCGGCGTGTTCCGCCCGGAGACGGTGGTGAACTGCTCCGGCGGCTACCGGCTGGGCGCGCGCGTGTGGCGCTGTCACAAGGACAGCGGCCACGGGCCCCTGGATGGCAAGAACGCGATGAAGGCGTCGTGCGACTCGTGGTTCTACAAGGTCGCGGACACCATCGGCCTGGACCCCATCGCGGAGATGGGCAAGTCGCTGGGCCTGGGCCGTCCCACCGGCATCGGCGTGGTGGCGGAGGTGCCCGGCATCATGCCGTCCAGCGCGTACCACGACAAAGCGTCCCCCGGCGGCTACACCAAGGGCATGGCGCTCAACAGCGCCATCGGGCAGGGCGACGACAACGTGACGCCCCTGCAGCTCGCGCTGGTGTACGCGGCCGTCGCCAACGGCGGGAAGCTCTACAAGCCGCAGATGGTGCAGCGGCTGGAGAACCTGGACGGCCAGGTGATGGAGGAGTTCAAGCCGGAGGTGGTGAGCCGCGTGGACATCAACCCCGCGCACCTGAAGGCCATCGTGGAGGGGCTCGTCGCGGTGGCGCAGGAGCCCGGCGGCACCGCCTACCGCGCGAGGATGAAGTCCGGCCTCCCGCCGGAGATGCCCATCGCGGCGAAGACGGGTACCGCGCAGGTGGCGCGCATCGGCACCGTGCGTCTGAAGACGTACCAGATGAGCTACTTCGAACGCGACCACGCGTGGTTCGCGGGCTTCGCGCCAGCGGACAAGCCGGAGCTGGCCGTGGTGGTGCTCAACGAGCACGGCGGCCACGGCGGCGTGGACGCGGCGCCCACGGCGCTGGCGGTGATGCGCAAGTACTTCGAATTGAAGGCCCAGGACGCCACGTCGCCGCCGCCCCGCGCCAACCAGCCCTACACGCCGTCGCTGCCGCCGGCGCCCAGCCTGGACGCGGCCTCGCTCACGCGCGCCGTGGTGCCGCCGCCGCGCGTGAACCTGCCGGGCGAACCCATGCAGCCGCCCTCGGAAACCGGAGACGACAGTGCAACTGCGGATTGAGCGCCGGATGATGCCCCACGTGCCCTGGGGGCTCGTGGTGTGCGTCATGGGCGTGTGCCTGCTGGGCATCTGGAACCTGGCGTCCGCGTCCCGGCCCCCCATGGCGCCGGTGTGGACCAGCCAGGCGCTCTACCTGGGCGTGGGCCTGGGCGCCGTCCTGATGGTGTGCCTGGTGGACTACCGTTGGATCCAACGGATGGCGTTCCCCATCTACGTGCTCAACATCCTGGCGCTCCTGGCGCTGCGCATCGTCGGACACACGGCGAAGGGCGCGGAGAGCTGGTTCGTCATCGGCCCGTTCCGCCTGCAGCCCGCGGAGTTCATGAAGATTGGCGTCGTGCTGATGCTCGCCAAGGTCTACCACGACGACTTCCAGCCCAACCAACCGTCCTACGGGCTGGTGCGGCTGTGGAAGCCGGTGCTGGTGGTGATGGTGCCCTTCGTGCTGGTGCTGGTGCAGCCGGACCTGGGCACCGCGCTGATGATCTTCCTGTCGTCGGGCACCGTCATCCTCTTCGGCAAGGTGCGCTGGTATCTGGCGGGCACGCTGGTGCTGGGCGTGATGGTGGGTGGGCTCATCATCTGGAACGACTACGTGCGCGAGATGCCGGAGCCGCGCAGCACCGTCGTGCGCCACCACCTCAAGAAGCACCAGAGCCAGCGCATCTCCGGGTGGTTGGATCCGGAGGCGGACCTGCGAGGGTCGGGCTACCACGCCGCGCAGTCCAAGATCGCCGTGGGCTCCGGCGGGCTCACCGGCAAGGGCTGGCGCGAGGGAACCCAGACAGGGCTGCGCTTCCTGCCGGAGCAGCACACGGACTTCATCTTTTCCGTGTGGGCCGAGGAGCACGGGTTCTTCTCGTGCCTGCTGCTGCTCTTGCTCTACGGCGGCATCTTCATCCTCGGGCTGGGGGTGGGCTTCAGCGCGCGGGATCGTTTTGGAGCGTTCGTTGCGGTGGGGGTGGTGGCTACACTTTTCTGGCAGGTGTTCGAAAACATCGGCATGGTCATTGGCCTGTTGCCGGTGACGGGCATCACGCTGCCCCTCATGAGCTACGGCGGCTCCTCGATGCTGTCGGTGATGTTGTGCATCGGGCTGCTGGTGAACATCAGCATGCGCCGTCACATGTTCTGACGACGGCCGGAGGGTTCGATGGTGCAGCGCAAGGGTGCCGTGAAGGCGAGCACGACCGTTCAGGGGTTGGCCGGCGCGGAAGTCCCACGCCCATCCGTCGCCCCGCGCATCGAGATGAACCAGGGGGAGCCGGAGCACCGGCACTTCCCGCGCGCGCGGCTGGCCACGCACTTCGACCTGTGGATGGACGACGGCGAGGGAGGTCGGCGCTTCTCCGCCAACCTCGTCTCCATCAACGTGAGCGTCAGCGGCGCCTTCCTCGCGAGCACGTTCTTCCTGCCCATGGGCACCGTGGTGCGGGCACGCTTCGCGCTGGAAGAGGGTGCCGCGCCCGTGGAGACGCGCGCGGAGATCGTCCGGGAGGAGCGCGGCCCGGAGGAGGAGGGCCGCAGCGGCTTCGCCCTGCGCTTCCTGGACTTCTCCGGTCAGACGGAGGTCGCGCTGGCCCGGCTCTTCCTGGGCGCACGCCTGCGTGCCTTCACGGAGGACTACCTCAAATCCCAGCGCGCCCGCTCCCTGCCCAATGAGCTGGAGCGGGTCATCGACGTGATGGCGGCCTGGGAGCTGCTCAAGGCCACCACGCCCGGAGACCCCTGGCGCGGTGAGTAGGCTCCCGGGTGCTCAGGCGGGCTTGCCGGTGGCGATCTGCCGGCGGCGCTCGGCCTGGTAGTGCGCGGAGCACAGGCCCTTGGAGCGCTGCTCGCGGGTGCAGCCACTCACCGTGCAGCGGCGGTCCATGGGCACCGGCCCGCCCGCGACCGTCTTCGGCGGACGACCCCGGCGGCGGCCGGCCATCACCGCGCCGTTGCCCGGCGACGGCGCGACACTTCCCATGACCGGCATCCCCGTGTTCAGCGCGCGCAGCATGCCGCGGCCGATGGCGTCACCCAATGCCTCCGCCCACGACGTCAGGGCAGGGGTCAGCGGCGCTTGCGAGGTCAATTCTTTGCGAAGGCGTGCCATGAAAAACTCCTGTTGAAACTCGCCAATCAAGACAGGCGTGTACTCTTGTCTTCTGTCTGGTGTGGCGAACTCTGTCAACAAGACACGTCAGGGTCTTGTTTGACTCGCAATCCGATTTCAATGTCTGTTGAACAAAACACGACGGGAGGATCGCCCATCCGTCCTGCCAGGGCGTTTGTCTCAACTCAAGAGAAACGCCTTGTGAGGGGGTCTTGAGCACCCGGTAAGTGAAATCCCTTACCGTCACGGTGAGTTGTCTTTCTACAGACAGATGAAGCCGGCGTGTCACACGCGCGTGTCTGGTTGGGAGCCTGGCCGGGGG
>NZ_RAWA01000522.1 GCF_003611675.1 Corallococcus sp. CA053C
ATCCACACCCGGGCCCACCGCGCGCACCACGCCCGCGGCCTCGCTGCCCAGGATGCGCGGCAGCGGGACGTGGGCGTCGTACAGGCCCCGGCGACGCTCGGTGTCCGCGAAGTTCACCCCCGCGGCATGCACTCGCAGCAGGACCTCACCGGGCCCCGGCGTGGGCTCCGGCACGTCCTCCCAACGGAGGACCTCTGGTCCTCCCACCTGGTGGTAGCGGATGACTTTCATGCGCGCAGTCCTAACGTCCGCCCGCATGCCTGTCAGGGATGAATTCCCACCGCCGTCCCTCGGCTGCGAAAGGAGCGGACTCCCCACATGCGCCCGGCGACGAAGCAGCCCCCGATGAACCCCCAGCACCTGCCGGTCTCCGCTCCCTTCGCGGCCCGCTGGCGTGGCCTCGCGGCCCTCCACGGTCCCCAGCCCGGCTCCTGAAGCGTCCCCGGCCCCGTCACCTGACGCGGCCTGGCACCTGGAGGCCGGGCTCCCGACAAGGGGACCCCGGCCTCTTTTCGTTTCCCCTTCTTCACACCTGAAGGCCGCGCACGGGGTGCAGCCTGGATTCCAAATCCGGGCGAGCAGGGTTCGACTCCCTGGCGGCCTGTCCCGAAAGGCCCCGTGTCATGGAAACGCTGGTCCTCAGCCAGTCCTATGAACCCGTCGCACGCATCCCGTGGCAGCGCGCCATCCACCTGCTCTTCCAGGGCAAGGTGGAGGTGGTGGAGGAGTACGAGGACCGCGTCGTGCGCTCGGTGACGGTGGAGCTGCGCATGCCGTCCGTCATCCGCTTCGTGCGCGCCCTGTGGAAGGGCCCGCGCGGCATCCGCTTCAGCCGTGAGAACGTCTACCAGCGCGACCACTGCCGCTGTCAGTACTGCGGCCGCAAGGTCACGCGCCCGGAGGCCACGTATGATCACGTGGTGCCGCGCGCGCAGGGAGGCGTCACGAGCTGGGACAACATCGTCATCGCGTGCGTGCCCTGCAATCAGCGCAAGGGCAACCGCACCCCGGCCCAGGCGCGCCTGACGCTGCTCACCCTGCCCGCGCGGCCGAAGAAGCTGCCCAACGCCGTGCACCTGTCGTTCCTCGTCGAACAGGGCGTGCCCCTGTCCTGGCGCAAGTTCCTGAGGGACGTCGCCTACTGGCACACGGAGCTGGAAACCTGAGTCCCGCCGGTGCCGGGACTTCGCTTCCGTGCGGCAACGGTTAGAGTGCCGCACGTCGAGGGGGCGTTCCGGACCACATGGCGACGAGGAAGAACGAAGACCAGGAGCGGCTCATCGACCGCGACCTCACCGCGATGGCGCGCGAGGGCAAGCTGCCCGCGGCGTACGGCGTGGATGTCGCCGTGACGGAGGTGCTGGGCCTGCTGACGCGAGGAGGCAAGCACCCCCTGCTGGCGGGCGAGCCCGGCGTGGGCAAGAGCGCGCTCGTGCAGGAGGTGGCCCGCCGCATCGCCGAGGGCCGCGTGGACGGGGACCTGGCGCAGGCGCGGCTGGTGGAGGTGTCCGTCGCCAACATCCTCGCGCGCAGCACCCAGCGCCAGGCGGCGGAGAGCTTCGAGGAGCTGCTCACCCACCTGGGCCGGCACCCCTGCCCCATCGTCTACATCCGCGACCTGCCGGTGGCCCTGGGCGGCCCCCTGGCCCCGGTGGCCGTGCGCGCGCTGCGCACCGGCGGGCTGCGCTTCATCTTCGAGACCGAACCCAAGCGCGTGCAGGAGCTGCTGCGCGCCGACGAGGCCCTGGCCGAACGGCTCCACCTGCTGCCCCTCAACGAGCCGCCGCTGGACAAGGCCCGCTGGATTGTCGGCCGCGTGGCGGAGGAGCTGGAGCGCGACCTGCGGCTGCCCATCGACCCGGCGGCGTGCGACCTGGTGCTGCGGCTGTCCGCGAAGTTCCTCCTCGCGCAGCACATGCCGCGCAAGGCGATTGAGCTGCTCAAGGAGACGGCGGCGGAGGCCGCGGGCGTGGCGCGCGACCACGTGGGGCCGGAGGACGTGCTCACGCGCTTCTGCGCCGCCACGCGCCTGCCCCGCTTCGTCGTGGACGACGCGATGCCGCTGGACCTGGAGGAGACGGAGCGCTTCTTCGGGGAGCGGCTGCTCGGCCAGAACGACGCGGTGGCGGCGGTGCTGCGCTCGGTGGCGCTGCTCAAGGCGGGCCTCAATGATCCGCGCCGGCCGCTGGGCGTGTTCCTCTTCGCCGGCCCCACGGGCGTGGGCAAGACGCAGCTGGCGAAGCTGCTGGCCGAGTACCTCTTCGGCTCCGCGGACCGGCTGGTGCGCCTCAACATGGCGGACTACCCGAACGACGGCGACGAGAGCGTGCCCTTCGGCGCGTCGTGGGCGCCCGCGCTGGAGACGCGGCGGGGCGAGCTGTCCGCGCTGCTCGACGGCAAGGTGTTCACCGTGCTGCTGCTGGACGAGTTCGAGAAGGCGGCCCGGAGCGTCCACGACCGCTTCCTCCAGCTCTTCGACGAGGGCACCTTCGTCAACGGCGCGGGTGAAGCGGTGTCGTGCAACAACACGCTCATCGTGGCCACGTCGAACGTGGGCTCGGAGGTGTACCGCGAGGCGGGCCTGGGCTTCGCCGCGCACAAGCGCGCCGAGGAGCAGGTGTCGGAGGTGGACCGCCGCATCGCGGAGGCCTTCCGTCCGGAGTTCCTCAACCGCTTCGACGCCATCTGCCACTTCCGTCCGCTGTCCCGCGTGGACATCCGAAAGATTGCCCAGCGCGAGGTGGGCCGCGTGCTGGAGCGCGAGGGCATCCGCGCACGCGCGCTAGACGTGGAGGTGACACCGGAGGTCGTGGACCGGCTGGTGGAGCGCGGCTACTCGCCGCAGTTCGGCGCGCGCTACCTGCAGCGCGAAATCGAGAAGACGCTCACGGCGGCGCTGGCGGTGGAGATCGCCCGCCGGCCGCTGCCGCCGGGCACGCCCGTGCGCGTGGAGGCCCGTCCCGGAGGCCGCGTGGTGGCGGTGGCCGAGCCCGTCCCGCCGCCGCGTGAAGTGACGGCGCAACTGCTGTTGCCGTCGGCGAAGGCGGCGGCGGTGAAGCGCCGGTTGGACCGCAAGTCCCTGCTCTTCGAGATGGACCGGCTGGTGGGTCGCGCCCGGGCCCTGGCCGAGTCCGCGGGACGGCCGGAGCTGGAGGAGCGCCGCGCCGCGCTGCTGGCGGAGACGCAGGCGCCGAACCTCTGGGATGATCCGCTGCACGCGGCGGACGTCATCCGCGCCTTCCGCACGGTGGAGGCGCAGATTGGAGAGCTGGAGCGCCTGGAGGCCGCGTGCCTCTTCGGGCGGCGGCTGGTGCGCGAGGCGAAGAACGAGGTGCAGCTCGCCTCCGCGGCGCGGCAGGTGGAGGACGTGGCGCGCGAGGTCCAGATGGCGGAGGCGCTGCGGGCGTCGGGTGCGACGCCGCTCGACAACGAGGCGCTGGTGGACATCTGCGCCAGCGACACGTCGGAGCAGCAGGACGTCTGGGTGCAGGAGCTGGCCACGATGTACCTGGGCTGGGCGCAGCGGCGCGGCTACGAGGCCACCGCCGTGGCGGAAGCGGAGACGCCCGCGCGCGTGGTGGTGCGCATCGCCGGGCCGGGGGCGTACGGCTTCCTCGCGGGCGAGGCGGGACTGCACCGCCGGCTGGAGGACGAGAAGCGCCAGCGCGCGTACGTGCGCGTGCACCGGGGCGGACCGCTGGAAGAAGTGGAGCGGGAGCTGCTGGTGTTGGAGGGCCGCCCGGTGAAGAGCCGCGAGGGCGAGTACCTCCAGCGCGTGCGCAACGAGGTCACGGCGAAGGACGAGGCCACGGGCCGCATGTTGACGCTCATCGGTGCCGGAGAGCTGGAGGAGCTCAAGGGCATCGCCGCGCGCGTCGTCGCCGGCCAGGGCGCCAGCACCGACGAGGCCCGCCGCTACTTCCTCGGCCGTGGCGCCCGAGTGGAGGACCCGCGCACCGGCGCCGGGACCCCGCGCGTGAAGGACGTGATGCGCGGTGAGCTGGACGTCTTCATCGCCGCGTGGATCTCCCGGCCACCGCCGGAGTCATCCACGCCACTTGTCTGAGGCGTATCGTTGGAGCATCAGGGCATGAAGCCGCGCCATGCCCTGGCGCATGTCTGTCTTCACCTGCGGCATCGCCATCGCGGAGCTGAAACGTCAGGGCAGGAAGCCGCGTGCCACGCCCTGCCGCATGGCTTCCGCGAGCACGTCCAGTCCCTGTGCGGTGTTGATGCGCGAATGGGACGTGGCACCGCTCACAATCTGGACCGCGCCGCCCAACACGAAGGGCAGCGGCCTCCGCCCCAGCCGCAAGAGCCGTTCGTCGTAGAAGGCCGTGGGTGCGCGCTCGCGCAACAGCTTGGACAGGGCCACCATGTTCGCCGTGCGCGACGGCTGCATCGCGGGGCCCAGGCAGGAGAAGTCCAACCCCAGCTCCGGAATCACCGCGCCGCGCCCGTCGCGGTCGAAGACGAAGAACTGCTGCGACGTCTCCTCCTGCGAGCCGCGCACGCTCGTCTCCGTCGTCTTCGTCATCTTCAGGCCGCCCGTAATCAGCGCCGTGCCCAGCGCCACCGAGGTCTTCTTCTCGGTGTGCTCGCTCTGCGTGCGCACGGAGCTGTTGCCCCGGAGGATGACCGTCACGTCCTCCCAGGCCAGCGTGAGCGGCGCTCCCGAGCGGGGGGTGAACGTCCCCTGCGTCGCACCGAACGTCACCGTCCGGGCCGTCACGCGCTCCGCGGTCTCCGCTTCGTCGATGGCGAGCGCCGCGAGCCCCGCATCCTGGAGCCGCTTCACCAGCGCATCCGCCGCTTCAGGCGCAAGCCGCGCGAGCAGGGCGGGCGGCTCCGGGGCCAGCCGCATGCGGGCCTCCGCCGGGGCCATGCCCGCCGCGGCTGCGAGCACCTGCGCTGCTTCGGGGACTTCTCCCGCCGGACGGACGAGCGCGACGATCTTCATGGCTTTTCCCCACCCCTGCGTTGGCAAGCCGGCAGTGGGACGCATCCTCGCGCGAAAGCCGCCAGCACGCATCCGAACGCTGGCGCCCCGGGGACATTCCCTGGCGACGCCAGCGCGAGACGGGCTCAGTCGAGCAGGTGCGGGTTGCGCAGCAGCAACACCGCGGCCTGCACGGTGCTGGTGTAACCGTTGAGCTTGCCGGTGCGCGTCAGCTCGCTCACGTCACGCACACCGGTCTCCGCGAGGACGCGGTCCACCACGCCCTCGCCCTGGTTGTAGGCCGCGAGCGCCAGCCGCCAGTCACCGTAGCGCGCATGCAGCGCCTGGAAGAGGGCCGCGGCGGCCTCCGTCTCCCGGGCCATGTCCAGCCGCTCGTCCTTCGCGGCCTCCACCTTCAAGCCATAACGGCGCGCCGTCTCCGGGATGAACATCCACACGCCCGCGCCCCGCTGCCCCGGCGCCAGCGACGGCACGCGCGACGTCTCCGGCAGGTTGCTCACCGCCGACTCCACCATCGCCACCGCGAGCAGCCCCTCCGGAAGGGACTTCGAGCGCAGCGTGCCCGTCAGCGCCTCACGGTGCACCGCGAGGTTCGCCAGGGCCTTGCGCATGAAGTCGCGCCCCTTCGGCGTGTTGACGAACCGGTTGAGCTGCTCCACCACCGCGGCATCCACCACCACGGGCAGGTCGCCCTCCTGCTGCCCCGCCGTCGCGAGCGCACGGGCCTCCGTGAGCGACACCGCCCTCCCCCGCACCGCGCCCTGCGCCCACAGCGCCAGCGGCGCGAGCACCAGCGTCAGGGAAAACACCAGGCCCAGGGCACGACCGGAACGACGAGGACGGGGTTCGAACAGCATGTGGATTCTCCTGACGGTGGGGTGGGAC
>NZ_RAWA01000523.1 GCF_003611675.1 Corallococcus sp. CA053C
CCACCACCCCTTCCTCGAAGAAGCCCCGGACCCCGGAAGCCGTCGCCACGCCGGAAGCCACCGAGGAACCCGCCGCCGCGCAGGGCTTCCTCACGCTCGTCACCGAACCGTCCGCGCGCGTGTCACTGGCAGGCCGCTCGCTGGGCGAAACACCCCTCACCAAGGTCGCCCTCCCGGTGGGCAGGCACACCCTGAAGCTCCTGGATGGAACGGGCCGACCCCTGAAGCTCATCGTGGAGATCAAACCCGACGACATCACCTCCGTCCGGGTTCCCCTGGAGCTGCTGGCCAATCCCTGACGGACGCTCGCGGCTTTCGGCCACGGGCATGCAATCACCCCCGCGACCCCCGCGTACCCCAGGCATTCGCCGGGACGTGCCCGTACGTCCCGCGCCACGCCTGGAGCCGACCATGAGGATCGCCCCGCTGTCGTTGATCGCCGCCTGCTGCCTCTCCGTCGCCTGCACCGCCCACGCGGAGGAAGCCGCCTCCAAGCCCTCCGACTCCTCCGGCGACACGCGCCAGGTGCAGGACTTCCACGGCGTCGCCGTGAGCCACGGCATCAAGGCCCAGGTGAAGGTGGGCCCCAAGTCCGTCCGCCTCGAAGGACCCGCCGAGTCCGTCTCCCGCGTCCGCCTGGTCGTGGAGGACGGCATCCTCACCACCGAGGTCGACCGCAAGGGCTTCTGGAACGGCCTCAACGGCAAGGTCCGCCTCTTCGTGTCGTCACCCAAGATGACCCACGTGGAAGCCAGCGGCGGCAGCCACGTGGAAGCCGAGGCCACCGCGGCGGAGGAGTTCGAGGCCGAGGCCAGCGGCGGCGCGGAGATCAACGTGCGCGGCGTGGACGCGAACGAGGTGGACACCGACGTCAGCGGCGGCGCCGAGGTCACGCTCGTCGGACGCGCGCAGAAGGTGGACGCCGAGGTCAGCGGCGGCTCGCAGCTCCACGTCCGGCAGCTCAAGGGCGTGACGGAGCTGGAGGTGGACGCCAGCGGCGGCGCCGTCATCGAAGCGGATGCGCCCGGCACCGTCACCGGCGAGGCCTCCGGCGGCAGCGTCATCCACCTGACCGCGCGCCCCCAGCACTCCGACATCGAGTCCAGCGGCGGCTCGCGCATCGACTCCGGGAACTGAACCGGGACGAGGTTACCCGGGCCCCGGGATTTCCCCGGGGCCCGGACAGGCCCCCCACGATGCAACGGAGTCGCCGCACACCGGACCTCCAAGGTCATCCGGGCGACCGCACTCCTTCCACACGAACGTCCACCGCACGGGGGTGCTGTCAGACAGGCGCGTGGGCACCGTGGAACACGCCCGGGTTCACCGAGCGCTTCACAGTCCCCAAGATATCGGGAGTCCGTCCCAATCCCAAACACCCTCGGTGTCTTTCACCGCACCTGGAAGCCGGGACCGCCGCACCGCGCGACGCCTGCCATCCCAGACTGTCCGTGGAACCCGTCCCACCCCATTTGCACGGCGCGTCGAACGAACGCAGCAGGTCGGATTCATCCAGCGATTCTAGAAAAGTCCGGGCAGGCAGGACTCCAAGTGCAAGCAAGTCAACGGGCCGGAGGGAAACGGTCCGCTCCCTGACGGTCCAGCATCCAGCCCGGGTACTCGGCGGGGAGCTTGGAGACGGCGTCCAGCTGCTCCAGCTGCTTCGGGGTGAGGCGCAGCTCGCTGGCGGCGAGGTTGTCCTCCAGCTGCTCCGCCGTCTTGGCGCCGAGGATGACGGTGGTGACGTGCGGCTGGTGCAGCAGCCAGGCGAGCGCCACGCGGGCCACGGTGGCCCCTTGCTCTTTCGCGATGGCGTCCATCACGTCGATGGCGTTGTACGCGCGCTCGCGGGCCACGGGCGGGAAGTCGAAGGCGGCGCGGCGCGAGCCCTCGGGGCCCTTTGAATCGCGGCGGTACTTGCCGGACAGGAAGCCTCCTGCGAGCGGGCTCCACACCATCAGCCCCACCTGCTGGTCCTTCATGAGCGGCACCAGCTCCCGCTCCAGGTCGCGCCCGGCGATGGAGTAGTACGCCTGCAGTGATTCGAAGCGCGCCAGGTGCTTGCTGTCGCTCAGGCCCAGCGCCTTCATCAACTGCCACGCGGCCAGGTTGGACGCGCCCAGGTAGCGCACCTTGCCCTCGCGCACGAGGTCGTCCAGCGCGCGCAGCGTCTCATCCAGCGGCGTGGCCGCGTCGTAGCCGTGGATCTGCAGCAGGTCGATGTGGTCGGTGCCCAGGCGCTGGAGGCTCGCGTGCACCGACTCGAAGAGGTGGTAGCGCGACAGGCCCACCTCGTTCATGCCCGGGCCCATGCGGCCGCGCACCTTGGTGGCCAGCACCACCTGCGAGCGCTTCGCCGCGAGCGCCTTGCCCAGCAGCGCCTCCGACTGCCCGAACGAGTACACGTTCGCGGTGTCGAAGAAGTTGATGCCCGCGTCCAGGCACCGGCCCACCAGCGCGTCCGCCTCCGCCTGGCCCTGCTGCCCGATGTTCTTCCAGAAGCCCTCGCCACCGAACGTCATGGCGCCAAAACACAGTTCAGAGACAAACAGCCCGGTGCGGCCCAGCGGACGGTAGTGCATGTGCGTGTCACCTTCGGTGGAATGGGAGGCGGCCCCTCTTAACCCCGGGCCTCGCACCTCGCCGCAGGAAGGCACGGGATGACCCGGTTCGTGGGTTGGGACTTGACCGATCCGTTCGCCCGCGCCCCCCGCCCCGTGGACGAAGCCGTACTGGATGCGCAAGGCCACGCGTGGACGGAAGGCCCTGCACGCACGACCAGCTGGACGCCACCGTCTGCGCCTGGCTGGGCTGGCTCACGCGCACGCGGCCCGGGGCCGTCACCGCGGTGGGCCTGCCCCTCACGCGGGACGCGGACGGCACCCTGCGCGAAGGGCGCATCTTGGACCTGGACTTCGTTCAAGCCGCGCCGCGCCAGCACTGAGCAATCCCAGACACTCAACATATTTGCTGCTTTTTCTATTTAAGCATGTTTAATCCCTCTCAACTCCAGAGGAGGAACACCCATGTTTGGAACGACGTGGAAGGCCGTGACCGTGGTGGTGGGGCTGGCAGGCGCGCCGGTGCTGGCGGAGGACGTGGCCCAGACGCCCCACCTGCCCTACGGCGTGCCCGTGCCGGAGGGGCAGGAGCTGGACGCGGTGCCGGAGCCCTTCGACGAAGCGGTGCACGGCCGCGCGCACCCCAACACCCAACCGCAGGCGAACGAGGTGCTGAAGGGCGCGGCGGCGCGACTGCCCGAGCGCTCCGGCCGGCCCCGCCCGCGCGACCCCATCCCGGACATCTTCCCGGGCTCCGGGGACCGGGGCTTCTGGGTGAACCAGGGCCAGGGCATCTTCGCGGGCAATGACGCGCAGACGGACCTGGCCATCCCGGACAACGCGGTGGGGACGACCATCTATGCGCCCACGCACATGCCGGCGGGCAACTCGTGCGTGGAGACGGTGACGGCGCACTGGCGCTACTCCGGCATGGCGACGACGGCGCACGCGCACGGCTTCTGGGACCACTGCGGCCTCGACGGCGCCACCGGCTGGCAGACCTTCGAGGGCATGGACGCGACGTGGAAGGGCAAGTACGTGCGCGTCTCCGACGGCGAGGAGCGCTACTTCACGGAGGTCTACAAGGACGGCAGCGGCTGCGCGCACGGGCTGCTGTACAACTTCACGCTCGGGGTCTGGGAGGAGAAGCTGACGCCCATCTGCGGCTCCTCCAGCTTCGCCACCGGCTGGACGATGTGGGAGTCGCACTACCTGATGGACGTGGCGCAGCGCTGCCCCGCGTTCCCCCGCGTCCGCGCGTCCGGCATCCAGGTCTACACCGTGAGCGCGTGGCCCGCGCTGGGCACCGGCAACAGCAGCCAGTTGGGGCCCTACGGCCTGTGCTGGACCAACGGCACCTACAACTTCCAGGTGTCCGTGCCCAACAGCGACTGGACGGCCCTCACGCCGTGAGCGCGTGAAGGCCTTTGGGTCCGGTGCCTTCAGCGTCCGCGCACCGGATCCTCGTGGTGGTCATGCCCCGGTCCGCCGAAGGTGCCCGGCCAGGGCTCTTCCGCGGGCTGGAGGCCGGGGATGGCGAAGCGCCGGAAGCGCGCCAGGCTGTACGCGAACGGCGGATCGCAGTCCCCGCACGTCCCCGCCCCGTCCATCATCACCACGCTGTCCGGCCCCAGCTCCAGGGACTGCGCGGGCTGCGTCGCGTCCGACAGGGAGCACTGGAACACCTCGCTGCCGTCTCGCGCGCTCACCGCGAACATCGTGGGCCCGGTGCTGGTGAGCCCCGTGCCCAGCACCACCGTCTCCGGCGGCAGCCCCCGCTGCGTCACCCAGCGGGCCAGCCGCACCTCCGGCGCCACCGGCCCGGGCCAGCCCTGGAACGTGTACGTCCACGACGGCGCGAGCCCCGGCAGCCCGTAGCCCTCCAGCCGCCAGTCGCCGGTGCCCTCATCCATCGAGGGGGACGGGATGAGGCGTTCGGAGGTGGCCACCACGCGGCCGAGCCCCTTCGGGAACTGGCGCGAGCCCACCGCCTGTCCGTCCTGCGTGCGCAGGGCCTGCGTGGAGCGCTCGTTGAGCAACAGCCCGTTCACGATGGCCAGCTCTCCGGCGCTGAAGGCCTCCGTCTTGCGCCAGCGCGGCACGCCGTCCTGCGAGAACGCCATCAGCAGCGTGGGCGCCCCCGGATACAGCGGCGCGCCCTTGTTCAACGTCTGCCCGAAGGCCAGGTACAGATCCCCCGCCGCGTCCGACGCCACGCCGAACGGGTGCGGGTGGTTGCACTCGGCGAGCAGCGGATCCACCAGCGCCTGCGCGGACACCATCTTCCCAAAGGCATCCAACACCACGAGGAAGTAGCTCCGGCACAACGTGTCACGTGTGGTGCCCGTCGGGTACGCCTCGTAGAGCGCCGCCAGCCGGTCCGGCTGCATCACCCCCAGCCGGGCCATGAACAGCGTCGTCAGCCCCTGCGCGAAGTCCGGCCGCGCCGTCGCCAGGTCGAACGTCCACCGCGGCGCGCCCGTCACCCGGTCCAGCAGCGACACCTGCCCGGAGTTCGGCAGGTCCATGCAGAGCAGCCGGTCGTTCCACAACATGCACCGCCGCCCCGACACACTCGCGCGCACCGGCAGCGGGCCCGCCGCGTCCAGCAGCGCCGGCACGAAGAAGCCCACCAACGTCACGTCCCCCGTGGGGCCCACCAGCAGGTCGTGCAGGGCCTCGCCGTTGGAGGCCGCGTCGTACGTCCACTCGGGGGCCAACGCCGTCGCGGCGGGGCGCTCGCACACCGACCCCTTGCACCTGCCCGGTCCCTGGCAGGGGCTCTGCGGCGAGCAGATGAAGTTGTCCGGCGGATCCCTGCGCTGGCACGTCCCGTCCAGGCACACGTCGGCCGCGTCGCAGCCGCGCGCCGTCCCGCAGAAGGTTCCATCCGTCGCCTTCGCCAGCCCGCACCCGAGCTTCGGGTCGCACGTGCCCACCTGGCACGCCCCGTCCCCCGGACACGGCGGCGCTGGCACCGCGGTGCAGCCGTCCAGCGGGTTGCACACGTCCGTGGTGCACGCGTTGCCGTCGTCGCAGACGCGCTCCGTGCCCCGGCACCGCCCCGCCGCGCAGGTGGCGTCCTGGAGGCACGCGTTGCCCGGGTCGCACGCCGTGCCGTCCGGGTCCTGCGTCTCCACGCACGCCTCCGTCACCACGTCGAACGTGGCGCTGTGGCAGGCCACCGGCGTGGGGCAGGTGGGGATGGGCCTCGAGTCGCCCTGGATCACCACGCTCACCTCCCCGCCCCCGGGCGCCCGCCCC
>NZ_RAWA01000524.1 GCF_003611675.1 Corallococcus sp. CA053C
GCCCCTGGCCCCGGATGGCACCCCCTGGTCGGGGTCCCTACCTCTGGAGGACAGGAGGATGTCCATGTCCGTGCGGACCCCGATGACAGGCATCAAGAACAAGCGACGCGTGAATGCGCGGGCGGCCCAGCCCAGCATGCAGGCCAAGAAGGCGCGCCCGACGCTGCCGCACGATGAGGCGGCCGAGCTGCGCAAGGCGAAGGACCTGAAGCGGGTGACGTTGGGGCCGGCCGCGGAGCACCATGGCCCCAAGCGCAACAACCGGGGCACGGGGCTGCGAGGCCGCAAGAAGGCGCCCAGCCAGATCCACATCAAGCGCGCGGGTGGACCGCACGAGCGCTCCATGTTGCACGGGGGCTGATCCGTCGGAACGAAAGACGACGCCCCGCCGTGGAAGTGGGTCCCTGCTTCGGGGACCGCCTTCCACGGCGGGGCGCGGTGCTGCGTGGGGGGGTGGAGCGCGCCGGTCAGTAACCGACGTAGCCGCTGCCGTTCTGGAGGCCCTTGATGCCCGGGACGTTGGACACCGAGCCGTAGCGCTCGATGGAGTAGCGGACGCCCGCGATGATGTTGTCCACCGGGTTGCGGATGTTGTCGTGGCCGGGGAGCTTGTGCGCGTCGAACGTCGGCTGGATGGTCTGCATCAGGCCGATGGAAGGGGTGCCCTTCTGCGCGTTGGAGTCCCAGTTGTTGATGGCGTTCGGGTTGCCGCTGGACTCGTGCTGGATGATGGCGGCGATAGCCTGCGGATCCATCTTCTCCGCCGGGACGCCGTTGGCCTTCAGGATGTCCATGGCCTGCTTGATCCAGTCACCGACCTGGCCCGGGGGCACGTCGCCCACGGGCTGCGCGCCGCTGGTGGCGTCGGTGCCGCCGGTCTGCTGGGAACCGCCCGTGAGGTTCGGGCCCTTCGCGGTGCCTTGCGCCTGGAACTCGTCCTTGCTCCCCGGGATGTTGAGCTTCGCATCCGCGTAGATGAGGTCTGCGTTCTTGATGTTCGGGTTCGCCTTCATCAGCGAGCCCACATCCGTGTTGAAGCGCTTGGCGATGCTGCTGAGGGTGTCGCCCGACTTGATCCGGTAGTCGCTCATGGGGGGAGAGGACCTTGTGATTGCCGAAGACCGTGGATGCAGGATTCTCGGAAGCTGATTTCCTGAGTTGCGCCTACATTTGCGTTTTTGTGGGCGCTTTCACGCGGAGTGGTTCCTGGACCGACACCGTGAACTTCTTCGATGGGGCTGTCGCCCCACCCACCTGAGCAGCCCGAGCAGGACGGCCCACATCCCGTCCACGGGGCCCGGTGCCAGGGCACACCCTCCGCCCGTGTCCGGAGGGCCGTCCCCGGGGTTCGGCGGATCCACGGCGGCCTCGCAGGGGGTGAAGCAGCGGCAGGCGGCATCCCCCTCCACCTCCAGCCGGGCGCACACACCCTGCGCGCCACACGCGGCGTCCTCCGAGCACGCGGCCCCGAAGCTCCCCGCCTGGAGCGCGGGCAGCAGGCAGCGGGCGGGGGCGTCCCCGGCGGCGACGCAGAGGAGGCCAGCGGGGCACTCGGCGTCGGTGGCGCAGGCCTCCTGACAGAGGGCGTCCAGGGGGAGCGGCGTGGGCGCGGCCGGGGGCGGAGGCGCTTCGAGGAAGGGACGGAGGAAGTCCTCCAGCGCATCCACCCGCACCTGGACCGCCTCCGAGCGACAGGCCACGTCCCCGCTCACCGTGAGGCCCCACAGCACCTCGGTGCCCGGGTCCCCCTCGGTGGCTCCCAATACCGGCCCTCCGCTGTCGCCCACGCAGCTCATCCCCGGCGCGGGTCCCGCCTGGAAGGAGCCCGGGGCCACGCCCGTCACCTGGAGCTGCCCCTGGCGCCGCTGCCCCGAGGGCCGGGCCGCGTCCTTCGTGTCCCCATAACCCACCGCCCGTACGGGGCTTCCCACCCCCGGGGCGTCGGTGGGACCCGGCAGGCGGAAGGGCGGCACGTCGTTCACGGGCGTCGCCAGCCGCAGCAGGGCCGCGTCGTAGGCGTGCGTGGCCGGGACATAGCCGGGGTGGGCCACCACCTGGGTGACGCGCACGAACCGGCCTCCAGCCCCGGGCTCCGGAAGCAGCGTTTGGCCGAGGAAGACCTCGTAGGGCCCCTCCTGCCCGAACACGGCCAGGCAGTGCGCCGCCGTCAGCACCACGTCCGGGGCGATGAGGGCACCCGAGCAGAGGAGGACCGGCGGCTCGCCCCCACAGCGCGTGCGCCGGGCGACGAGCGCCACCGCGGCGGTGTCCCCGGGCGCGTCCGAGCCCTGGACGATGGCCTGGGCCCGGCCAGGTGGGACAGGGTCCGCCGGGTCGGAGACGGGCAGGCAGGCGGACGGGAGCAGCGCGGCGAGCGCAACCACCCCGGGGAGTCGGCATCTTTTCGGGACGCGGACGGACGTGGTGGACCGTTTCCCCATGGGGCGCATCCTAGGCGACGCCGGGTCGTGGGAATGGCGACGCTCCCGCGTTACCTTGCCTTGGGGGGTCGTGAACCGGATAGAGTCGGTTGCACGTCTCCCTGCCTGGCTGGCCAGAAGGCGTGCTTCCTGACGCTTTGGGGGCAGAAGGCCTACCGTCCCGATCGGGAGTCGGACAGGCTGACTGCCGTACACACCGTAGGGCCTGCCACTTTGAAGGGCCCGCCACATCTTCACGGGTGGTGGGTCTGCAACCCTTTTTGGAGGATGTTCACATCATTCGCGAACAGAGAAACAGTCGCGGTCCCAACAGGGACCAGAGAACCAACCGCCGCATCCGCGCGCGGGAAGTCCGTGTCGTGGGCTCCGATGGTTCGCAGCTCGGGGTCATGACCATCGAGGCCGCCCTGGAGCGGTCCCGAACCGAGGGGCTCGACCTCGTCGAAGTCAGCCCCATGGCCAAGCCGCCGGTCTGCAAGATCATGGACTACGGCAAGTTCAAGTACGAGGAGAAGAAGAAGGCCTCGGACGCGAAGCGCACGCAGGTGGTCATCCAGCTCAAGGAAGTGAAGCTCCGTCCCAAGACGGAGGAGCACGACTACGAGTTCAAGGTGCGCAACACCCGCCGGTTCATCGAAGAGGGCAACAAGGCCAAGGTCGTCATCCAGTTCCGCGGGCGTGAAATCACGCACAAGGAGTTGGGCAGCGCCATCCTCGATGACGTCGTGAAGGACCTGAAGGACGTGGCCGTCGCCGAGCAGATGCCGCGCATGGAAGGCCGGCAGATGTTCATGATCCTCGCGCCCACGCCGAAGGTCGCGCAGAAGGCCCGCGAGCTCGCGCGCCAGGCCGCCGCGGCCGCCCGCAAGGCCTCGCCGCCGAGCCAGAAGAAGCCGCACCCGGAAGGTGGCCATCACCCGGCCGCGGAAGGTGCCGCCTCCACGGCGCCCATCGACGCTGACGACGCCGACACGGGCGACGACGATGCCGACACGGACGACGCGCCGGACACCGCGACCGCTCCGACGACGACGTAGTCGCTCGCGCGAACGGGCTTCGCGTCTCCCCACCCGGGAGACGCGCCCACGGGCGGTGCCCCTCGGGATGACTCCCGGGGACTCCGCCCGCGCGCGCACCGTCCACGCGTGTCTCCAACCCTGACGGCCCGCGCTAGACGCGCAGGGCCCGGGTGCGGAGGCGACGCCCCAGCTCCATCAGGCTCAAGCTCAGCAACACCGCGAACATCGCGCTGGCACCGCCACACCCGACGGCCACCGCCTCCTGGGACGGGCCCGTCAGCGTGCTGACGGGCGTGCCGGGGTCCTGGGGCGTCGGGCCGGACGAAGCCGATCCCCCGGAGCCTCCCGTGGCGGCGACGCGCGCGTCCTCGCCGTCGTTCTCCACGGCCTTCGCGGCCACCGCGCTCGACTTCAGCGACGACGAACTGGTGGAGAAGAACGACACCCGGTTGCTGGAGCCGGACGAGGGCTCGATGCCGAACAAGACCACCAGCGGCACGCCCGAGGGCAGCACCTCCGGCGTGGCCGGGTAGCCCGCGAAGCCGGACACCGACGCGAGTTCCTTGCCCGCGCCCGGCCTGCCGCTGGAGGAGAGCGCGCGGACCCACAGCCGGTAGCCGCTGCCGTCGCTCCGGGGCTGGTTGTAGAAGAGATACAGGCTGCTGCCCACGCGGGTGAGCGCCGGCTGTGAGGCCCAGTCCCCGTCCTCCAGCACGCGCACCGCGGAGCCGAAGCTGCTGCCGTCGAAGCGGCGGTACATCAGGCGCTCGGAGTTGTCCTTGTAGACCAGGTGCAGGCCGCCCTTCCCGTCCGCCACCGCGCTCAGCGCGGCGCCGTGGTAGATGCCGTCGGAGAAGGCGGTGCGCGTGGAGGACCAGGAGGACAGCGACGCGCTGTCGTCGCGGATCCGGTAGCGCGTGCTGTCGGATCCGCTGTGGGAGCTCCACAGCATCATCAAGCGGCTGCCCAGGTGCACCAGCCGGCCGCCGCCGCGCTTGGAGATGTCGCGCGCGAGCGCGGACTGTTCGCGGAAGGTGGAGCCGCCGTCGCTGCTGACCGCGATGCTCAGCGTGTTGCTGCCGTCCTTCTCGCGGAAGAAGGCCTGCACCCACAGCCGGCCCTTCGAGTCGCGCGCCAGCTCCGCGCGGTAGTACGCGGTGCTGGAGCTGGTGGAGTCGAAGACGCGCACCGCGGACTCGGGGCTCCAGCGGTTCTTCGACGAGCTGTAGCGCCACCACTGGAAGAACACGTCCCGGCTGGTGGAGCCGCTGATGCCCTGGCTGTCCGGCGTCTCCACCGCGTAGACGAGCGCCACGTCCCGGCCCACCACGATGAGGTCCGCGCGGTCGTAGGTGGAGCCGTCGTGGATGACGCCCTCCAGCTTCCAGCTGCCACCGCCGTTGTCGCTGCGGAACATGCGCAGCCCGTGGCCGTCCTGTCCGCCCTGTTGCACCGCCGCGAGCAGCACGGAGCCTTCGCCGCGGGACACCCGGACGAGGTGACGGTGCGCGGGCAGGGTCAGCGCGTTGCCACCCCGCACCGGAATGGCCGTGGGCGGTGTCGCGGCCGTCATGCCCGTCAGCAGCAGTCCCGTGAGTACCGCCCAACCCATGCCTGTCCCCCTCCGTTGGATTCCTGGCGGAGAAACTGGTGGGTGGGGCGGGCCTGGAGAAGGTGTGGGAAACGGGGCGTCGCCCGCCCGCCTGCCCTGCGGATGGGGCCAGCGGGGAAGCGTTGCGTGCGCGGAAGCGTCGTTTGTCCGACGTCAGGTGGAGCGCGGCTTCAGCCTCGCGCCGCGTTCCGTCCACCAATGTGCGCGCCGGCATCCGGCGGCAGTCGGCGGAAGAGCGGACCGGCCAGCGACGACACGAGGCCGATGGCGAGGAAGGGCAGCAGGAAGCGGTCCGGCGTGAGTCGCACGTCGCCGCCGCCCCGGGCCACGTGCAGCATCAGGCCGCCGAAGCTGATGCCCACGCTCAGCGCCATCTGCTGCGTCACCACCGCCAGCGTGGACGCGTTGCTCACCGACTCCCGGGGGAGGTCCGCGTACGCCACGGTGTTGGTGGCGGTGAACTGCAGCGAGCGCATGAAGCCGCTGAAGATGAGCGTGCCGATGATGAACGGGATGGGCGTGCCGGCGCGGAAGAAGGCGGGCACGGCCGTCAGCGCGGCGGTGAGCAGGTTGGAGGCGACGAGCGTCTTGCGGAAGCCCACGCGCCGGATGAGCGCGGGCGCCACCGGCTTGCACGCGAAGGCCCCCATCCCCGTGCCGATGGTGACGAGCCCCGCCTCCAGCGGCCCCCAGCCCAGGCCCACCTGGAACAGCAGCGGCAGCAGGAACGGCGTCGCGCC
>NZ_RAWA01000525.1 GCF_003611675.1 Corallococcus sp. CA053C
GTCGGCAGCGTCAGAGGTGTATAAGAGACAGGGAGGACACCTTGGCGAGCAGCTCGCGCAGGGTGTCCCGCTCGGCGTGGCTCAGGGGCGCCATGAGCGTGGCGATGCGGCGGTAATGGTCGGGCAACATGCCCTGGATGAGCTCGCGGCCCCGCGCGGTGAGCTGCACGGAGTACATGCGCCGGTCCTCGGGGTGGTCCACGCGGGTGATGAGGCCGTCCTTCTCCAGCGTGTCGAGCAGCCCCGTCATGGTGGCGCGGGTGCACTGCGACAGCTCCGCGATCTCCGCGGGACTCAGGCTCTCTCCCGAGTCCTCCGCGATGAAGAGCTGGACGAGCACGACGAAGCGCCCTTGCGACAGGCCGTGCCGCGTGAAGTGAGCCTCGTAGGCGGCCGTCAGCTCATTGGAGAGCCGCAGCATCGTCAGACAGGTCTCGATGGCGCTGGGATCCAACGCGGGGAAGCGCTTGGCCAACTGCTTCAGCCGCTCGTACCGGGGGACGAGCTTCATCGAAGGGGCGTTCTTGGCGCGGGGAGGAATCACGGCGCACATCTAGTAAGGTCCCTAACAATTTTGCGCAAGATGATTTGGTACCTGACCATCTGGACCCTCGCCACCTACAAGTCGGCGTCCGTCGGTAGGTGCTCCAACAGGTAGACGGTGCGCAGTGAGGGGTGGCTGGCTTGCATTGAGCGCAGGGCGCTCGGGTCGAAGGACTGCACGTCCGCACGGTCGGCGAGCCCCCGGGAGAGGATGGCCTGGGCGACCGCCTCCCCATGGGCCGGGGCGACGGGTGTGTTCCCGTGGGTCCGTTTGAGTTCCACATTGAAGCGCACCCGGCCGGCGTTCCGGGCGCGGAGCGGGTCGCTCGCCGCGTGCTCGGTGTCTGACTGGCTTTGGGCGAAGGCGAAGACCTGGCTCAGGGTGGGGACGGTGTAGGGGTCCGGGAGGCCGGTGCGGGCGGCGAACGCGACGGCTTCGGGCGAGCGGGCGCGGTCGTTCGTCTGTTCGGGGCGGTCCTCGAGGAGCCTGTCGCAGACATAGGTGGCCTGGAGCCGGGCGACGGTGAGGGACGCGATGGGAACGGGGGCCGGGAGCGGGCTTCCGTCCGCGTGGCGGCACTTCGACGGAGAGAGGTCCGGGTCATGGGAGAGCACGGGCACGCCGTCGGTGGTGAGGACGGTGTCCAGTTCCAGTGTGGTCATGCGGTGGTCGAGCGCGGCTTCGAAGGCGGGCAGCGTGTTCTCCGGGCGCAGGGCGCGCGCGCCGCGGTGGCCCTGGGCATCGAAGCGCTTCGCATCGATGAGGCCGTCCGCGTCCAGCAGGTCTCCGGGCGTTCCGTCCGCGTTGGCGTCGAAGTCGCGCACCGCGCGGGCGAGCAGGTCCGGCCGGTCGCTGATGATGCCGTCCACGCCGCGCTGGAGCAGGGCTTTCATTGTCGGCAGGTCGTTCACCGTCCAGACGACGACCGGGTGGCCGGCATCTTGGAGGCGCTGCACGTCGAGTCCCTGGCGGTCCTTCAAGTCGAGCAGCGCGACCGAGGGCGAGCAGACAGGCGATTTCGTGGAGCCGTGGGCCCGGGCGTGCGCGCGCACGGTGTCCATCAGGCGCACCGTGGGGTCGGTCCGTGGGGTGCTGGGAGCGCGGCCGGATCCGGTGCACGCGGCAGCGAATCCCATCAGCAGTAATGCGAAGAAGGGAGTGGAGGGCACGGGATTCCTGCCATTGGGTTGCGAAAGGGGGTGGAGGGATGGATGTGAAGGATGCCACCGTGGAGGCGGCGCTGCGCCAGGCGTGCGAGGACGCCGGACTGCCGGAGTCCCTTCGGGGGTGCGTGTATCCGCTGCTGCGGGACCCGGAGGGCGAGTGGCCCCCGTGCTGCGGTGGGGGCTGCATGCCGTGCTCCTCCACGCTGGCGGACGTGGCGGTGCGCACGCTGGAGTTGCTGGGCACGCCGCGACGCTCGCCCCTGCCACCGGGTTGAGCGCGCCTACTGCGCCCCGTGATTGACCAACACCTCCACGCGCGGGAGCGACCAGTGCATCTGGACCATCCGCCACTCGGTTCCCCGGCGTTCGAAGGCACAGGTCACGCGGATCCCCGCGAAGGTGGTGGGCTTGCCATCCACCGTCACCGAGAGGTCCATCGCGGGCACCGTGAGACACGCCATCGTGGAGGGCGGCGCGCCTCCGTGCCAGAGCGGCTGGGAGCGCAGCGTCACGTGGAGGTCGCGCAGGTGTTCAAACTGTCTTTGGAATGAGTGCTCGACCTGCGCCCAGCCGGTGAAGTGGAGGTTGGAGTGGGTGCCCATGACGACGAGGTCCTCGTCATGCCAGAACAGCTCCCCCAGGGCCTCCAGGCTCCTGCGTTCATAGGCGTCGATGAACGCGGCGAAGCGTTGCCCCAGCTCCGCCTTCCAGCCGTCCCTGTCTTTTGTCTGCTCATCCCGGGTTGAGGTCATCGCACCGCACTCCCTTCGCTGTCGTCAGGCAGTTCTCGATGATCCGCGCCACCTCCGTCACGAAGGGCACCTCCATGACGGAGAAGTGATTGCCGGGCACCTCGTGGAACTGGAAGCACCCGGTCGTCAGCGCCCGCCACCACTCCTCCGCGTGCACGTCCAGGACCGTGTCCCGCTCCCGGCCCCGCAGATACACCAGGGGGACCGGGTGAGGTCCCGGCAGGTATGCGGCGAGGGCCTCATTGGTGGCGAGCACCACGTCGCGCAGCCTCGAGTCGGTCTCCATCGCGGCCCGCAGGCCTTCCGCCGCGCGCGGGGAGATGCGGCGGAAGGCGTCGATCAACTGGAGCACGTCCCCCACGCTCTTGATGCCCAGCCGACGTGAGTCCGCCACCGTCACCGTGTCGATCTGGATGACGCCCGCCACGTCATGTCCCCGCTCCAGCAGGACGGCCCCCATCTCATAGGCAATCACGCCTCCCGACGAATGGCCTCCCAGCCAGTAGGGCCCGTGGGGTCGGAACTCCAGCAGCTCGTCCACGAACCGGCGTGCCATCGAAGGCACGTCCCGGTAGAGCACCTCGCCGGGCTCCAGCCCCGAGGCGCGGAACGCATGGACCGGCCTGGAAGGCCCCAGCTGTCGCGTCAGCGGCAGGTACGTGTAGACCGTTCCGCCAATGGGCTGCACGAGGAAGAGCGGCGCCTGATCAGGTCGCCCGTCCTGAAGCTGCATCCGCAGCGTGGCCGGCTTCCGCAGGGGCCTTCCCGTCCGCTCCAGCGCCTCCTGCACGGCCCGCACGAACGCGCCCAGGGTCGGGTGCTCCAGCACCGCGTGCAGCGACAGGCGGACGGACAGCCGCGACTTGAGCTCGCGGTTGAGCTGCACGACCAGGAGGGAGGTTCCTCCCAGCTCGAAGAAGTGGCTGTCGGGCGTCAGCGTTTCCACCCCGAGCAGTTCCTTCCAGAGGTCTTCCACCAGTGCCCCCACCTCCTCGCTCCTCAGGTCGCGCCGCTCCGTGACGGGCTCAAGCGGGACACGGGGCGCCTGCGCCTCCAGTGAGTAGCGCTGGTGCTCAAAGGGATACGTCGGCAGTGGGACCCGCCGCCGTGGCGCCTTGTCCCGGGTCGCGCTCCAGTCCACGGGGACACCCGCGGTCCACAGCTGTCCCACGGCGCCGAGCAAGGCCTGTTCATCCGTCTCGGGAGGGTTCTGCCGTCCCTGCGGCACGCCGAGCGTGGCCAGGACCTGTTGCTCCTGGCCCACCTGGGGATGCAGCAGGGTCAGCGTGGAGAGGGTCCTTCCCGGACCGACCTCCACGAAGATCCGCTCGCGGTCTTCCAGCAGCAACTCCAGCCCGGTGGAGAACTGGACCGTCTGTCGCAGGTGCCGCGCCCAGTACGCGGGGTCGCGCGCGTCGTCCGCGCCCAGCCAGGTGCCCGTCACGTTGGAGACGATGGGAATCACCGGGGCCCTGGGCGCCAGCGTCGCGGCCAACGCCGTGAGCGGCTTCATCGCTGGCTCCACGACCGCGGAGTGGAACCCGATGGAGCGCGGCAGTCGCTTCGACCGCACCCCCTGCGCATGCAGCCGCGCCGCGAAGGCGTCCAGGGCGTCCAACGTCCCCGACACCACGCACTGCCCGGGCCCGTTCACGGCGGCCAAGGACAACCCGACATCGAGCTCCTGTACGAGCACGTCCTCCGACAAAGGCACCGCCAGCATTCCGGACGGTGGCAAGGCGTCGCAGAGCCGGCCGCGCAGGGCGACCAGGGCCACGGCCTCTTCCAGCGACAGGACGCCCGACAGACACGCGGCGGCGTACTCCCCCAGGCTGTGGCCCATCAGGGCCGATGGACGGATGCCCCAGGAGTTCAACAGCCGCGACAGCGCGTACTCCGTGGAGAAGATGGCGGCCATGCCCAGCGAGGGTGCCCGGAGGGCGTCTTCCGCGAGCGCCCTCTCCGCAGGCTCCGCGAACAGCGCGCCGCGAAGCTCGCGCTCCAGGTCCTGGCCGAAGCGTGCGAGGCATTGATCCAGGGCCTCGCGGTACACCGGCGCGCGCCGGTACCACGCCGCGCCCATGCCCACCTCTTGCGTGCCCGTGCCGGGGAACAGGAAGACCACTTCCGGTGCACGGGGCGCCATGCGCCGAGGTGGAACAAGCAACCGGAGCTTCACGGTGGCGTCCGCGGAGTCCTGGCACACGACGGCCCGTCGGTGCTCGAAGGCCGCCCTTCCCTCCTGTAGCGTGTACGCGCAGTCCGCCAGGGACGGGGGCGGGTGTTGCTCCAGGTGATCCGCGAGCCGCTGGCTCGCCGTGGTCAGCGCGTCCGCGCTCCGGGCCGACACCACCAGCACCGTCGCCTCTTCGCGTGCTTCGGAGAACGCTGGCGCGGGCGGGGCTTCTTCGAGCACCACGTGGGCATTGGTTCCGCCAATGCCAAACGCGCTGACTCCGGCGAGGCGCGGGAGCCCAGCGGGCGGTGTCCACGGACGCCCTTCCCGGCTCACCACGAAGGGGCCGCGCTCCAGCCCCAGCTCCGGATAGGCCTGTTCGAAGTGGACGGTCCCGGGCAGGAAGCGGTGCTTCAAGGCCAGCGTCGCCTTGATGAGCCCCGCCACCCCGGCCGCCGAGTCCAGGTGCCCCACGTTGCTCTTGAGCGAGCCCAACACACAGGACGGCGCGGAGTCTCCACGGTCTCCGAAGGCCAGCCGCAGCGCCTGGACTTCCAACGGATCGCCCAACGGTGTCGCGGTCCCGTGGGCTTCGACGAAGGTGACGTGTCGTGGATCCACTCCGGCCGCCGCGTGCGCCTGGCGGATGACGTCGCGCTGTCCCTCCACGCTCGGGGCGGTGAAGCCGACCTTGTCGCTCCCGTCGTTGTTGATGGCCGAGCCCCGGATGACAGCGTGGATGGGGTCCCCGTCGCGCAGCGCATGCTCCAGTCGCTTCAGCACCACGGCGCCCACGCCACTGGAGGGCACCGTGCCCTGCCCCTTCGCGTCGAAGGGGCGGCAGTGCCCGTCCGGGGACGCGATGCCGCCTTCCTCATATAGATAGCCAGACGGGCCCGAGGCGAAGAGGGAGACGCCTCCCGCCAGCGCAAAGTCGCACTCGCCCAGCCGCAGGCTCTGGCAGGCCAGGTGGACCGCGACCAACGACGTGGAGCAGGAGGTCTGCACCGTGAGCGCTGGCCCGCGCAGGCCCAGTTGATACGCCGTCGCCAAGGAGAGGAACTGCCACGGATTGCCCAGGATGGACCGATACGAATCGGAGGCCACGGCAGACAGGGCGCGGGAGCGTGGCAGGACCTGATCAAGCCAGTAGCGAGGCATCCC